>JBBSGM010000304.1:0-1569 GCA_038254065.1 Mycobacteriales bacterium | reverse complement strand
GTCTACCGCTGAGCAGCTGAGGTTGATGGGTCACCTCAGTCGGTGGATGGCCGACGAGGGGCTGGACGCGGCGGGGTTGAGCCCCGAACACGTCGAGGAGTACTGCAGGGACCGACGGGAGCAGGGCTACACGGCACGCCTGACACCGAGCGCGCTCGGGCGTCTGCAGGAGTTCCTCCGGGACCAGGGTGCGTTGGCATCGCCGTCCGGATCGGGGCTGCCCGCCGACGCGGACCAGCGACTGCTGTCCCGTTACGAGCATTACCTCGTGGCCGAGCGGGGTCTGGTGGTGCCCGTGGTGTCAGCGTGGCTGAAGGTGGCGGCGCTCGTTCTCATCGAGCACCCCGGGTTGGCCGTGGGAGCAACTGCGATCGGGATGGCGGAGGTGAGCGCCTTCTGCGCTCGTGAGCTGCCCCGCCGGAGGCCGGCCGCAGCGCGGAACCTGGCGGCTGCGCTGCGCTCGTTCCTCCGGTTCCTGCACGTGGAGGGCGTCGTGGATGCTCCCCTGGCCCAGGCGGTGCCGGCGGTGGCCAACCGCAAGGGGACAGGCCTGCCCCGCGGACTGGACCGGGCGACGGTCGCCCGACTGCTGGCGAGCTGTGACCGGCGGACCGGACGGGGCCGGCGGGACTACGCCGTCTTGGTGCTGCTGGCGCGCCTCGGGCTTCGGGCCGGCGAGGTCGCCCGGCTGTCCCTCGACGACATCGATTGGCGGGCCGGCGAGGTGGTGGTTCACGGCAAGGGAGGCCGGGTCGACCGGCTCCCTCTCCCCTCCGAGGTGGGCGATGCGGTGGTCAGCTACCTGCGGCGTGGGCGCCCGCGAGTGGACAGTCGGGTGGTGTTCCTGCGTGCCATCGCCCCCACGGTGGCGCTGAGCCCGGGCGGGATCACCTGGGTGGTCTATTCGGCGTGCGACCGGGCCGGGGTGGCCAAGGTGGGGGCGCACCGGCTCCGGCACACGCTGGCCAGTGATCTGCTCCGGTCCGGGGGGTCACTGGTCGAGGTCGGCCAGGTCCTCCGCCATGCCGCGATGGCCACGACCGCCATCTACGCGAAAGTCGACGTCGCCGCGCTCGCCCCGCTCGCCCCGCCCTGGCCCGGGGGTGCGGCATGAACGCTGACAACACCTTGCGCAGCTCGCTGGGCGACTACCTCGCCGTGCGCCGTTCGCTCGGCTTCAAGCTGGCCCGTGATGGCTTGCTGTTGGAGCAGTTCGTCACCTTCTGCGAACGAGCCGGTGCACGACGGGTCACCAGCGACCTGACGATGGCATGGGTCAGCATGCCGGCGAAGGCGTCGCCGTCGTGGCTGAGCATGCGGCTGACGGTGGTGCGCGGCTTTGCCACCTGGTTGCAGGCCGCCGACCCCGCCACCGAGGTCGCCGATCGCGGGTGGTTGCCGCCCCGGCGGCGGACCAACCCATACCTGTACGCCGAAGCCGACATCGCGGCGCTCCTCGAGGCGGCACGCAGGGCCCGATGGCCGCTGTCGGCCGCCACCTACGAGGCCCTCATCGGGTTGCTGGTGGTGACCGGCATGCGCATCGGGGAGGCCACGCGGCTCGACCGT
>JBBSGM010000303.1:0-1631 GCA_038254065.1 Mycobacteriales bacterium | reverse complement strand
GCAATCTTGCGATCGGCGCGATCCACCTCCTCGGACGCCGCGACGTCACCGAAACGACCCGCTGGGCCACCCGCTGCATGCACCGCCCATTCAAGATCCTCCAGGTAATCACATGATCAACGATCTTGAAACGGCCCTGGACGGTACGCGCTCTCGCGCAGCCGATGAGGTCGGTACTCGATCCGGATACCTTGGTGACCTGTCGCTTGTTCACGTGGTCCCAGCTGAACTGAGTCGAGTCCGGCCGTAGCAGCTCGTCGACCTGGCGGGTCGGGTCGGGCATAGGTAGAAGCCCAGCGATCGCGTCGGCTGCGCCTCGATCGGCTGCTTCGACCCACGCGGCGTAGAAACGCAACGTCGTGCCGCCGCCAGACCCGTGACCAAGCCGGCCGGCGACGGTGCGGAGGTCCACGCCGGCGGTGAGCAGTTCCGTTGCCGAGTAGTGCCGCAGCGCGTGGAGGCGGGTGCTGCGCAGCCCGGCGCGCAGGGCCACGCGCCGGTATCGCTGCGTCACGGTGCTCGGGAGCAACGCTGCACTGCCGTCAGGGCTGCTGGAGAAGACGAACGCGGAGGCCGGCAGCGAGACGCCCAACTCGACACAGATCGCCTCACACTCGGTGCGGTAGTCGAGCAGCAGGCTCACGGTGTGCTCGTCGAGGGCCAGGCGGCGTTTCTGGTTGCTCTTGGTGGCCTTCTCGCGGGCCGCCGCCTTCGTCTGCGAGTAGCTGCGCGAGACGCTCACGACGCGGCGGGTCAGGTCGACGTCGTTCCACCGCAGCGCGCACATCTCGCCCCGCCGGCAGCCGGTGACCATCGTCAGCCACAGGAACAGGCCCCAGGCGGGGCCCGCCACGCGTCGTTGAGCAGCGCCGCGATCTCCTCCGCCGAGGGCGGGTCCGGGTCGCTGCGCTCGAACGCGGGCGGCTCGGCCATCGCGGCGACGTTCACGCCGAGATAGTTCCAGCGCACCGCGCGGTCGAGCGCGGCTCGCAGCACGAAGTGGGTCTGGCGGACCGTCGAGGCGGAGAGGGGTCGGCACACATGATCGCCGGCCTTCTTCGTGCAGAGCCGTTTGCACCGGCGCATCCGCGAGTAGAGCCGCTCCAGCAGCTCGGCGTCGAGCTTCGCAGCGGGGTGGGCGCCGAGAGTCGGTTCGATGTAGAGACGGACCAGGCCGTCGTACCGCTGTCGCGTCGTGTCGGCCAGCTCGACGACCTCCAGCCACTGCGCCACGACCTGAGAGACGGTGACCGTGCTGCGTGGGTGGCGGTTCCGTCAACCTGCCCGAGCAGCGCCGTCATCTCGACCTCGGCCTCCTTGTACGAGCCGACGGTCTTGGTGAGGTAGCGCTGCTTACCCGTCAGCGGGTCCTCGCCGGCGTAGACCTTCACGCGGAACCGCCCGTTGGGCCGGGCCTCGATATGGCCGCGAGAGCGGTGTCGGGGGGCTGCCACGCAGGTCAGCCTAGCCGGGCTCATTCCCGCAGTCATTCCCACACGCTTGCGATCGAGACCTGGTCCACGATATAACTGCTGTTCAGTGGTGGTGCCCCCGGCAGGATTCGAACCTGCGACGCACGGTTTAGGAAGAGCTGTGCCCGCCCTTCCTCCCGTGTCTACCAGGTGCTCTAG
>JBBSGM010000302.1:0-1918 GCA_038254065.1 Mycobacteriales bacterium | reverse complement strand
GCGTGATGGGCCAGCACTCGACGGATGACGTCTTCCTTCCGGGGGGTGAGGTAGATCTGGGTGGTGGTGAGCTGGGCATGGCCCAGCACCGCCTGCACGTCGGTGAGCGGCAACGCCGGGTCCTCAGCCATGCGGTAAGCCGCTGTGTGGCGCAGCGAGTGCAGTGTCGCGGTGGTGCCGGCCAGCCGGTTCACCCGCTCGAACATCCGGTGGGCGCCGTGGTAGGTCAGCGGACGCGCCGGGAGGCGCAGCGTCCACCACAACGGCTGTCGTCGTCCCGGCGCGATCCGCTCGCCCATCTCCACCTGGTAGAGCCGTAACCACACGAACGCGTCGCTCGATGCCGGGAGCTCCTGGGTCGCTCCACTTCCTTTGCGGACGATGCTGATCAGCTGGCGGCCGGGATCGACGCCGCCCTGGCTCACCGACAACAGCTCCGACGCCCGCGCCCCGGTCGAGACGTAGAACGCCACCAGGGCCCGGTCCCGGTGCGAGGGCAGCCGGGCGAAGATCTCGTTGAACTCCTCATCGGGCACCGCCCGTGGGATGCGGGCCGCGAGGCTCGGCCGGTAACGCCCGGCGCGATCGTTGCGATGGGGCTCCATCGGATTGTGATGCGCATGAGCACGCCCGCCGCGACGGGAGCGGTCCAGCGGGAACGGGTTCAACACCGGCCCCGTACCCGCGTCACGGTGGAAGTCGTAGAAGCTCCGCAACACCGTCTCGCTATGCGCCCGCACCGACGCCGCGTACACGCCCGTCGGCGCCGCCGGCGATGCCGGCTCGTCAGGGTGCCGCCAATGTCGGCGCGCTGGCTTGCCGGCGACCTGCAACCACCGACAGAAGTCCCGAGCCTCGCCGCTCGTCGCACGGTTCCACGGCACTTCGAGCGCCCACAGGAACCGGAACCACCTGAGCAGATCCCCCCCGTAGGAGCGGACCGTTGCCACCGACCGACCCGCTGCCAACAAGTCAGCGAACCAGGCTGACACCGCCTCCACCGCGATGCCGTCTGGGTCGACGAGCCGATAGGGCTCCCAATGGTCGCGAGTGTCGATGAGGCGACCGACCTGTGGCACGACGACGGCAGCCAGGTCCCTCGAGGGCTCTTGCTCGGTGGTCATAGGGACAGCTGTCTGAGATGTGAATCACTCTGCGCCACCCGGAGCTTGGGCGCGTGGGGGTGCGGGGGCGTAGCCCCCGCTCGGGGCGGAGTCCCGAGGTGGTTGGGTTAGGCCGCGGGCTCGACGGTGACCTTGTGGCCCATCGCTTCGAGTTGGGCGACGAGGCGACGCTGACGGGCGGCGCTGTTGCGGCGCTTGTCGAAGTAGTCGCCGCCCAAGTCGCTGTATGGCTCACCGGTGGTGAGGAGGTGCCAGGCGATCACGAGGATCGAGTGGCCGACCGCGACCGCGGCGCGTTGAGGGCCGCGGCGTGAGCGGATCTGCGCGTACTGGGCGGCGAGGTAGGTGTCCTTGGAGCGCCCGGCGGCCTGGCCGGCTTCGATGAGGGCCTTGCGGAGCCACTTCGAGCCGTGCCGGGTCCGCCCGGAACGGTGCTTGCCGGCGGACTCGTTGTTGCCGGGGCACATGCCCGCCCACGACGCGAGGTGCCCGGCGGTCGGGAAGCGGGACATGTCGGCACCGATCTCAGCGAGGATCACCTGGGCGCTGCGTCGCGCCACCCCGGGAATCGTCACCAGGAGCGTCACCGCCGCCTCGTAAGGGTCCAACAGCTCGTCAATGCGCGCGGTGAGCGTGTCAACGGTGGCGTCGGCCTGGTCGATGCGGGCCAGCATCGCTCGGCACAACAGTGCGTGGTGCTCGTTGAAACGGCCGGCCATGGCGTCTTTGAGCTGCGGGATCTTGGAGCGCATCCGGCCCTTGGCCATCTCGGCGAGCACCTCAGAGTCGCGTTG
>JBBSGM010000301.1:0-1956 GCA_038254065.1 Mycobacteriales bacterium | reverse complement strand
GGCGCGCTTCGCGCAAGCGCTACCTGGGGCTTTGCAAACGATGGTCAACTCAAGCTGTCGACCCGGGGCGCCATCGTCCCTGCTTGGCGCATACACACCCACCCTGAGCTGGACAAACGCTTAAGTTAGCGGCATTGGGCGTGGGCCAGTGTTCATCCGAGGTCCGTGATGGACTTTCTGAGTAACTTCCGTGTCATTCCGCAGACGGCGATCGATCCACCATCGGTCGTGGACTACATAGATAAGCAGCTACGAAACGGGGAACTGATTCGCTGGCGGATACTCCTATCCTGCGCCCAGAGCAGCCGCGACGAGCAGATATGGAACGAGAATCTCGGTGTCACCGGCATGCCGAGCGTGCCGTTGATTGCCCGCAGCCGAAAAAAGAACGATCCGACGTCTCTCGGAGTCGTTACCGAACCCGACGACGAGCTGCTGGGGTTGACCGACGATGACGTGCGGATCGCCGACGACGAGACGAAAGATGGCAGATATAACTCCCGCGCTGAGGCTTACCGCGCACACCGGGACCCGACCGAGGGCCTTCTGATGCTCTACCCGATCAGCGCCGCCGCCCAGCCCCTGAAGAACTCAACCACTCGTGTCCCGTTGTTCGCCGAGCCGGACAAGGCCGCGACGCTCATTGCCTATGCCGTCTCGTTCCCGTGCAGCAACAGCAACGCCACCGTCGAATATGTCTCCGCACCAGCGCCGAAAGGCACGCTGTGACACCCGAGGAGTTACAGTCACGATGGGGTGACCTGCCGGTCGCAGCGTCGGCCGCAGAGCTGGAGGCTAGCGAGGTCGCAGCAGGTTCAGGCGTCTGGGTAGCCCGAGACCATTCCAGCCGCCAGCACCTACTGGTACAAATACCGGACGGCATGAACCTTAATATCACCGGCACCCATGGACTGGGTGTGTCGGTGGCTCGTCACCGCATTCCCGACCAACCAGATGCCTCATACATTGACCTCGTATGCCTGGATCCGGCGGTGGCCACCACGTTCGCCGCGGTAGCAGCCGATATCGCAGAGGAGGCGGTGCAAGCAGATCCAGGTGCCCGCTATAGCGAAGTCATCACAGCGCTCAGGGAGTGGCGCTGGTTCTGGGGCGTCGATCCCACCCAGCTGTCAGCCGCCGACGCCATTGGACTGTTCGGCGAGCTGTGGTTTCTCATCCGTTGGGCGGGAGCGAGGCCCGACTCGGTAGAAGCCTGGGATGCCTCGAACGGCGCCCGCCACGACTTCCAGTGGCCGGAGCACTCGGTCGAGGTCAAGGCAACCTCAAGGGCCGGGGCTATCGTCCACACGATCCAGCATCTCGCGCAGTTGGACGATGCCGAGACGGGCGATCTCTACCTCTACAGTCTGCGGGTGATGCAGGACACCTTGGCGGCCAATACCTTGAACAGCCTCGTCGAGGTCGCCACCACCGCGCTTAGTGGCCAACCGGAAGCGCGGGCCGATCTGCTCATCAAACTCAGTCAGCGCGGCTACACGCCGGCCGGTCGCGATCAGTCGGCCGTGCCGTACCGGGTCGTCGAAGAGGGCCTCTACAAGGTCACAGACGAGTTCCCTCGGCTCATCCCAACCTCCTTCCCGGACGGGCTGCCGAATGGCATCACCAGAGTGTCGTACCAGCTCGATATAAACGCGTGTGTCGGTTGGCGGGTCGGGCGGGACTCCTCCGCGTGGCCGCCATAACGCTGCTTGCCAGGGAACGTGTCTGTGTGATCTCCTGGTCGCCAAGATGCCCAGGGAGGAGGATCGGTGGCGCAGTATGGCGTGCGCATACAGCGTAGTGACGCGCTGAAGTTGCCGGGCCACCCCGATGGGCCGACAGTCCGCACTCTTAAGACGTGGTGTGACTCGCAACGCGAGGCAGGACGACCGATCGCCGTCGACCTGTTCTCCGGTGCCGGTGGTCTGAGCGCGGGTGTAGAGGCTGCGGGCTGGG
>JBBSGM010000300.1:0-2056 GCA_038254065.1 Mycobacteriales bacterium | reverse complement strand
GTACTTGGATAGCGCCCTCGCCGCCGCCTCGGGCGGCTGATCAGCCAGGCGGTGGACGGGTAAGCGGCAGGTTGAGATCTGCCACCCTCGGCACCGGTGATCGCAGCAGTTCGGCGAACAGGCCGATGACGTCGAGGCCCTGCTGGGTGGCGGTCCGCAGCACGGTGGCCAGCACTTCCTGGGTGCGGGCGCCGACGTCGTTGCGGTTCCCGCCCCAGACCTTGCGGTTCACGACCGCTGGCCTCACGCCTTGCTCGGAGCGCCAGTTGGTGGCGTCAACGCTGTCATCGACGAGGAAGGTGAACAATGCGTCTCGCTCCCGTCGCAGGTGATCGAGCAGACGCCGGTTGGCCTCGTCGCCGGCGGGCAGGCCGACCAGGGTGTCCACGCAGCGTCGGAGTGCGGGAACGATCTCGATGACCGCAGCATCGTCGATGGCCCCGGCCCGGCGGGCGTCTCGGATCCGAAGAGCGTCGCGCAGCACTTCGGCCAGCGCCCGGGGGATCCAACGGTGCTCGGCCGGCAGGGACTCGACCAGCTCGCCGGCCCTGCGGATCAAATGCGCCAGACACGTCTGGTGGGTGGCCGACTCGTAACGGCGGTACGGGGCCCACCCGTCGCGCACCAGTGTGCCGGCGTAGTCGGGGGGCAGGACCTCGACGGCCTGGTCGAATCCCCGCCCCCGGGCCACGTGATACAGAGTCAGGGTCGCGGTGGCGAACACCCACAACCACGCCCGGTGGCCTCCGATTCGCCACCCCGTCTCGTCGGGCGAGATCTGAGGGGAGGCCACCAGCTCGGCCTTGACCGCCTCGTAGGTGGGCTCCGCCCGTCGAGCGGCCCGGGCCACCGCCTGGCACACCCCGCCGGGGGAGATCGCCAGGCCCAGGCGACCGAGCACCGTCGCTGTCCGGGCCAATGACAGGCCGGCACCCTTGTGCAGCTCCACCGCCAGCGCCGTGGCGCGGGGACCGACCTGCGATGCTGCCGCCCCGAGGGCATCGGAGGTCTGGGCAGGGTGGCGGCCCTGGGTTCGGCGCCCACAGCTCCGGCAACGACAGACCGGCACCCGGACGCGGGTGACGACGTTGGCGATCTCGGGAATATCCACGATCCACTGGTCGTCCGTACGCTCCAGATCGAGCTCGCCGCCGCAGTCGGGACAGTTCTCGGGACGGGGTGCCTCGATCGTCTCGTCGACCCGATCGGGCGGCGGGCGCCTGGCGTGGGTGCCGTAGTCGGGGCCTGATTTACGCCCGGGCTTGGCCGGGTGCTCTCTGGGTCGGCGCTTGGAGAACGGCGCCGACTGGCGCTTGCCGGCGCGACGGAGCTCGTCGATCAGCGCTTCGAGCTCGGCGATGCGAGCTTCGAGCACACCGACGCGAGCAGTGAGCTCGTCGTTGTCGGCGTGCAGGCGAACGTTCTGCGCCCGCAGCACCACCGCCTCGGCGGCCAACTCGTCGTCGCTGGGTTGGCGCCCCGACCCCCCGGAAGAAGCGCCCAATCGGTCTTGCATGGGCCCTCCTTGGAAGGCCCCCCTCTTCGCACGATCGAACTTACACGCCTGTAGTTCTCAGGTGGTGGACCCCGCTAAAGAAGTACCTTGTCTCAAAGGCCTTGACAGGTTCCGAGGGCAGCCGGCCGGGTAGGTCGTTCGCCGAGCTCGGGGAGGCCCTGGCCGTGGTGCTCGACGAACCGGAACAGGCATCTCTGGATGGCTGGCCAGCGCTCTCCGAACAGCCCGTCGGCTCAGTTCTCATGGCACTCGAGGCGAAGGCCTGCATGACGAAGCACGTCGGTTCGGGTCCTCGCCTGTACGACGAGCTCAACAGCTCGCACCTGACCGTCCACGGTGCTGCCGATCAGGCGATCGCGGTGGCCTTCGTCATGATCAATGGGGCGACATCGTTCACCAGCCCCGATTCGAACCGGCGTCGGCCCTTTCTGTCAGCATGGCCTGAGACACCCGCGGTAGCCACCATCCCTCAAGGGCGAGACCGGATCAGGTAGACCCCGATGACCATGCCAACCTTGTTGATGCAGCGCGCCCATGATG
>JBBSGM010000299.1:0-2128 GCA_038254065.1 Mycobacteriales bacterium | reverse complement strand
GCGGATCGGCGGGCTCGCAGAACCGCCAGCCGACCCGCAGCTCACCGCAGAAGGCCGCGAACGCCTCCGACGGGCGCCCGGCGTGACCGTGGATCCCGGCCTGGCGATCCCAGACCAACGTGCTCGGCAGCGCGCCCAGCCGGGTGATGCAGCCCGCGATCCCAGCCAGCAGGTCCGGCGCCTCCTTGCTGAAGATCAGGACCCCGGCGCCGGCCCGCGAGTAGCCAAGGCACGCGACAACCACGAACCCTCGGCGGGTTTGGCCGTGACCGACCGGAACCTCCGACCGCGGCTGCCAGACGTCGAACTGGCAGAACTCCCCCGGCCGGTAGACGGTCCGCTGAAACGTCCGCGGCCGCGGCGCGAACAGCGGCCGAACCTCGCGCAGGTAGTCATCGACGATCGTCTTAGCCTGGATCCACCGTTCTATCCGGGTGATGGGGTGGAGTGACCTCCCAAGTCGGGCTTGGTAGCGACAGATTGCGGCTGTCGCGGCCCGTCTCAGGAGGTCACCCACATGGTGAACGACTCGACGGGCGTGGTGTTCGATGATGAGCGAGTGGTCGCGAACGCCGGGGTGATGCTTCCGGCGCTGTTGGCGCAGCGGCTGGGGATCGAGTGTCTGGTCGATGCCCGCGTGGATCTCGGCGGCCGGGTCGGGGCGGCGAATCCGGGGCGGAAGGTGATGACGATGGTCTCGGCGATGGCGCTGGGGGCGGACTGCATCGAGGACTGCGATGTCCTGCGTTCGGGGCAGACCGGCGCGGTGCTCGGGCATCGGGTCGTGGCGCCCTCGACGCTCGGCACGTTTCTCAGGGCGTTCACGTTCGGGCATGTCCGCCAACTCGACCGGGTGCTCGCCGACAGTCTTCAGCGCGCGTGGGCGGCCGGCGCCGGCCCGGGCGCGGGCCGGCTGGTCGTCGATGTCGACTCGTTCGTGGGTGAGGTTCACGGCTACGGGAAGCAGGGCGCCGGCTTTGGCTACACCCACCAGCGTGGCTACCACCCGATCCTCGCGACGCGGGCGGGGACCGGCGAGGTGCTCCACATCCGGGCCCGGAAGGGCTCGGCGAACACCGCGCGCGGCGCCCTGCGCTTCGTTGAGGAGCTCATTTCCAGAGTGGTTCGGGCCGGCGCGACGGGACCCAAGTTGCTCAGGGCCGACTCGGGGTTCTGGAACAAGAAGCTGATGAGTCGTCTGCAGGCCGCGGGCTGGACCTACTCGATCGGGGTGCGTCAGCAGACCCACGTCAAGACCGCGATCGAGCAGATCCCCGAACAGAACTGGCAGCCCCTCCCGGACTACCCCGAGGACGGGGAGGCGCAGATCGCCCAGACCACGCTCGCCGGCCAGCGCCTCATCGTCCGGCGCACCCGCTTGATCGGTGAGCAGGCCGAACTGTGGCCTGACTGGCGGCACTTCGCGTTCTTGACCAACCGCACCGACGCGCTCGAGATCGTCGAGGCTGAGCACCGTCAGCACGCCGTCGTCGAGCTCGCGATCCGCGAGCTCAAAGACCAGGCCCTCGCGCACTTCCCCTCCGGCAAATTCATGGCCAACGCCGCCTGGACGGTGATCGCTGCCCTCGCGCACAACCTGCTGCGCTGGACCCACCTGATCGCGCTTCCAGGACAGACCGTTCGCACCGCCCGCACGTTGCGCCGGCGGCTACTCACGATCCCCGGCCGCCTGACCCGCACCGCACGCCGAACCAGGTTGCGGATGCCGGCCCGCTGGCCCTGGCAACACGACTTCCTCGCCGCGCTCGCCCGGCTACGCGCGCTGCCACCACCCGCCTGACCCGGCCGCGCTCCGCGACGACGAACGATGCCTCACCGCCGGACTCGCCCTGCCCGCAAACCAGCCGCGCCACCCGTTCCACGACCCGCCGGGCCCGAAGACCCGACCCACCGAGCCGCCCACCGCGCCAGGCACACCGACAACCCCTCCCAACCCGCCCCCTCACATCAGAACGGTGGATCCAGGCTTAGCGGTGTCGGCCAACGCGGTCGGTAACTGGGTGCGGGCGCATCGTCGCGGCGGCGATGGGGCGCTCGGGGCGCGCCGTCGGGGACGGCGGGGCGGGCACACCAAGCTCACGCAGGCCCGGCAGGAGAAGGTCGCGCG
>JBBSGM010000298.1:0-2299 GCA_038254065.1 Mycobacteriales bacterium | reverse complement strand
TCCGCAGCTACCTCGCCACCGCCGAGAAACACGGAATCAACTTCTTCGACGCCCTGGTCACCCTCGCCCAGGGCCGCGCCTGGATGCCCGCAGCATCCTGAACCGCGGCTCCGCGACCTCGACGACCTGACCAGTTACCTTAACGCAAGGCCATTGGCAGAAGGCCCGCGCGGCCGCGATTGTGGTCAGCCGGTCGTGGCGGCGAACGGCCCGCCGGTGCCGAAGGCGAGCCGCGCGAAGTTCTCGCCGATGCGGCGGTGTCCTGCGGGGTCGGGGTGGACCTCGTCGGGCAGCGGCAGTTCGGCGTAGTCCTTCTCGCCGTAGAGGTCGCGGCCGTCGAGGTAGTGCAGGTTCGGGTCGTCAGCCGCCCGCTGCTCGACAATCCGGGCGAGCGCGTCGCGGATGACGTTGAGCGTCAGGCGCCCGGCGGCGCGTTCGGCCGGGTCGCCCGTGGCCTTGAACCGCAAGGTCCCGCCGTCGAAGTCGGGCGCGAGCGGGCCGGGGGTGTCCTCCTGGACCGGGCACAGGATGGAGGACACCACCAGCAGCGGCGTGGTCGGATGCCCCTCGCGGATGGTGTCGAGGAAACCGTGGACCGCAGGCGTGAAGGCGCGCAGGCGCATCACGTCGGTGTTGACGACATTGATGCCGATCTTGACGCTGACCAGGTCCGCAGGGGTGTCCCGCATCGCGCGGGCGGTGAACGGGTCAAGCAGCGCGCTGCCACCGAATCCCAGATTGATCAGCTCCACTGCGCCCTGGGCGGCGGCCAGGGCCGGCCAGATGGCGGTCGGGTGGCCGGCGTTCGAGCCGTGGCTGATGGAGCTGCCGTGGTGCAGCCACACCCTGCGCCCGCTGTCCGGTGCCGACTCGACCGGGGCGTCGGTGCGCAGGGCGATCAGCTCGGTGATCTCCGTATGGGGGAGCCAGATCTCGACGTCCTTGTCACGCGCGGGCAGACCGGTGAACCGGGCGGTGCCGGGGGGCCCTTCGCTCAGTTCGACGGACTGGGTGGCCATGTCGATCGTGCGGACCCTGCCGCCAGTCACTGTGGCCTGGCCAGTAAGACGGCCGTCGATCAGCAGGTCGTATACGCCGTCCGCCGGGGTCGGCAGACCTCGGTAAGCCCTCTTGGTGGGCAGCGTGTCCAGTTCGATGGTGGTGGCCCGGGTGCGAAAGGCCAACCGCACGCCGGAGGGCTGGGCCTCGGCCATGGCGAGTTGGTCGTCGGGGATCTGCCGACGAGCCCGAGCGGGCAGCCGGTGCGGCAGCAGCGCGGTGCCTTCCAGATCAAGGGCGCCGCGCAGGATGTCCGCGGTGACGGGTGTGGTGATCCAGTCGTGCTCGGTGTTCATTGCCTCAGCCTTTTGATCAAGATTTCCGGATTGCTCAGGTGCGCCGGTGCGCGGCGCGGCCGCCTGGCGGTCAGGGTGTGGTCCAGTTCGCAGCAGGGCGTCGAGGGAATCCACGATCCAGGGGCGGATTCCAGTGATCGTCGCAACGCTCGAGTCCTTCGGGAGTTGCGATGGTTCGCGGTCGGCCGGGACCGGCACCGCGGGAATCAGGTGCTCGCAGACCGGTTCGTCGGTGGCTCTGTCGCGGCGTGGGCTCGGGTGGCGGTGATCGTGCCGAGCAGCCTCATCGCGTCGGCGCTGGGGGATCCCGGCTCGGCGTGGTAGACGACCAGCTGTTGGCCGGGCGCGGACCGGACGTCGAAGGTCTGCATGCGTAGCGTGATCTCGCCGACCTCGGGATGGATGCACGTCTTCCGGTCGATAGGGTGGTGTCATGATCGTGGCGGTGCCGGCGGTGTTGACGTCGATTGTGGCGCAGTGGCGCGATGTCGGCGCAGGGGCACAACCTGCGACGCAGTGGAACCGCCGGACCTGGGTGGGCGGTTTTCCCGAACAGCATGAGTTCCTCGAGGGGCTCCCCGACGGTATCGATCGCGAGGTGGCCACCGGGCACGCCGCTCGCATCTCCGACGCCGCCACTGCCGTGCAGGCGTTCATCGTGGCGATGATCTGGGGTTACGTCGGGTGGGGTACGGGGCGTACCGGGCCCGGCGGGTCCTCACCGAGAACGAGGATTCCGCCGGCCGCCTCGCCGAGGTGGCTGACGTCGCTCGTCAGAAGAAGGATCCGCTGGCGGCGTTCGAACATCTCAGCCAGCATTCGCTGACCCACCTCGGTGTCGCCTTCGGCACGAAGTACCTGTACTTCTGCAGCGCTGCGGTACGTGAGTCGCACGCCGGGCGGACCGCGATCGCGCCCGTGCTCGACGCGGTGGTGCGGCCGTG
>JBBSGM010000297.1:0-2339 GCA_038254065.1 Mycobacteriales bacterium | reverse complement strand
GCTCCGCCAACGACGCCACCACGACCGCAAGCCGCTCACGCAGCTCTACAGTGGATGACTCCTCGGACACACCGCCATCATCAACACCACGACGCGAAGATCAAGCAGCCACGCCGCCAAGGACCTGACCAGTTACCAGGAGCGAAGGGTGACGGGTTCTTCTGAAGCGATCCGACTCACTTTCGTATTGTCAATCTGAGTTGCTGAATTGGAGAGCATTATGCCCAGATACGTTAGGAGTGCGAGAACTGCGCTTATGGCACCGAAAATAACGCTAGTCTTGACCCAGATGCTGACACCCTGGGTGCTACTAGGGATACCGAGGAAGTTGTGATTGCCGTTGATCGAGACATTGGTGCTGCCTCGATCAGCATGTTGGTCGGTGGCGCGTCGGCGAGCGCGTTGGCTTGCTGACGCATCCGGGCCATCGGCGCCAGCGTCGCTCTCAGGTGACCCTTCAGGCTCCTCGGGCATGACCGACCCCCTCGATCGGATGAGAGAGGGATAGGGTACGGCGTCATCATCGGCGGACAGGAGCACCCTCCCAATTACCGCAACGCCTCTCCACAGGGTGAGGAGGCAGCAGGAACTCTTCTGCTCGGTGGTCCGCCGGGTCGCGCTGCCCCCGACGCGTTCTTCGTCCTCGACGGGCTGTTCGAGACCACGTTGACCGTGCTCGACGACTTCGGTGCCTACCCCGCGGTGATCGCCCGCGAGCTCGACCGGTACCTGCCGTTCCTCGCCACCACCGCGGTGCTGATGGCCGCCGTACGCGCGGGCATCGGCCGGGAGACCGCACACGAGGTGATCTCCGAGCACGCCGTGGGCGTCGCGCTGGCGATGCGGGAGAAGGGGCAGACCGACAACGACCTGCTGGCCCGGCTGGCCGCCGACGAGCGGCTGGGGTTGCCCCCGGGCACCCTCGACGGGCTGCTGGGCGACCCGCTGCGTGTCACCGGGGCCCCGCCGCGCAGGTCTGGGCGGTCGTCGCGGCCGTGGGCCGGATCGTCGCCGAACATCCGGAGTCGGCCGGCTACCGGCCCGGGGCGATCCTGGGAGCCTCGACTGAGGTGTGCGGTGGTGTCAGAACGTAGGTGACCGTCTCTACCTTGCTGTGCTTGTTCAGCAGGTGGTCCAGTCGCTCGGCGAGGTTGCGCTCGGCCACGGTGTCGCGCGGCATCGGCAGCCTCAACCGCTCGTACAGGGCGAAGCGGTTGAGGTCGACGAGCATGGCGAGCGCTCGTCCGTAATGCCGTGCCGCAACCACAGAGCCGCGGTAGCCCAGATAGGCCACGGCGTAGGGCGGCACGGCCAGGAGCAACCATGCGCCGTGCTGCCACAGCAGGAGGACTGCGGCAGCTGCCCCGACCAGTGCGACGAGACACCATCGGACGGCGACGTCCACCGCGACCCGCTGGTCGTTGACGTAGCGGACGTCTTCGGACTTCGCCACCTGCATCAGGTGGCCGGTCAGCTGGACGGCCGAGAGCCCGTACTGCGAGCCCGCCTCGTCCTCGTGCTTGCGCAGCATGTTGCGCAGACGCGTCGGCATCACCCGGCGTACCCGGCCGGGGTATTGGGCCAGCTCTCGAGTGGCTTCGCCGTAAATCGAGAGAGCGACCAGATCCGGATGATCGAGGTCAGGATCTGCCGCGGGACGGGCCTTCAGCCGAGCGGCGTTGAGGGCCGCCCGTCGCGAGCTGTGCACGGCGATCCGGGCTGCGCGGGCCCGCGCAGCCAGCTCGCCGGCTCCCCAATATCCCTCCAGCGCCTGCACCAGGAGGAACTGGAGCGGGTGCAGAGCCGCGGCGAGGACAATCGACACGGCCACGAGCAGGAGTACACCGCCGACCGAGATCCCGGACAGACTGATCGAGGCCCGGCTCCAATTCGGCTCGCCGGTCCACGCCCCCGAGGCCACTAAAAAGGAGATCCATGCGGTGAGGCCGACACTCGGCAGCAGGCTGACCAGGACGAAGTAACGACCGAGGATTCCGGAGAGCGCGCTCGCGCTTTCGCCGGCCGGGGTGGTCACGGCAGGACCGTCCTCACCGCTTGATCAGGTGGTCGTGATCGTTCTCACAACGGTAGGTCCCGTTGCCGATGAACACGCACAGGGCCCTTTCCCCGCACCTCTTGCACCACAGGACCAAGGGTTTCCGGTCCTCGGCGTCGCTGCCCATCGGGTCACTCGGCGGTTCTTGGTGGCGCAGCGCGGCCAAGAACAGGACCCACGCGAGGAGGTGAGGCCGCATGCGTCCGCGACGGCGTGCCGATCCGACCCTCCACATTGCGCCTCCTGTTGCGGAGCAGGGTAGTGAGGTGCCCGGTCTCCGGTC
>JBBSGM010000296.1:0-2359 GCA_038254065.1 Mycobacteriales bacterium | reverse complement strand
CTCCCGCGACGACCTCGCCGACAAGATCACCACATTCATCACGGCCTACAACGAGACCGCCAAACCCTTCCGCTGGACCTACGACGCCAAGCTCCTCAGGGCCGCATGATCCCCCAACGAACTTATGCGGCGCTGCACTAGGTCTGCCGGCTGTGCTGCTCGTCACAATCGCCGTGACACTGCTGGTCATTGCTGCCGTGCAGCAAGCGCGCGCCAAGTGGGGATCCGCGCACGCCTCGCCGCGCACCGACCACTCAGATGCGTCACACACGAGGTGACCAGCAGGCGCAGCTAGATCGGATTGATGGGCGGCGGTGATGGCCTGCTCGGCCGGTCTGGTGTGAACCTTGACGACGAAGCGAGCCAGATCGCGGACATCCGTGTCGATGGTGCCGGTGTCAGGTCGGGGGTGGAGGCAGGGCGATATCTCGTCGAAACCTGAGAGCGCTGGTTGCGGTGCGGCGCCCATCGGCCCGTTGCTAGCGATGAGAGACTCAGGAGTTACACATGCCAGTGTGGGGTGTGCAGGTCCACCTCGTTGCCCATGCTCATCACATGCCAGCGCACCCGTTGCCCTTGACGCAGGGTCATCAGTGGTCCATTGCCGTAGACGTATCCGTTGATCGAGTGCATCTTGTTGCCCTCCTGGAAGTCCGCGTCGTCGGCGGCAGGCGGCTTGGCTAGCTTGGTCCGCTGGGCTTCCAGGTAGTGCGTGGTGTTTTCGTTCATCACCGCGAACAGCGCGAAGATGTCCCGGTCGACGTCGTCCGGGCTGCCGTCCGGGCGGCGCTGACTTGGCGGCCGCGGCAGATGGCCGGGACACGTCGTAGGGCTCCCCCTGCGCGTTGGAGTCAGCTCGTCCCGACCCCGACGCGGTGAGAGCAAGACGACGGCGGTGGTGATGATGCCCAGTCAATCCTCGTTGGGTTGACCTCTCCAGCGGCGGTCGTCATCTCAGCGTGTGGGCGGCTTGGGTCGTATCGGTGCTCCCTCGTCCGCATGATTTGAGACCCCTTCCCTGGACAGGCGAACACTAGCTATGTTGAGTTAAGGTCTATGGCGGGTTTGCGAATGACGGTAGGTGTCCTGGCGGTGTTGGGAGCGCTGCTCGATCGCCCCGACACCGAGCTGTATGGACTGGAGATCGTGCGCGCCAGCGGACTGGAGCCGGGCACGATCTACCCGATCCTGCAACGGCTCCGCGGCGCCGGGTGGGTCAGTGACCGCTGGGAAGACCCCGAGCCAGCTCATACCGAGGGTCGACCCCCGCGGCGCTATTACCGGCTGACCGCGGAGGGCCGCGCCCGCGCCGTCCACGCCCTGCAACACGGTCGTGACCGCAGTGGTTTGAGTCGGCTGCTCGCGCCCCCCCGCTCCGCTGCCGCTCCCACCACCGAGGCAGGCCCGGAATGAGCGGCCACAGAGCATCCGTCGCCGGGGACTGCGAAATCCTTGGCGGTATCGGCCTCAGAGATCGGCAAGAAATGGCAGGCTTTCGTCCAGGTCCCGCGCAGGAACCCAATTCGCTGCGCTGGGTACGCAGGCTGCTGCCTGGCGGGGAGAGCAGGGCCTGGTGGGCTGAAGTGATCTCCTGTCTTTCCGAGACCACCGACCCGGGCCAGCGACGTCAATACATGCGCAGCTACCGCCGGTCGGTGCCGCGGCTGGTCTGGACCAGCTGGACGTCCGGGGTTCGTGGTGTAGCGGCGGCGCCGATGGGTGTCGGGTACAGCAGTGTCGAGTGGAAGGGGATTACAATGGTGAACCTTAGTCCGGAAGAAAAGTTCGGGATCAAGCATCAGAGCAAGCCGGGGCCCACGACGATCGACCAGAAGTATTCCGTGCTCCTCGGCCTCGTCGTACTGGTCCTTGGGATCCTCGGTTTCATCCTGACGGGCTTCACAAACTATACCGAGATGACGGATCATTTCATTCTCGGGCTCTTTCAGACGAACGGATTCCACAACACCGTGTACATCATCCTCGGGCTGTTTTGGTTGCTGGGAGCGTTCGCGCTTACCCCTCCCGCCAACCAGGGAATGAACATCGCGGTCGCTGGCGTTTTACTGCTGGTTGCGGTGCTGGGATTTTTTGGCTACTGGGCTTTGCTGTCCATTCCGGCAGGAATTAACGGGGACAACATCCTCGATCTGGCGGTCGCTCTGGTGACGTTGATAGTCGGTGGTGGTTTGCTCAGCGGTCGTCAATCCGCGTAGGCGTAGGCGGGCGAGACCCTTGGGCCCAATGCCGTTAAGTTAGGCATGGGACCTTGAAGATGTGGATCTTTGGTGGGCTGTCGTGGAGTTGGCCGTGGTCGGTGGTGCGTTTGATGCGGTGGCTGTGAGCGCGGTATCTCTTG
>JBBSGM010000295.1:0-2368 GCA_038254065.1 Mycobacteriales bacterium | reverse complement strand
CAGCAGCATGCGGTGGTTTGGAACCACTCCCTGCAGAACGGCCCCGGAGGACCTACCTCCATCTCCAGCACAGCACCGCACCTCAAGAGTCCAGCTCTCTACATCCGAACCTCCAGACGCGTTCGTGGCACACCCAACCACCTGATCACCTCCACCTTCGAATACCCACCCTCGGCCGGGCCATGATCTCCGCCCGCACCACCTGCCGATCAGGGGTGGCGCCGGCCGGGGCACGGTCCCCATGCTGACCGGCAACGTGCCGCCGACAGTGGGTGGAAACCCGTGATACGCGTGCTGGTAGTCGACGACGATGCTGCGCAACGAGCCAGCCTGAACACGCTCCTGGACGCAGCCGACGATCTCCTCGTCGTGGGGGTCGTGTACCGACGGCACCGAGGTCGTCACGGCAGCACGGAGCCTCGAGCCCGACGTGGTCCTGATGGACCTTAACACGCCCCGCATGGATGGCGTCACCGCGACCGCCGCCCTGATCGCCCAGCGCCCCACGGTACGAATCCTGATCCTCAGCGCCGCCGTCGACAGCAACGTCATTCCCCTTGCGCGCCGGCAGGGGCATCCGGCTGCCTGACGAAGGCGGTGCATCCCGACGAGCTGCTCGGCGCGATCCGCCGCCTGGCCGCCGGCGGCACCGCATGGCCTCCAGCGGGCCTGAACTAAGTACGTGATACGGCGGGTTATCGCTTACCCCGTCATCGTCCGAGCCGGTCGGCTCGATGACGCGCCGAGACGCCGCCCGGAGTGCGGTAACGTCGGCGGAAGGCGCCATACTCGGCTCAGATGGCGACGGTGACGACGGCAGTCGCCTCAGAACGTTCCGGCCCCGCCGCAACTCACGGATCCGGACACGGGTTCCGGGCGATATCGGCGGGCGTGTCGCCTGGTCGGTCCCCGCAAGGTCTGCGCGTCCGGATACGGTGGCGGGGTCAGCGCATCACTGCTGCTCAGGTCAGCATAGAGCTGGGCCGAGCTGCGATATCCGTGCATCCTGCGAGGGCGGTGGTTGAGCTCACTGGCGATCGCGTCGAGATCGGCCTGCCCGAACTTGCGTAGGTCAGCGCCCTTGCCCATGTAGCGCCGCTGGGAGAACGCCGACCAGCGTATCGGGAGTCAGGACAGGCGCTGACCTGCGGAAACGTCTGGCGTCGTCGGTCGACGTTGGGCGTTGTCGGGCGGTGCGGTTTGTACCCGATTTGTACCGGGGGGGCGCGACCGGGCACCGCTGCGAGGCTGCGAGCGCTGGGTTATGAGTCGGGGGCAGTTCGTCGCACAGCGTCGCAGCCGTGCCCGCGACAAGGCCGCGACCTCGACAAACACCCCGCGACCGTCTCACCCGTGATGCGCGATGCCAGGCTGTACCCGAGCGTCCTGGTCACAGATCTGGTCACGGCCCCGGCGGCCCGGTTCCTGCTGGTTGAACGCCCGTCACGTCGGGTACTGCTCCCCACCAGTGCGCGGCCGGAGCGCCATCTCCTCAACCTGGCATCGCCCGACCGTGCGATGTTCTCGGGCGCACCCTGCCCGCCCATCCGCCGGCCAACCGCCGGCCAACCGCCGGCCAGAGCGTGCGCCCGGGGTTATCGTGCGGTAGCCCTCCGGGGAGGTTGAGGAGATGGCGCGTGCCCCGCACCCACCACCCCACCGGACCCGCCTCGCTGCCCCGCCCTCTCCGAGACCTGCCCGTCCGGCGAGGACATTGCGGGTGAACGACTCCGGGCGACGCGCCGACCTGCGGAGATGGGCCAACACCCCCGGTGAGCTGCGCGAACAGTCATGGGCAGTTCTGGGCGTTTCGGGGTGCCGGTGAGCGTCCTGACGAACGGCCCGACCACTCGTTCCTCACCCACGACCGGGACTGTGTGGCTTCCCGGCGACCTGGCGTAGCCCGACCGCGCGACAACCCCGGGCGCAGCATCCCCGACCACCGCCGCCGATCCTGCCACGCCTGCGCCCGGGGTGTCGCGTGGTAGCCCTCTGGGGGGTCGTCGGGAAGCCACACCCTGCCCGCACCGACCCGCCACCCGCCCACTCCCCGGCCTCCTGGTGATCTGCCGCCCGGCGAGGGCAAGGTATTAATACGTCGCAAAGCAGGCACATTGGGATATGCTGTCCGCATGAACGCCCGTACTGGACGAGACGGCGGTGGACCTGCGTACCGCGAAAAAATTGTCCTAACATTGACGGATAGTGAGAGTACCAGAAGATCGGCTGGTAACTGGTCAGGTCCTTGGCGGCGTGGCTGCTTGATCTTCGCGTCGTGGTGTTGATGATGGCGGTGTGTCCGAGGAGTCATCCACTGTAGAGCTGCGTGAGCGGCTTGCGGTCGTGGTGGCGTCGTTGGCGGAGCGTG
>JBBSGM010000294.1:0-2374 GCA_038254065.1 Mycobacteriales bacterium | reverse complement strand
CGGACGGCCCGCGCCGGCTCACCGTGGACCACCTCCTGAGCCTCACCGGGTATGTCGGGGACGCCTCGCTCTACCGGCAACTGCAGGTCCACGAGTGCTACGCCACCGCCGCCCCGATGAACCTCTCGGCCACCCTGCTCGACACCGCGGGCGGGGACTGCCTGGCCCAACCCGCTGTCGGCGTCGACGCCCTGCGCACCCCGGAACCGAACTTCTTCGTCCTCGGCACCAAGTCCTACGGGCGGCTGAGCACCTTCCTGCTCCGCGTCGGCTACGAGCAGGTCGACCAGATCATCGGCAGCTACCCCGCCGCAACCCAGCAGCGCCCCTCACCAGCAGCGCCCCTCACCAGCAGGGCCCAGCCCAGCAGCGCCATCACCAGCACGATGAGCTCCCCGGAGGTTCGATGAACCAGTTGTCCACGACCGCGGACGCCTCTGCCACGACCGCCGCGGTGGTCGATCAGGAGCAGGCGGTGGCCCGGCCGCCGCGTGTTGTTGAACCCGCCCGACCCCTTCCGCCGACATCAAGATGAGCACGTCATGCGGGATCAGCACGTCAAGCTCCCCCTGGCCGGTATCCAACTTCCTGACGTCGCCAGCGGCGCCCCGGTGCACCTGGGCGCGCTGGCCGGTGTGTGGGTACTGACCCTGATCCGACACCGGTTTTGACTGCCCTGCCAAGAGCACCTGGTCCAGGTGCAGCACAACCTGTCCGACACCGGGATCGGACTCGTCACCATCGGGTTCAGCCCGCCGCAGCCACTGCACGACCTCGCCGAGTACCTGCACCTGACCGGGCCGGTGCTGTCGGACGAGCACCGCATCGTCTATCGGCTACTCGGGCTACGCCGGGCCCCGCTGTGGCGGGTCTACTCCCCCGGCACCCTCGCCTTCTACACCCGTGCCCGGCGCCGCGGGCAGCAGCTGCAACGCCCGGTGGAGGACACCCGCCAGCTCGGCGGGGACGCGATCGTCGCCGACGGCGTCATCACCCGCCGCTGGGTACCCCGTAGTCCCGACGACCGCGTCCCGCCCGCACGGCTGGTGAGCGCCGCCCGCACCTTCGGTCCACGTTGACCCCGACGGGCTGCCCACAACCGCCGGTAGCCGGGCCGGGTGAACACCGCGCGCAGCCCGGGCCGAGCGGGCGACGCACCGGTCACGGCGGAGTCACCCGTGACGGGCCGATCCGCGGGCGGCCGAAGCCCTCGACCTCGTGGGTCGGCAAGTGCACCACCCGCGGTCGGGGAGGTCAAGCACCGCTGCGCGCCGAACGTGTCCCCCTCTTCGATCCCGTCCGCATCAGGGGGGACAGGCGGGCCAGGTCGGCCAGGACCCACACCCCGAGCAGGGCGCCGTAGAACCAGCCGCGCCCGAGGATGGCGACTCCGAGGGAGGCGACGAGCTCGGTGAGACCGGCGAGCAGCACCGACAGCCCGACCGCGAGCGCGTCCACGCGGAACCCGATACGCCCCAGCAGCGCCGCCGCGGTGGCCCCGATCCCCAGGGCGGTGACCGCGGCGGCCGGGAAGTCCGCGTTCACGGTGTGGCTGAACACGAGCACCACCGCGCCACCCCAGGCCGTGATGATCAGCCCGGGCGCCCACAACGTCGCGTGTCGTCCGCCCGCGGCCGCGGCGGCCAGGTAGGTCACCCCGAGCACCAGCGGTGTCGCGTAGAACGGCAGCACCCCGACGGGGGCGACCGCCAGGGACACGACCAGGGCACCGACGAGCACCGGGACCCATCGCCAGCCCCGGGTCGCGGGCACGGGGGCCGGCGGGCCGCTCGTCGTCGCGGCGGCGGTGCTCCTGGTTTCGATCATGTCGAGGAACCTCTCAGAGCTGTAGGGCGTGCGCAGACATCGACCGGGCCGCCAGCACGCCCAACAGGGCGTTCGCCGGGACCGACAGCGGCGTGGTGGTGGTGAGGGGCTTAACGCCGCCCCGAAGAACGCCGCCGTGGCACCCGTCTCCCATGAGCGGCCTCCGCCGGCGCCGGTCAGTCTAGGGCGCGGACGTGGGCTGTGGCAGGTGCCCGACGCGGAGGTCATGACCCGGTGACCCCTGCGCGGCCGGTCCATCGGCGTCGCACACCGGCGAGCGCCCGGACGGCGGTGCGTGCCGGGTCGGAATCCAGCCGTGACCGCACCTCGGTGATCGCGGCGTTCCAGGGGCCGTCACCGAAGGTCGGGTACGGGTGCATGATCGCGGCCAGGTCGCGCGCGCGCAGCCCGCGGGTGATCGCGAGGGTGAGCTCGGCGAGGGTCTCCCCGGCCCGGGGGCCGACGACGGTCGCGCCGATCACCCGGCCCCGGCGGTCGAGGACGAGTCGGCTGAAGCCGGCGGTGTCGGCCTCGGTGACCGCGCGGT
>JBBSGM010000293.1:0-2380 GCA_038254065.1 Mycobacteriales bacterium | reverse complement strand
GGTCTGGGCGTTGCCTGCCAGGGTGGTTGGTCGGTTCTGTCGCACCGGGCCGCGGGCTCGGGTCGGTGGCTAGGTGGCCGCTGCTCCGTGAGCCACCCGTAGTGGTGGCGGGGCACGGCGGTTCGCCTCCGGGTGCCGTCTCGGGCCTGTGCCTCGAGGTGCCCCACAGTGCAGGTGACCGCGAGTAACACGACCAGCCCCGTGGCGGCTGCGGTCAGCATCATGACGTTCCCCCCTTCGTAGGGGATGGCTCTGCCGACACGCCGGCACTGGGTGGCGGAGCGCGGGACAATCCGGACCTACGCGTTAGATGCCATCCCTGGGCTGTTGCAGACCATCGACTACTCGGCCCATCTGCTGAGGGGTATCCCTCCGGCAAAGACTCCCGAGCAGCTCCGGGTCCTTCTCGAAATCCGTCAACGGCGCCAACAACTCTTGCTGGACAGCAACAGTGAGACGCGGCTGATTACCGTGATAGACGAGGCAGCTCTACATCGGGTCATCGGATCCGAGGAAGAGATGTGGTCACAGCTCGACCGGCTGCGCGACCTCTCTGAGCGGAATAACATCTCTATCCGGATCCTACCCTTTGACGCGGGTGCCCACGCCGGCCTTGCGGGCATGTTCACTATCTTCCAATTTGCCGATGACATCGACCGCGACGTCGTCAGTATCGAGACTCACTCAGGTGACCGTTACCTAGAGGAGCAATCAAGTGTGCTTGAATTCCTGCGGATGTTCGACGCCGTCACCCACAAGTCCCTCGACGACGTCGACGCCCGCGATTTGCTGACAAAACTCATGTCCAACCTCTCACCCCCGAAGGACAAGCGATGATCTCGACTGAGACCTACACGAGAAGTACGTTTTGTTGCAACGGAGGATGCGTAGAAGTACAACTCCTCAAAGAGGGCAACATCGCGCTCAGGGACTCAAAGAACACCACCAAAGAATCACACGAATTCACCCCCAACGAGTGGATCGCGTTTTTGGCCGGGGTCCGAAACGGCGAGTTCGACCTTTCCTGAAGGCAGACACCGCTCTCACGCGGCCTCCGCCTAATCGAAGCTCCCCGACTGCGCTAGGTCGTGCGCGACGCCCGGTAACCGCCGTAACCGGGCGCCAGCGCCGCGCTCGCTACCCGGCTCGTCGCCGAGGCCGGCGCTAACACCGACGAGACACGCCCTAGTCCGCTAATGCGCCTACCCGTACACCGGGGCCCGGGCCGAGGAGTGCGCCCGGCTCGACACCGAGGACCTGGCCATCACCGCCCGCACCGGACAGGTGCGCCTGCACGGCAAGGGCGATCAAGTCCGGATCGTCCCGCTACCGGCGCGCGCCCGCGAGCGCGTCACCGCGTGGCTGCAGCGGCGCGAGCCGACGCCCGGACCATTGTGGGTAGGTCAACGCGGCAGGCTGACCGTCTCCGGCATCACCCAGGTCGTGCTCGCCGCCGGCGCCGACGCCGACGCCGACATCCCGGGCCTGCGCCCTCATCGCCTCAGACACAGCTACGCCACCAGACTCCGTCAGGGCGGCGCCGACGTCGCCCAGGTCCAAGCCCTACTCGGCCACGCCTCGCTCGATACCGCAGCCCGGTACTTTCGAGCCGGCCCCGCCGAGACGGCGGCCGTTGTTGAGGCCGTCTTCGAGCCATGAGCCCGTCCTGAACGGCGAGCTCGTGCGCTGGATCCGCCGCGGCCTGTCGCGGCATGATCTCGGTGTGGAGGTGGAGCTGATCGGCGGCGTTGAGAAGATCGCCATCGTCATCGCGGGCCCGGATCCGGAATGGCCTGCGCGCGGTTCGCCGCGGAGCGTGACCGGGTCGTCGCGGCGCTGGGGACACGGGCGCTGCGCGTCGAGCACGTGGGCTCCACCGCAGTGCCGGGCCTGCCCGCAAAGCCGATCGTCGACCTCGACGTCGCCGTGGCCGACCCAGACGACGAGGCCGCCTACCTACCCGACCTGCTTGCGGCCGGCTACGACCTGCGTGTGCGCGAACCGGGACACCGGATGGTGCGCACGCCAGAGCGCGACGTGCACCTGCACGTTGTCGGGCAGGACTCCGAGTGGCTGTGCCGCCACCTCGCCTTCCGAGACCGTCTGCGCGCCGACGCCGCCGACCGAGCCGCGTACGCGGCGCTCAAGCGCCAGCTGGTAGCGCGGGACTTGCCCAGCATGGACGCCTACGCCGACGCCAAGGGCCCGCTGATCGGGGAGATCCTCGCCCGCGCTGGCGCTTGATCGCGGCGACACATCTCACCCGCGAAGCGTTTCCCGCACCTGCTCTGACCCCGCCAGCAGACGCTTCAGCAGCCCCCCGGGGGGCGGGAGCGCGCGTCCACTTTGGGGCTGGGGTCAGCTATGGGAGCGCAGGGCC
>JBBSGM010000292.1:0-2451 GCA_038254065.1 Mycobacteriales bacterium | reverse complement strand
GTCGACGCCGAGGTAACGCCGTCGAGCCATGTCGGCACGGTGGCGAGCTCGCTCCACGTGGGTGTGGCGGAGGCGGTCGGCCTCGTCGGCTCGGGCCTCGACCTCGGCCTGGACGCTGAGCGCGACCTCGAGGGCCAGTGGGGTGACGGTGTCGAGCACCAAGGTGGCGATGGCCTCGTCGACGCCGGCGCCGGGCACACCCAAACAGCGCGACACCCCGGCACTGATGCACGCGGCCATGCAGCTGTAGTCGGGAACGGCGACGTCTCGTCGCTCGTGATAGCGCACGGTCATTCGCCGCCCGCAGCGTCCGCAGATGGCCAGGCCCTGGAGCAGGGCCGTCCCTTCCCGGGCGGGCCCGGCGGTGCGCTCTGCCCCGTGCGCCTGGGCCGAGGACAACAGCTGAGTCTGGTTGGCTTCGAAGGTGTCCCAGTCGATGTAGCCGGGATGGGCCTCGTGGATGAGAGCGATCCACTGGTCGCGGGGAACGGCGACCATCGTCCTTTTGGCCCCCGGGGCAGCCCGCCAGCGGTGGCGGCCGAAGAAGAAGGCACCGGCGTAGCGAGGGTTGTGCAACGTCCGCAGCACCCGCCAGTGCAGCAGTGGCTCCCAGGCCAGCTCGCCCTTGTGGGTCCCCGAGCGCACCCGGGTGGGAAACGTCAGGTTCTCCGTGGCGAAGGTCTGCACCACCGCACGGGCGGAACCGGTGCGGGCGAAGGTGGCGAACAGGTGCCGGATGGCGTGCTGGACACCGGCGTCGGGGTCGAGCACCACCCGCCCGGCGGGGTCATAGACCAGCCCGACGGGCAGACCGACCACGAGCTCGCCCCGCTTGGCCTTGGAGATGACCCCTCCGCGCAGGCGGGCCCGGATGAAGTGCAGCTCGGCCTCGCTCATGGTCCCCTTCAGGCCGAGCAGGAGCCGGTCGTTGAAGTTGCACGGGTCATAGAGCCCGTCCTCGTCACAGATCAGGGTGGCGCCGAGGGCGCACAGCTCGAGCAGGCGGTGCCAGTCGGCGTTGTTGCGGGCCAGGCGGGACACCTCGAGGCCGAGAACGATCCCGGCCCGACCCATGCCCACCTCAGCCACCAGGCGCTGGAAGCCTTCGCGGTCTGCCGCCGAGGCGCCGGACTGGCCCTGGTCGCAGTCGATGACCACGACCTGGTCGGGCGCCCAGCCCAGGGCCACGGCTCGTTGGCGCAGGGCGTACTGGCGAGTGGCGGACTCGGTGTTGGTCATCACCTGGCGAAGCGTCGACTGGCGCACGTAGAGATAGGCCGTGCGGGCCAGGTGCGCAGCGGTGACGCGATGCGCCGCCTCGGTGCTCATCGTCCGTCACCCGGCGGCGGCGCAGGCGAGGGCCATGGAGGCGAGCACGGCAACCACCGCGTCAGCCGTGGTTGGACTCGGTGGGGGCGACTCCGGAGCGACGACGGCGCCCAGATCGCTCCACGCCGCCATCCATGCCGCCACCCCCTCGCGCTGCAGAACCGCCAGCCCGAGACGCGCCCCGCCGGGCTGGCCGTCGAGCGCTTGGCGACGCAGCTGCTCGTATCGTTGCACCGCTGCGGTGTCGGCGACTTCGGCGGCCGGCTCACCGGCTGCCACTTTTGGGGTTCCTCGCGCGGACCAGCGCCCGCTCGACCGAGCGGGGATGCACAGTGACGCCGAATCGGTCTGCGATGGCGGCGGCCAGATCCGCGGAGCGCAACGACGGCTCGGCCTCTTTGGCCTGTCGGGCGAACTCGACGATCTCGGTGGTGAGCTTGTGGGCCCGACGGGGGCCGGGCCGGGCGGGCACGAGCCCGGGCAGCCCCTTGGCGTCGAGGGCGGCCGCCGCTTCATAGAACGACGGACGAGACAGGCCGAACGTTGCTGCCGTGGAACTCACGCTGTTGCCGTCGACGCGCACCCGGCGCACCATCTCGTACTTCACCTGCACCACATCACGGGAGTCCAAGAACTCCGAGGACGCGAACGCCTCGTCGGACACCCCCTCCGGGTGTGGGTTCAGGCTGCGCTGGGCACGCAGCGCAGCCGTCTTGGGGTCCTGTCTGGCTGACCTTGCCACGCTTGACCTCCGACGAATCTCAACAGTGTAAGTATCATTATGCCGATCTAGACCAGCGAGTCAAGCACCCTCCGTCAGGAACGTGTCGACTCACCAGCAGTTACAACGGCCACTGTGTCAACATCGACCACCGCCCGGGAACTCTCCGGCAAAGTCTCCCTTACATCAACGGCGTAATCCGCCTTACACGCCCCGAGCTCGGGCGGTGCCTGGTCTTCGACAATGCGCACAAGGGCGACCAGGTCGCTCACCCGGAAGGCCGAGCGTCCACTGGCCATCGCGACGAACACGTCTGGCTCGGCCGCATCGGTCCACCCCACTGGCATCGAGTGCTGGCTGCCCTCGTCATCAAGGAAGAACACTCGGTTCTCGCCCCACGT
>JBBSGM010000291.1:0-2455 GCA_038254065.1 Mycobacteriales bacterium | reverse complement strand
CTTAGATGGCGGGCGTTTCGGCCAGGGCCCGACACGCGGAGCGGGGCCGAACGTCGCCGCGTCGACGGCGAACGAGACCCAGTATGTTTGGAGCAGCGCCACGAGGATGCCGGCTCAACGACGTTCCGCTCGGCTATTGATCCGGGTTCTGCTGCGTGCTGCCAGCGTTATGATGCACCTGGTCGTGATCCGGCGAGACGTGCTCGCGCGCGAGCGGCTCGGAATCAGGGAACAGCCGCCGGACGCGCGGCGAGTCGTCGAGGAAGCACTGGGGGATGTTCGCGGAGATCAGCGCGTCGATCTCACCCGTCTCGAGCATCTCACTCAGGGACTTGTCCGCCGGCGCCTCCGTGACGTCGACGGCGGCGGGATGTGGTTGATCGACGAAGTCGAAGGGCTTCATCGGCGCGTTGAGCCCGCCGATGACCCATCGGCTCTGTTCGGGGGTGTAGCCGTACTCGTCCGAGAGCAACCCCTTCGCCCAGACCCCGGAATCCTGCCCGTAAATCCCGAACTCGCCGATGGTCTTGCCGGCGAGGTCACTCGGTTTGTCGATCCCGCTGTCGACGTTGACGAAGATCGCCGAGTGCCGGAAGACATGGTTCGGGAAAATCGGGAGAGCCAGGAACGGAGGCTCGTCGAGCTCGAGCGTGCGCAGGTAGAACGTCCACCCCAGCTCCGAGACGTCGTACTCGCGGTTCCGCATCATCCGCCCGAAGATCTCCGGGATGGTCGCAGCGCTGGAGAACTCGGCAGCGAAGCCCCTGGGCTTGGTCTCGCCGTCCAGAAGCGGTTGCGTCGTGTCGTACCGGAAGGTTCCGATACGCAGGTCCAGTTCACTCATGCGTTGCCTCCGTTGCTTGGTGTTCACATTCGATCCTCGCGCCGACGCGCATGAGCGGCCAACACCGTTGTGGTTCGCTTGATACCGGATCGGTATGGTGAGGGGATGGACCTGCAGGGGCTGCGGTACTTCGTCGCCGTCGCCGAAGAACGGCACATCGGCCGGGCCGCAGCCCGGCTCCGCATGACGCAGCCGCCACTGAGCCGGGCCATGCATCGGCTCGAGGCCGACCTCGACGTGACCCTGTTTGACCGGATCCCCAGCGGGGTGGAGCTGACCGAGGCCGGCCGAACCCTCTACGACGACGCCCGCTCGCTGCTGGAGCAGGCCGATCGTCTCGAGACACGCGTACGCTCCACCGCCGGTCGCGCCACCCTGACGGTCGGATCGCTGGCCGACACCGCCGAACTCGTGGGTGGACGAATCGCCTCGGCTTTCCGGCAACGCCACCCACACGTGTCCGTGCGCATCCACGAGGCGGACCTCGCCGACCCCAGCGCCGGGCTGCGCGCCGGGCTGGTCGACGTCGCACTGACCCGGTTGCCGTTCCAGGACGCCGGCCTGCGCAGCCACGTCTTGCACGTCGAACCGGTCGGACTCGTCGTCCGCGACGACGACCCGCTCGCCGGGCAGCCGTCGGTACGGCTGGCCGACCTGCCCGACCAGCGATGGGTGCGGCTACCGGCCGAAACCGACCAGGTGTGGCGCGCGTACTGGACCGGCGCGACGGCCGCCACCGACCGCGGCGCCCCCGATGCGCACCATCCAGGAATGCCTGCAGGCCGTGCTGTGGAACGGCATGTCAGCGCTCGCCCCACTCGACCAGGTGACACCCGCCGGACTGGTCACCGTCCCCGTCACCGACCGGCCCCCGAGCAGACTGGTACTCGCCTGGCCGGCAACCGACCCGTCCCCGCTGGTCCGATCGTTCGTGCGGATCGCGGCCGAGCTCTACCATCGCGCCGGCACGCGGCGCGGCTGATCGCGGGCAGGCGGCGGGGCCGTGGTCAGCCCAGGTGCCGGTCGAACCAGTCCACCATCGATCCCGGGGCCAGCGCCCGGATTTCGTTCCATTCCTCACAGGCCGGATGCCGCAGCACCGCGGGCCTTACCGTACGTTTCCGTTCCGGTGTTCCTCACGGGCCTGCTACGCCATCGCGACGGGCGACCGCGTCCGCCTCACCCGCCGCGACGGCGTACTGCGCCAGGGCGGTGTCCTCGCGGCGGCGCCGCTCGGCCTGGGCGGCATCCAGGCGGTCCCGGGCCGCGGTCAACCGGAGCCAGGTGCTCGCGGTGCTCAGGCCCGGTGCTGGGCGTGCGCCCGCGGCGCGGGCGCGGGACGTGGGCGTGGCCGCGGCGGTGGTGGCATCGGTCATCGATCCGACCCCCGGGTGGTCGCGGTACGGGGTCTGATCGTAGGCGGTCACCGATGCCAGTGAGAGCCGGGAGTAGGTCCTACCCCGACAGCCACGGTGGCGGTGCTGCACGCCGCCCCGAGGACAACGTCGGGCACCGCTCGGTGCCGTCTGCCGGGTCTGCTCGGTCACGAGCGCCCGGCCGTGCACCGCCGACCGACGGCCGGCCGGGTCTGCTCGGTCACGAGCGCCTGGT
>JBBSGM010000290.1:0-2485 GCA_038254065.1 Mycobacteriales bacterium | reverse complement strand
GCGTTGTTGATGTTCGTTGGGTGTATGACCTAAGTGCCGGGTGTCCACTGGGTGAGGTTGAAGATCTCGGCGAGGCGGTCCTGGGTGGGGGTGGTCTGGGTGAGCATCCTGCGGGCTTTGGGGCGTCCTCCGGTGGAGGGGCGACGCGCCGCTGGGCGTACCGCGACACCTTCCGGTTGCTGCTGGGGTTCGCCGAGCAGCGACTCCTCACCGACGTCGGCATAACGCGCGGGTCGGCATAATCGACATTGTGCCGACGTACGCGAGATCGGTCGAGCGCGGCGGCGGGTGCGGGTGAGCGCGCCGGACCCGTCGCTGACCGCGGTGTCGAGGATGGCGGTGGTGACCGAGCTGGTCGAGCGGCTGCGGGTGATCCCGCTGTTGACGGTGCGATCGGGCCGATCAAGGCCCGCGATCGGGGCTTCAGCGGTGGGTAGCTGCTGGTCGGGATCGCGGCAGCCCAGCTGGCCGGGGAAGATTTCCTGGTCGGGCTCGACCGCCAACGCGCCGATGTGGCCGGGCAGGTACTGACGCCGGTGCCCGGGTTGAGCTCGACCACGGCGGCGGGGTTGGCGCGTACGTTCACCGACGGGCAGTGGCACGCGGTCGAAACCGCGGTCGGTGACATCGGCGCCGGGATGCTCGCGGCGTTGTCGGCGGCGCGGGCCGCGGCGCTGTGCGAGCAGGTCACCATCGATCTCGACACCACCGACGTCGAGGTCTACGGACGCCACAAGCGGGGGGTGGCCTACAACTATCAAGGTCAGCGCTGCGGGCGCCCGCACGTGGCCACCTGGGCCGAGACGGCCACGGTGCTGGCCGCGGACCTGATGGCCGGCGACGCCGACCCCCGACCTGCTTCACCGGGCCCTGGCCGCGCTCCCGGCGCCCGCGCGCGCCGGGCGGATCCGGATGCGCGCCGACGCCGGCTACTTCGCCGGTGCACTCGCCCGCGCCGCGCCGACCAGCAGGTGCGCGGTCTTGCCCCACCCCCACCCCTGCGGCGGGTCGGGCCACTCGAGCCAGTCGAACTGAGTTTCCGCACCGGCCGGGTGCTCGATGATCTGATGATCGCGGCCCTTCGACGCCGCGCACGCTCGCAGTGCGGCCGCAACCCCCGCGCCCGCAACGCCCGGGTCAGGCTCGGATAGGACCCGCCATAGCCAGCTCGACCAGCTCGTCGTGCAACGCGCTCGCCCACAGATGCGGATCATCGACCAGCCGCAACCGGGTGTACTCGACGAACGGGCCGAACGCGTCCGGCCCGGCCGGGCGACGAACCCCCACCACGACATCGTCGGACAGATAACGGCGCACGGTGCGTCGGTTGATCTTCAGATGGCGGACGATCGCCGAGATCGTCCAACCCCGCGCTTGTGGTGCCTTGGCTTCCACAACGCTCTCCCCTGCCAGCATGACCGGTGGGCTCCCTCGGCTCGTGATCTTTCGCAGTGATCACAGAGTCGAGGGAGCCCCCCGACACCGATGGGACCTCCGTCGGCGCGTCGCCCTGGCTGGGCACTTTCAATGAGCAGGTCTGGGCACTACAGGCTGAGCGTCATCAGCGGCCCACTGGGCCTGCGCGGCCACCTCGTCATGTCCTGCACACGCCGTCGCAGCGACGACCACTGCCAGCAGGAACCCCAGCTCGTAGCGCAGGCCTCGGCGCGACCGGTGATCAACGACTCGGTTGAGGTACTGGGCCAGCGTGTCGAACCCGGCACCCACCACGGCGTCCTCGATGGTGTGCCCGATAGGGGTTTCACGGTCGGAGTGGTGGCCTGCGCCGGGCGCGGCAAGGCACGATGATGGCACGGGCACGGTCCTTCGAGACGATCAACGGCGTGAGAACCTTGATCATCTCGGGAGGCCGTGCCCGACCTGTGTCAACGGCGTTCCCGAGCTACCTCACGAGATTGCCGCTGGCCACCGCCACCGGCTGACGATCGCTGGACGGCCTCGGACCCGGGACAGATCCTCACATGGTCGCCCTAGCGGGCCCCAGGCATCCCCGGCGGCCAATCCTGACCAACCCGACCAGCACATGCCCCCCTTTGTTGGGACGTTCGGTCGCGAAGTCCACCTGACGCGGCTGCCAGGCAGGCGGCCAGCGACGCCGATTCCGATCATGCTGACCCCTTTACTCCGCAGAGTCAATCATGAGGCTGGAGCGACGACGCGAGGGTGACCGACGCGAACTGCGCCGAACGGTCGCGAGCCGGCGCCAACGGGCTCAAAAGTCCGGAGCGGACTGTGACCCCATTTCGTCGGCTCTGACGCCCCGCTCCAGTTTCGCTCCAGAAGCGCGTGCACGGGCACGTTCAGCACCCTCAATCAGGATCGACTAAAGATCCACAAGAGATCAACCGAGGAGAGCGTTTCCGCAGGTCAAACAGCAAATCGGGCGGTGCCCTCCTCGAAGGACACCGCCCAATCACACCGTCGGGACGACAGGATTTGAACCTGCGACCCCTTGACCCCCAGG
>JBBSGM010000289.1:0-2549 GCA_038254065.1 Mycobacteriales bacterium | reverse complement strand
GAGCGTTTCGAGCCATGTAGCCTGTTGGAACACATCCACGAATCGGCTCGCACCATCGCTGAACAAGGCAGCGCGCACGAGTGCTGCGGAGGGTAGGGATCCTGTGATTGCGTGCTCGACGACGCCCGGGTTAGACGCCGCGATCCAGTAACCATCTCGCTGATTGCGGAGTGGCCACTGCGCAGCGATGAGGTCGGCGACAGCGCGGCGTTGTGCAGATGATCCGATCGGCTCTTTCAGGGCGACATCGCGGGCGGCGACAGCAACGTTGTCAACACGGTCGTCGGTGATTACCTGGATTTCGTGGGAGTCGGTCTCGAGCACCACACGGGCGTCCGCGAGCACCAGGTACTCCACAACGTCTGGGTTCATGGTGCTACGCAGCACGGCGACAGTCGTAGATGGGGCGCCAGGGTGGGCGAGATCACACGCGGCGTGCAGATCGGCTACTTGCTCGATGGCTGCGCTGAGAGCCTGTTTGAGCTCGCACGAGGGATCGCCTGCGTTAACTAGCAGTCGTGATCCGAGCTGCTGGACGTACCACGGCGTTCCGTGGATGCAGCCGGTGTCGGAGTCTGGGACCGAGCTGAGGCCGTCAAGGAGTACGGCCACAGTAGGGGAAACGCCCACCCAATCCTCATTCGGCTTGGTTGACCGTCCTGGTTCGGTGGCGGTAGCTGCGTACATCAGCCGATCTCCGGACGATAGATCGGTGAGAGCCGCATGCTCGTCTCTATTTCTAGAGTATCAGCGTCAAACTCACAGCTCACGAGTGTCGAAAAGCGCTTCGTCTTGACCTCGGCGTAAAGCTCGGCGAGGTGATTCTCCAAGTAGTGTATGGCACCAGGAGCACCAATCGCATGGATACCTGCGATATATAAAAAGCTCCCCTTTCCGTCAATCCTTGGCAAGCGGCCGAGATAGGCGTGGTCTTTATGGACTCCGGCATCCATCGGCGACCTATAGACAGTGCCGGCTGTTCTATCGACTAGATACCAACCTTGGTCATCTCGCTCGAACCCGAGGTGTCGGTCCGCTTCTAAGACCTGACTAATCAGTGGAGAGAGTCGCGGCCCGCAGATGACGACCAGATTATCTCTGTTGAGGTTTACGAATCCGGGCGGCTCGATGACTTCGTATCGGCTGTCGAGCCCCATTGTCCGGGCCAGTTCCTGGAGATGGTTGTAGGCGTTCACGTCTTCTTGAGCCAGAACCCGCCCCGAGCCTCTCTTGTCAGCTTCCCTCTTGCCGCCGAACGTGACGGTCAGGGCGGCTGTACCGAGGAACACTCGCTCGGTCCTCGGTCCGGACGTCAACAACTGCTGTACACGAGTCCTCGTCATGTCGAGCCGGCGGGCCATCTCGATCTGTGAATGACCTTGAGCCGCAAGCTCGGTGACGCCCTCCCGCCGGATCCTGCTGACTTCCCCGACCAACTCTTGGAGTCGGTTGACGAGCGCGCTGGCGCGTTTCACGCGGGCGACCGGATCCTCGACACCCGCCAGCTCGCGGACCTCCTCCATTGCATCGTCGTCTAGTGCCACCCGGCAGTCGCCTCCTCATCGGATCGATCACACCTCCCGCCCGCCTCCTCTTCCCCGGCGACCGATGCGGGTGATCCTGCCATAGGGGTTGACCCTGCTAGGGGGGATGGCATACGGTCCTGCAAGCCCCCCTAGCGATATGGGGGGTGGCAGAACCGTAGTGGGGCCCACCGGGATTGCCGCCCGGTGGGCCCTCTGGACAGGTCGCCACCTTGGAAGGGAACACGACCCATGAAGGACATTATCGCAGCTCACGGCTGCACTGCTCTAGGATCGGAGAGGGCACAGGAACGGAACTGGCGTAGCGCTGCGGTCTGTCGCGACGCCGACCCGGAGCTGTTCTTCCCGACCGCCGCCGCGGGCGCGGTGTACGAGGCCCAGGTCTCGGAGGCAAAGAGTGTCTGCCGCCGTTGCCCGGTGGTTGCGGCGTGCCTGACCGATGCGCTGGCCCGCGCGCCGTATGGCATCGCCGGGGGCCTGACCGAGGCCGAGCGGTCAGCCGCCCGGACCGCGCGGCGCGGCACGCGGCCGCCTGGCGCCGAGCGGTCTCGCACCGGGACCGCTCGGCGCGTCATTGTGCCGCCCAGCGCTGTAGGGCAGGGCACCGACCCGGTGATGGCCGCCGCGGTGCGGTTGGTCGAGGGCGGCCAGTCGATCGTGCGGGTGGCCGAGCGCCTGGGTCTGTCCGAGCGCACCGTGAGCACCTACGCGGGCACCGCCCGCGCGGCGATGACGCAGTCGGTGGCGTCGTGATGGCCGCCGAGCTGCATGCCGTCCCCGCCGGCCCCGCCGCCGACGTGGATGCGCTGGGCGCGGGTGAGGTGCTGGCGCTGTACGCCCGGCAGGCCGATGAGCTGGCCCGGGTCGTGGAGTCGGCGCTGGCCGAGGAGCACGCGGAGCACCGCGTGCAGCTGCGGGTGCTGCACGAGGGTCACCGCCGCCGCACGGCGGTGCTCACGCTGCTGGCCGATGCTCTGGGGGAGCAGCACACCCAGCTCGACGAGG
>JBBSGM010000288.1:0-2585 GCA_038254065.1 Mycobacteriales bacterium | reverse complement strand
TCCGGGCAGACCCGGCTCAGCCAGCAGGCCGGGTCGCCGCCCTCGTCATCGGTTTCGACATCGGTACTCACCCGATCAAGCATATGAGCCCGACACGTGTTCGACGAGGTGCGGACGCCCGGTTCGGCGGGTATACCTGAGAACGTGTCGGGAAAGTTGATCTGACTCGGCGTGTCCTCCGTGGATTTCCGCCGTTTGTGATCATGCTGGGCGGGTGAGTGATCATGAGGGGCGGCGCCCTCGCCCCGGACCTGCGCGACACCACCACCCGACCCAGCGGGCGACCACTCGCTGATCAGCCCCAACGGGCCACCATGGACCGCGACGCTCCGCACGTCCCCGGGTTCCGCATCCGGGCAACATCGGGTGTCCCGGCGAAATCGCTCCTGCCACCGGCCATGACCGGACCGACTTTCCGGGGAGCACGATGTTTCGGAAACAGACCGTGCTCCCCCCCGGAGACCCGCGATCGGGCCGATCCCATGGGCCGGGGCTGGTGTGAAATCACTCCGCGGTGGTAACCGGCGGGCACGGAACCGCGCCGCCCGGTGCTGTTCCCCACGTCGGCGGAAGGCCGTTCAATGTTCTTCAAGTACAAGGGTCTGCAGTTCGAGGCCAAACCGTCCGGCCCCGACGCCGTCTACGCCGGGAAGCTACAGGAGCTGCTCGGCGGCGCCTACGGCGAGATGACCGTGGCCATGCAGTACCTGTTCCAGGGATGGAACTGCCGGATGCCCGGCAAGTACAAGGACCTCATCCTCGACGTGGGCACCGAGGAGCTCGCCCATGTCGAGATGATCTCCATCATGATCGCCCGCCTGCTCGAGGGCGCTCCCGCCGAGACCACCGCCAAGGCCTGCGGCGGCAACCCGGTGCTCGCCGCCGTGGTCGGCGGCATGAACCCCCAGCAGGCCATCGTGTCCGGGGGCGGCCCCGTGCTGGCCGACAGCGGCGGCCAGGCCTGGAGCGGCAAGTACATCGTCGCCAGCGGCAACCTGTTCGCCGACTTCCACGCCAACGCCACGGCCGAGATGCAGGGCATCATGCAGGCCACCCGGCTCTACAACATGACCGACGACCCGGGTGTACGGCACATGCTGCAGTTCAACATCGCCCGCGACACCATGCACCAGAACATGTGGCTCGCCGCTCTCGAGGAGCTCAAGGCCGACGGCCTGGAGAACATCCCGGTTCCCGCCGAGCACCCCTTCGAGGAGCGCGACCTCGACCATGCCTACGAGTTCCACAACGTCTCCGAGCACATCCAATCAGCGGAGGGTCGGTGGGCCGCCGGTCCCGCCCCCGACGGCAAGGGTGAGTTCACCTGGGTCAAGAACTACCAGCCCAGCACCCTCGAGCCGACACCGCCGCTGTCGGACCCACTGCTCTACACCACCGCCCCCGACGACGCCAAGGGCCCGGTGACCGAGCCCGGCAAGGCCCCGGCCAGCGGCGGTCTGGTGGAGAAGATCAAGGAGGTCCTCAGCTGATACTGGAGACTGCAGCAGCCGGCGTGCTGGTCCTGCTCTACGCCCAGGGTGCCACCGCGATCAGCCGGATGACCGTCGAGCAGATCCACATTGATGCCCACGACGTTCGTCTGCAGTTGGGGCGGGTGCCCATCCAGCTGCCCGAGCCGGTCGCCGCCCTGGCCCGCACCGTCGTCGCCCACCGCAAAGGCCACGCCACCATCGAAGATCAGACGCCGACGCCCTGCGCGCGGAGCAGGACCTCGTCGACGAGGCGGACCGCGCCGAGCAAGTCGCCGCGGCGCAGCGCGTCGCGGACCGCGGGCCGGCGCGCGATCAGCGCCGCCCGGCACGCCTGAACGACCTGCGGTGCGGGGACGGGGAGCTGGTCGGCTTCGCGGGGTTCGAGTTTCAGCATCCCCCCGCCGTAGGCGCGGCCGACGAGCTCCGCGCCGAGCAGGGTGACGCTGTTCAGGCTGGCCAGCGGCAGCAGCTCCCGAGCCAGACGGCGGAGGGGTTCGCGCAGGTAGACCCCATGCACCGAGTTGAGGTGCCGCACCCCGGCCAGGTTGGTGGTCAATCGGGGGGTGTCGGCGTTCATGTAGGTCAGCAGCAGATCCGCCGGGGCTACCAGGGGCACCTGCCACCACGGGGACCGGACCCGGCACTTGTAGGCCAGCGGCACCGCGTCGGCTTCCCCGGCGGCGAGATACCGCCGGGCACCTGCGGACATGACTGCCGGATCGGGCCCGGGCCGGAACAACAGGGTCCGCGACCCCGTCTCGCCGAGCTCGCGGCACGCCGCGGTGGTCAACGACAACCCGCGCAGGTGCCGACTCCCCGGCGGGGACAGCGCCAGCGTCTCGTCCTCGCGCAACCCCAGCTCGTGGGCCTGCGCGGGGGACAACGCGAAGTAGGCGTTGCGCCCGGTCACCGACCCGAGCGTGGTCTCGCCCCAGGTCTGTAGGCCGGTGAACTCCGCGCCGGACACCAGCGGGCCGTAGACCTGCAGCGCCGCCGGCGGGAGCAGCGCCGCGGTCCACTTCCCCGACGTGTCGGTGGGCCACCACCGGTGCGCTGCGGCCGGGCCACGGACCTCCGAGATGTGGGGTTGGG
>JBBSGM010000287.1:0-2598 GCA_038254065.1 Mycobacteriales bacterium | reverse complement strand
CTCACGTTCCGCAGGTCAGCGAAGGCCTTCAGGTCGAATTTGTTGACCGTGATGGGGCGGCCGCGCATGACCCGGCAGGTGGCCACCGGCTCGCCGGCTGGCTCTGGCCTCACCGTCGTGCCTGGCGATCCCGCTCGACGATTGCGATGGAGAGGGCCTCGAGCTCACTGACGGTCTCACGTAGCCGACGAGCGTTGTCGAACCATCCTCGGTAGCGATCGGCGACCGCCTCGGGGAGCAGGCGAGTAAGGGTTTTGCCCTCGGCGGTGCGGGTCCACTGCATGTAGGGCCCGTGGAGTTCCGCTGGCTCGCCGTGGCAGCGGCAGTTGGCCTTGCCGCAGCGCATCTGGCGGGTGATCAGGCTTCCGGGGAGCACGAATCCCGCCTCGTCCAAGCGCCTGGCCAGCGCCACCTGGCGCCGCCGTTCGGCGGCGGTGGGTCCGGTCGTTGCCATCCGCGCCTCCTTGGCCTTCACTGAGTACAGTGAAGGATAGCACGGTACAGAAGGGCGCCGAGGGAGGGTCATGGCACCACGAAGGACGATCTTGGTGGACCCGGCCGACATCGAGGTGAGGCACGAGGCGGTGTCGGGACTGCCGGTCGTCAACGCGGTGCTGGCCCGCCTGGGGTTCGACGCGCTGGTCGAGAGCTACCTGCCCGAGCCCGACCCCCGCTGCGGGCTGGAGCCGGTCAGGGCTATCGGCGTGCTGGTCCGCAACCTGGCGCTCGGGCGCGCCCCGCTCTACGGGCTGGGCGCATGGGCGGCCGGCTATGACCCTGGGCTGCTCGGCCTGTTCGCCGGCGAGCCGGGGCTGCTCAACGACGACCGCCTCGGTCGGGCACTCGACGAGCTGTTCCTGGCCGACCGGGCCAGCCTGACCACGGCGCTGTCCGTCTCGGCCGTCCGCGCTTACGGCATCGCCCTCGACGAGCTGCACAACGACTCGACCTCGATCTGCCTCTACGGCGCCTACCGGGACGCCACCGGCCAGGCCCGTGGCGGGGTGACCCCGCCCCGGCCCACCTGGGGGCACAGCAAGGACCATCGGCCGGACCTCAAGCAGCTGGTGTGGGTCCTCACTGTCTCCGCCGACGGGGCGGTGCCCATCACCCACCAGATGCTCGACGGCAACACCGAGGACTCGACCACCCATGTGGCCACCTGGGACACCTGCCGGGCCATCGCCGGGAGGGCCGACTTCCTCTACGTGGCCGACCGCAAGCTGGCCACCCGCGACAACATGGACCACATCGCGGCCCGCGGCGGGCGGTTCCTCACCGTGCTGCCCCGCAGCCGCAAGGAGGACGAGGCCGGGCGGGCGTGGCTGGCGGCCGGGCCGATCGACTGGTCCGAGATCTCACGGCGCCCGGGCCGGCGCAAGGCCGACCCGCCCGAGGTGTGGTGGGCGGTGCCCGCGCCCACCTGCTCGGCCGAGGGCCACCGCATCGTCTGGGTGCGCTCCTCGACCAAGCGGGCCCACGATTCGGCCGCCAGAGCCGACCGCATCGAGCGGGCCACGGCCGCTCTGGGCGAGCTGGCCGCCGGTTTGGCCTCGGCCCGCTGCCGGCTCAAGACCCGCGTGGCGGTCGAAGCGGCGGCCGCGGCCGTCGTCGAGGGGGCCGGGCGCTGGGTGCGCTTCGAGGTCGCAGAGGTGGTGGACTCCGACTACCGCCAGGAGAAGCGAGGACGGCCCGGCCCCAACACCCGCTACCGGCGCATCGACCGGAGCCGCTTCACGCTGAGCTTCTCGACCGACGCCGACCAGGTCGCCACCGACGCCGCCTCCGACGGGTGCTTCCCGTTCGTGACCAACGACAAGGCGATGACCCCGGCCCAACTGCTCTCCGCCTACAAGGCCCAGCCCCACCTCGAGCGTCGCCACGCCACCTTCAAAGGCGTGCTCGAAGCCGTGCCCGTGCAGCTCAAGAGCGACTGCCGCATCGACGCCCTCGGCTTCTGCCTCTACGCCGCCCTGCTCACCCACGCCCTCATCGAACGAGAACTTCGCCGGGCCATGGCCGCCGCCGGGATCACCGAACTCCCGCTGTACTACGAGGACCGGTCGTGCAAGGCGCCGACCGCGGCTCGGGTCCTCGACCTGCTCGATCCCCTGGCCCGCACCGTCGTCATACACCACGACAGGCTGCTCGCCCTGCGAGAGCCGAGCCTCAGCCCTCTTCAGGACCAGGTGCTACGCCTGCTCGGCGTCCCGACCGACCCTTACGGGGCGGCGTGATAAGAGCCGTGAAATTCGAGCTGAAGCCTCTGGCGACCTGCGGAACGTAAGTTGAGTGGCGGATGATCAGAAGAAAAACCGCCCGATGGCGCCGGGGAGCGGCAGCGGGATATCGCCGTTGGTGCCCCAGGCGCTGCCCCCCTGGCCCTGGATGTACCAGGCGCCCTGGGACGGGCGGAAGACGGCGACGTCGGTGGTCCCGTTGCCGTCGTAGTCGCCCGGGACCGGGATGTCGCCGCTCGTCCCGTAGCCCGTGCCCGCCTGGCCCTGGATGTACCAGGCGCCCTGGGACGGGCGGAAGACGGCGACATCAGCACGGCCGTTGCCGTCGTAGTCGCCGGGCACGGGGATGTCGCCGTTG
>JBBSGM010000286.1:0-2658 GCA_038254065.1 Mycobacteriales bacterium | reverse complement strand
GAGTTGCTCGGTGATCTGGTCGGCGAGCACCTGGATCTGCTCGACCAGGGTCTGCAGCGCGGCCAGCAGGGCGCGGGTGACGTGCACCGTCGCCGCGCCCAGGTCGCCGGTGGCTCCGCGGGGGGCGGCGGTGAGCTGGGCGAGCATCGCCTCCGCGGTGGTCCGCCCGGAGTAGCGGATCCCGACCAGGAACGCGGCCAGGCGTTTCGGAGTCAGCCAATCCACCCGGTCCTGGCAGTCGAACCGGTGCAGGAACCGCAGGCTTGCCGCCCCGTCGAGCTCGTGGAACAACCCGACCGGCCCGGGATGGAACGCTTTGAGGTGCGCACGCAGCTGATTCGCCAGCGCAACCCGGTGGATGACCAGGTCCTTACGGGCCCGCACCGCCGCGCGCAACGCCACCGTGGCCGGGGTGTCCGGGGTCAGCGGCCGCAGCCGGGCCCGGTCGGTACGCAGCGTGTCGGCCAGCACGAACGCGTCGAACCGGTCGTCCTTGTTCCCAGCCTGCCCGTAGCGGCCGCGCAGGTTCTTGAGCTGGTTCGGGCTGATCACCACCACCGTCAGCCCGGCCGCGAGCAACGCGTCGACGACGTGGCCGTCCGGGCGCTCGATCGCCACCTCCCGCACCCCCACCGAGGCGAGCCGCCGCAGCATCTCGCGTAGCCCGGCGGCGGTGGCCGCGACGACGAACTCGGACACCGCCCGACCCGCCGCGTCCACGACCGCGACGGCATGGTCATCGCATGCCCAGTCCACTCCGGCGGTCACCCCGTCCGCGTCAAGCGGCAGCAGTTGGGCGGGCGCCTGGGGCGCGGTGATCGGCACGTCGTCTCCTCGAGTCCGGTTCACATGCGGGGACGCACCACTCGGTGTCAGGTCGCGGCTGCCGGTTCGCTCACTGATCGGCGCTCGGAGGCGCTCAGCCCTGTCGACGGTCTGCACGACCCGAGAAGCCACCGGTCCCGCAAATCTCAAGGTGGACATCGCTATGTCAGCGCGAACCCGGCGATGACCGGTGGCACCTCAGGTGCATCAGCAACGACCTACAGGACGTCACCGACAGCCATAGGTTGGCCAGTGAGCGCGGGCGGCTCGCCGCACCGCGCCACGGTCCGTCGCCCGCGCGGACCTGCCGGTTGTCGGTGTAGCTCCGCATACTCGATCCCGTGCACACATCCATTCCTTGGCCCGCACCGTCGCCCACGGAGATCGACGATCTGTACTGGGTCGCGACATCAGCCGAGTCGCCCTCCGAACAGGCGATCGCAGGCGGCGTCCTCGGCGTGATCGACTGGGTCCGCGGACAGGCTCCGAGCCCGATCACCGGGCGCAGTGAGACCCCAGTGCGCAGTGAGCATGCGAAGGCCGAGTACCTGGCCGCGATGATCGCGACGGATGAGCAGAATCGGAGTCTCGACCTGGCCGGTGAATGCCAGCGGCTCGGTATCGAGTACTGGCCGGTGCGCGGGTCCTACCCGCCGGGATGGGCGATCGGCGTTGTCGCGACGCTGTGCTGGTTCCGTCGCGGCACGGTGCGGCGTGAGCCGCGGCAGGACCCGCCCGTGGTGCTGCCCACCCGCCGCGCCGACGGCGCCGTGTGCACCACCGACGAGCTGTACGCCGCGGCGACCGACGCCGAGCCCTACCGGTTCCGCATCACCGAGGACCGGGCCGCGCTACGGAACCGGTGCGAGAGCGAGTCGTGGCGGTCGGGCCTGTTGGCCGCGCGGATCGAGGAGACGAAGCAGCGGGCGCGCAGCGCGGTCTAGCGTTCCAGCACCGACTCGTCCTCCCGGGTGTGGGCGTCCCGCCCGGCCCCGCGGTCGTCCTCGGCCCAGCGCGTGAGGGTGTCCGCCCGCGCCGTCTCGGTTGCCTCCGCCCGGTCGGACGCCGCGCGCGCGTCGTCTGCGGCCTTCCTGTTGCGGACCTCGGCTACCGCGTCTTGTGCGCGGGCCACCACGGCGGCGGTCTCATCAGGCGCCCGCATTGATCCGCGTGGCTGCTCGGTGCGCTCGGTCGGGTGCGGGGCGGCGGTGTCGCGGATGTCGGGCACGGCGGTCTCCCCGGCGTGCTCGTCAACCGGGGCGGGCTGCTCGTCGAAGTCGGCGGGCCGGGTGTCGTCACCGCGGGTGTCGGACACCTCGTGTTCGTCGATCTCGACCCGCTGGTCGTCCTCGGCCTGCGCGGCTCGGTGCGCGGTGAGCCATTCCTCGGCGGTGACGCGGTCGGAGGTGTCGTGCACGTCGATTCCGCGGGCCCGCAGCTCACCCCCGGACCGCTCGCCGAGATCCCGGGTGACCGCGGTGTCGGTGAGGTGCAGCGCCCGGGCTTCGTCGGCCACCTCGAGTACGGCGACGTGCTCTCTGAGCGAGTCTGCCTCGAGCGCCGCGGTCGCGGCGTCCGCGCGGAGCCGGCCGGCTTGGGCGGGGTCGGTCTCGGTGTCGGCGCGGGCGGCCCAGATCGCGGCGTCGGCCCGTCGTTGCTGCTCCTGCTGGCAGGCGGCGTCGAGTTCACCACCGACCGCGGCCGGCGCCCACCTCTCCTCCCGCTGCGCGGCGACGACCCGGGCGCGCAGCTGCCCCTCGCTCATCCCGGCTTCCTCGCTGCCGGCGTCGATCAGCCCGAGCTCGACGTGCGCCCCGCGGAACAGCGCCGCTT
>JBBSGM010000285.1:0-2668 GCA_038254065.1 Mycobacteriales bacterium | reverse complement strand
CAGCACCTGGCCACCGCCGGGCCGCCGAACTCAGGGTGAGCGACTCGTGCGCTCGGTAACACGGCGTCGTCACTCACTCGCCTCACCCGCGTCGTGACGCCGAGCTCGCGGAGGTATGCCGTCTACGCTGCTCCGGCGGCACGGCTCGATACCAGTCGACGGTCCGGGTGAACCCCGTCCGGAGGTCGAAGCTGGCCCGCCACCCCAGGAGCGCGGTCGCGTCGGCCAGGTCGGCGATGCGGGCACTTTCGAGCATCCGGTCCTCGAGCGCGCCGAAGCGGGGCTGCAGGTTCGTGCCGATGACCTGTCGCAGCATCTCGACGGTGTGGCGGATATCCACGGGTTCTCCCGAACCGATGTCAAGGCTGCGTCCCTCGACGGACGGCACACAGGCCGCCGCGACGAACGCATCGACCACGTCGTCGATGTAGACCCAGTCGATTTCCCGGGTCCCGCTCGTGAGTTCCGGGACACGGCCGCTCAACAGAGACTTAATCACGTAAGGCACCAGCTTCCGGTCGTCGGGCTGGCCGGGGCCATATACCATCGCGACGCGGAGTACCACCGTGGGCAGGAACCAGAGGTCGTAGAACATCCGCGCATAGGCCGCTGCCGCCCACTTGGTGAGCGCGTACGGCGAGGAGGCGACGGACCTCACCTCGCCGGGATGGGGCTCCTCCATCGATCCGGCGAGGACGACCCGGGGCCGCCCGGTCTCGGTCACAGCGGTCAACAGGTTCACCGTGCTCTGAAGGTTCCCGTGCAGCATCGGACGCACGGCCGTGAGGTCACGGGAGCCCGAGACCTCCCCGGCGAGGTGGAACACCAGATCCGGCTCGATAGCCCGGACCAGGTCCTGGGTGGCGTCAGCATCGCTGAGGTCGGCCTGCCATGACGTTCCGAGACCGGTGGGGCAGGCGTGTGGACTGCGGGACACACCGTGGATGTCGGCTCCGAGGACGGCGAGCCGCCGCACCAGATGTGACCCGATGAACCCCTGCGCTCCCGTGACGAGGACTTTGCTGTCGCGCAGGGTGTCGACGGCCCGATTTCCGACCGTGGATGCATGGACCGGCCCGTCGCCAGCTGCATAGCCGGGCCACCGCTCCGTCGCGCGCGCTCCCGCTGCCACCCGCACTCCTCTTCGTCTCCCGATGCCCTGCTCCTGTCCACTCGTCCTGCGGATCGGCGTCCCGGCACGGGCGAGCGGACAGGCGCACTGGGACTGTAATCTCGTCGGCAAGCCGTCCCCCTCGTCGACGACGTCGCTGTGCGATGTCAGCGCGGCGCGAACACCTTTACACCTTCGGCGCCGGCGGTGTCGTAGGGCGCCACGTCGTCCTCGCTGAGTTCCGCGCAATCGTTGAGCCGACGGAAGTCGCGCAGAGCGGTGCCCACGCACGCCACGTCCACCCGTGGTGCGCCGCGACTGTCGCGCACATCTGAGATGTCGACCGTGCGGAAGTCGATGCTGTACCGGGTGACGCCACTGGTGTTGGGGATCGTGGCGTGAAGCTGGTCGCCGGAGAACAGGATGATCCCGCCGACCGGCGGCACGAGGCAGAGCCGCGGTTCGTCGTCGCCGAGCGGTTGCAGCGGTGCTGGGTGCACCCGCATATCGGTGCCGCCGCTGAAGTCCTTGATCCGGCTGCGCCAGGCGTTCGCCTGATAGTAATTGTACCCGCTGCTGCTGTTGTCGATGGCGTTGCCGAACCAACGGGGGTAGAACTCCATCGCGTTGTTCTCCGCGACCGGCCACACCGGCATCCACCAGTTTATTTGCTGCGGTGGCGCGGCGTACCAGGTGTCCCGGTGGGCCTGGAAGGCGTAGGCGATGCCGGTGTTCAGGCCACCGACCGGGAACGCGGTACGCAGCTTCGGCACATCAGCGTAAGTGACGTCGGCCGCCGCACCGATCGCGCTGGTGACCCGCCGCACGTGGGCGATCGACTCGGGGTGATGGATGAACTTCGGCTTGAAATCGATGAGGATATCCGCAATCTCCTCCCGGGAGCGCAATGCATGCACCCTCGCGGGCTCGTCCGGGGCGAACGCGTCGGTGACCAGTCCGCGGGCGAACGCGACGAAGTCTGTGGCCTCCGGCACGTTCGTGTAGACGATCACATCACCCGCGAAGATCCGGCACCGGCGCTCGTCGTCGTCGAACGTGGGATCGATGTGGACGTTGACCATGTGATCCTCCGCGCTTCGCTACGTAAGTCTTCGGGTCGCCGTCGCCAGACGACGGCTACTGATGCCTCGGACCTGCCGGGCGGGCCGTTACGGCTCCCGGTCGAGAAATTCTCCGCGGCCGGGAGCGGTCGTCGGGTGAGTGCGGGCAGTCTGGTGCGGTGAATCGGCATGACTCTCAATCGCCACCGCTTGTCGCGCCACGTTTCCGTGGGGTTCTGTGCAGCGTGGTTGCGGTGGCGTTCGGACTGGTTGCTCTGCTCGGCGCACACGTCGCGCATGAGGTAGCACCCGGGCGGGTCGACCGGGTGCTCGATGACCTGGCGGCGAGCACCCTCACTAGGGCGTGTCTGCGGGATCTTGATGTTCGGGTGCGGTAGATCTTGCTCATGCATGCTCGTCATGATCTGACTGATGTTGAGTGGGCGCGTCTGGAGCCGTTGTTGCCGGATCGCACGCCGTGTCGGGGTGGGCGGTG
>JBBSGM010000284.1:0-2683 GCA_038254065.1 Mycobacteriales bacterium | reverse complement strand
TGACCATTTGCCAACAGGCTCTAAGGCCGTGTGTGGGCGTTGCCCGGTGGTCACGGCGTGCCGGGCTGACGCCCTCGCACACGCGCCCTTCGGGATCGCCGGTGGGCTCACCGAGGACGAGCGGGCCGCGGTCCGCACCTCCCGCCGGGGCGGCAAGGCGGCCGGGACACCACCACGCGACGTCGACCCGGTGATGGTCACCCGGCTGGTGCACGCCGGGCGCCAACCCGGCGCAACCCGCGACGAGCTGATCGCCGCGGCGGAGCTGCTCATCAGATCCGGGCAACCGGTGGTGCAGGCCGCCGCCTGGCTCGGGCTGGCCCCCCGGACCGTCACCGGCTACACGAGCGCCACCCGCGCGACGCGGGTCGCGTCGTGACCGCCGCCGAGCACAACCCACACCTTGAGGTGCTCGACGCCGAGCTCGTGCACGAGCTGGCCGTCACCGGCCGGAACCCGGCCGCGGCGTTAGACGTCCTCGACGCGCAGCTCGTCGAACCTGCGCCCTACCGGTCGCCGCTCGACCCGAACCCGCGGACCGGTCAGTACCCGACGGTGCTGCGCGGTGGCCGGCTCACGGACCTGACCGAGGTGGAGCACGTCCGGGTCCGCGCTGCCTACCGTGGCTGCCGTGGTGGCAGCGCTTCACCGCCACCCGCCCGGCCGGCTATCGGGTCGGGTGGTGGTGATGGACGACCGCACGTACCGCACCGAGCTTGAGCAGCGGGTGGACTGGGGCGACCGGTGGGCGCTCTACGTCGACGGCCGGCTCATCGCCCGGTCGCTTGTCCCGCTCGGTCACCTCGCCGCGCAGGCGTGGGCGTGTCGGTGCATGGGCGAGAGCGTCACGTGGCTCACCGGCCGCATCGATGCGACCGAGCTTTGGTACTGGGTCGCCAATCCTGAGCAGGCCCGGCGGGTGATCCGCCGTGGCTAGACGCAGCCGCACGTCACCCGGCCGACACCCGGAATGGGTTGCCTCGATGACGGCCGGGGGGATCGTCGCGGTGCCGGTAACCGTCGCGGCGGGCATCGCGCTCGGGTTCGCGGTCCGCACTGTCGGGCTCAGCGTCGGTTTGCTCATCGCGTTAGCCGGTCTGGTCCTCGTCACCTCGCTCGCCGCGACTTCCTCACGGCGGCCGGACGTGACCCCGCAACGTCCACCGGGCCGGCCTGACGCGTCGGCCGGCCCGGTGGATCACCACCTCACCCCCCGAGAGGCCCGGCCATGACCACTGTCCTGCTCGTGCTCGCAACCCTCGCCGTCCTGCCGCAACGGGTGCTGTGGCGTCGCCGGATGCGGCGCACCGCCGCCGTGCTCGCCCTGGTCGCCGGTGTCGCGGTGGCCGCGCTGCTCGGCGTGCCCGCGCCGCTGCTCGCCGTGGCCGCGGCGCTGCCCGCGGCCGCCGCCGTCGGCTGGCACCGCTACAGCCGCAGCGCCGGGCTCGTCCGCCGGTGGGGCGCCACCGCACGCCGCAAGCACGGCGTGGCGTCAACCCTCGACGTGCTGCGGTTCGCCGGTGGCCTCTCGCATCGACGCAAGGCCACCACCGTGCGGCCGTCGCTGGGCGAGCTGAGCCGGCGCGACCGGGCCCGGGTGCGCACGACGGAGGTGGCGGTGCCGTTATGCCGGGTCGGGTTCGCCCGCATGTGGGCCTCGGTCGAGGACGTCACTGTGATATTCGGTGGCCCCCGCACCGGCAAGTCGGGCTGGCTTGCAGGGCGCATCCTCGACGCGCCCGGCGCGGTGCTGGTCACCTCGACCCGCGGCGACCTGCACGCCCTCACGGCGGGCCTACGGGCTGAGCGCGGGCCGGTGTATGTGTTCAACGCGGTCGGGTTGGGCGGGTTGCCCTCGACGATCACGTTTGATCCGGTGACCGGCTGCGCCGACCCGGTCACCGCGTCCGAACGCGCCACGGACCTGCTGTCCGCGAGCACCCACGGCGGGGGTGGGGACCGGGAGTTTTGGGACTCCCAAGCCCGGCGGGTGCTCGCTGCCCTGCTGCACGCCGCCGCGCTCGGCGGGCTGAGCATGCGCGATGTTCTCGGGTGGGTGTCCGACCCGGATGGGGCGCAGCGTCAGCTCACGTCGCTGCTGCGCAAGTCCCCGGAGCCGTCCTACGTCCTCGACGCGACCCAGTTCGTCACCACGAACGACCGGACCCGCAGCTCGATCACCTCCACCATCATGCCGGCGCTGGGATGGCTGACCAGCCCAGCGGCGTGCGCCGCAGCGACCGGGCGCGAGCCGTTCGACGTGGCGGATCTGCTTACGTCCCGGGCGACGGTCTACCTGCTCGGTGGGGAGGAGACCCAGGCCGCACCGCTGGTCACCGCTCTGACCGGGCACATCGCGCGGGAGGCGCGTCGGCTGGCCGCACGGGAACCCTCCGGACGGCTCGACCCGCCCCTCACCCTCGCCCTCGACGAGGCCGCCCTGATCTCCCCCGTCCCTTTGCCGAGCTGGACATCGGACATGGGCGGACGCGGGGTGACCATCATCGCCGCATTCCAGTCCCGGGCGCAGGTGATTGAACGGTGGGGCCCGACCGGTGCGGCGATCATCCTCAACAACAGCGCGACAATCATGGTGTTCGGCGGGACGAAGGATCGAGACGACCTCACCTATTGGTCCACGCTCGGCGGGGACCGGGATGAGGAACACGCCACGACCGACGCC
>JBBSGM010000283.1:0-2687 GCA_038254065.1 Mycobacteriales bacterium | reverse complement strand
ATCCGTTGGGACGTCATCGAGTCGAACTACGACTCGATGGTCAAGTACGCGACCGCGATCCGGCTCGGCACCGCCTCCACTGAAGCCATCCTGCGGCGCTTCACCAAAGATGTCACCCACCCCGCCTACGCCGCCATGCTCAGCCGTGCCTGCTGGGCGGTCAGCAAATCAGCCAGCGTGCTCCACAACCGCGCGTGCGCCTCCCGCACGACCCGGCTGACCAGCCGCTCCAACTCCTTCACCGCCGGCAACAGCACCTGCCGCCGCCGAAGCCAGGTGATCACCCCGTCAAAGATGGCCTTCGGACCGGCGCCAGTGGTCCAGGCCCGGTGGTCAATCCACCTGTTCAGCTCCTCACGGACGCTGGCAAACTCTCGCCAGCCATCAACCCGGCAGATCTCCCGCCGATGCTCCCACCTGGTATTGGCCCGCTCGACGTAGGTCTTCACACACGACGGATCGGCGATCCCCAGCTGACCCGCCAGCTCATCCAGGACCACCGACGGCACGTCCAACGGATCATCCAGGAACGTGCCCAGGAACCGCACCGTCGTCAGCCCCAGCGCAAACCCAAGACGACTCGCATCGCCCCGACGCTTCGCGACGAGCTTCCGGTCCTCGTCATCGAGGAAGAAGAACCGCTCAAGCTCCTCACCAGACGGCGCGCCGTCGAAACAGCCACACGCCGCCAGCTGCTTCGCGGTTAGGAAGCCCTTCTCATCCCCGTCCTCGGACACGGGCACTCAACATACGCAACGGTGCCCGGGTCACTGCCCCGCAGCCAGCCCGGCGTCCTTAGCGCCAGTTTTCACAAGATCGTTGGTCACGGGCCGACTACGGGTGAGTCCTGGATGCGGTCCCCGCCGTCGATATGGCGGGACAGGTCGCAGTCCCGGACGATGACCGCCAGGCGGGCGACGACACCCGGGCGGGACCGATCGTGCCAATCGCCCGCCTTCGCCACCGAATGGGTCGCAGGCGCGTAGCTGCTCCCGGTGAGCCTGGCGCAGCCACCACAACTCCTCGACCACGGCCGGGTAGACGCCGTACCGTCTTCCGAGGCGCTCGGCGCTGGCACCGTCACGGTACAACTGGGAACACTCTGCGACATCAAAGGGTCGTGGCGCCACCTCCATCTTGACTGGTCTTCTGCAGCGCTACGGGGACGCGCTGGACGCCTCGGCGCACCCACGATCGGCCCGTTAGCCGAGATCCATAGGCGGATATAAGAGCAGGCGGTGACAACTGTCATTCTTGTCCTATGGTCTAAACTCTTGACACCCGTTTGACTTGTCTGATTGACACTCGTTGACACGCCCATGGGAGCTTGGGTTACTATGAACCGATAAGTAGAGAGCTATATACGGGAACGGGTCAGACTGGCGGCTTGGTCCGACTGCTCTACCTCGATGTAGAACCACGAAAATCTCGTTCACAGAGCTAGAACTCCATACACGAGACCCCGTGGTAAAGCGGTGATCAGGTCAGTCGCGGCGTACTTTAGACCGTAATGCCGCGCGGCCGTCCGAACAGGAAGCACGACGCCCGTCGCGATCACCGTGGCGAGCCTCAGTGTGTCCCAATACAGCAGCGCCACGAGTACGAGTCGCGCCCATCGGTGATCGTGTTTGGGTCTAGCCCAAACTTGGTTATCAACTTGGCTCCTCTGGGGTTGCCCTGGGCCCAGGGCTTGGGTAGTGGCCCCACAAGGAGGTAGTCGTGCTCCCTCACCGATCCTGGATAAGCGCCGCCCACCGGATCGGTGTGTCGAGTTCATCGCGAACCCTTCCTGGTTCTGACCACGCGCGCCACGTCGACCAGCTCCTCGATCTGTTGCTTGTCTTTGATGTTGTAGTGGGTGAGCAGCGCCCGAAGGTCCGTGGTCGAGATGCCGACCGCACCAGTTTCGATGCGAAGCATCTTGGACGGTGACCACTCCATGGCGCGCGCAACTTGGTTCTGGGTAAGACGTGCCAGCTTACGCTCGTTACGTAGCTCAGAGAGCAGCCGTTGGCGCTGGGTCGACACATCCTGACCTGCCGTCATTCCAAGGTCCTCCCTTGCCGTACGGTAGCCGTAGCAACAGCGTTGACTGTCCGTTGCTGACTTTGCTTGCAATCCTTGACTCCCCTGATTTCAGTGCCGGCACTGAGGCCGCGCCCGAATCAACGTGATTGTTCGCTCCGATAGCGCGTGGTAGGGGGGCACTGCCCCCCTACCACGGTGTATCCGCTAGTTCATGAACAAGGGCAGTACCGATGGAGTGACCAAGCAGACTGCAATCGTTAATGTAGAGGTTCCTACGCTGACTACGAAGCACAGCCGCAGGGTCGCCGGCCAGCTGCGTATTGCGGCTCGGATTACCCTGATCATCGACGTAGCGGCTACTACGCTGACGATAAGGCACAGCCGCAGGGTCGCCGGCCAGCTGCGTATTGCGGCTCGGATTACCCGTTCAGTCTCACTTCCAAGCATCACAATGCACTCCATTCGCGTAAGCCGACACATCCGCTGGATCATCGTTCATCGCCGTACCTCCTCTCCCCTCGCGGGAAGTTTCCTCATAGAAGGAGGGTTATTCAGCCGGCCGCGTAGAAGTGCAGGCCAATTGCGGCTGAGATGGTTGTCGCGAACGTTGCGAGGGGGCGACGGTAGTCGGTGTGCATGATTCTCCAGGTCTTGAAGTT
>JBBSGM010000282.1:0-2697 GCA_038254065.1 Mycobacteriales bacterium | reverse complement strand
CGTTTTCGACACTGAGCTCACGCAGCTCATCGCACGCCTGAGCGGGGAACTCAGCGAAGCAGGGGCACCGTCCGTCTAGCGGTCAAGCGCACACCTCACTCACCCTCATCCGTCCTTGGTCCAAGCGCCCCAGGGCGCTTCGGCCCGCGAGGAGCATCGGAACGGAAACGTACGGTAAGGAAGTCAGCGGGCCGACGATTCTGAGTGGCGTGGGGGCACTGGTTTGGTTCTTGGCGTACGTTCCCGTTCCGATGTTCCCGGCCCGGCTGTAGCTGCCTGGGTCTGGTCAGCGGGTTTGGTAGGCCGTAGTTTCTCGCTCCATGCCTGTTGAGTTTCTGACCGATGATCAGGCGGCCGCGTACGGCCGCTACAACAGCCCACCGGCCCGGGCCCAGCTGGAGCGGTTCTTCTTCCTCGACGACACCGACAAGGCACTGGTCGGGAAGCGGCGCGGTGACCACAACCGGCTCGGTTTCGCGGTGCAGTTGGCGACGGCTCGCTATGTCGGGTCGTTCTTGGCTGACCCGGTCGACGTGCCGAGCGAGGTGGTGGACTATCTCGCGGAGCAGTTGGGCATTGCCGACCCGTCGTGTGTGAAGCAGTACTCCCAGCGGGACACGACGCACCGCGAGCATGCCGGAGAGATCCAGCGCGAGTATGGCCTGCGCGATTTCCCCGAGGTGGAGGCGGAGTTGTCGGCGTGGGTGGATGCGCGGGCATGGACGACTGGCGAGGGGCCGAAGGCAACTTTCGATGGTGCGGTGGCGTGGCTGCGTGAGCGGCGGGTTCTGCTGCCAGGGGTGAGCACCCTGGCCAGGCTGGTGGCGCGGGTGCAGGGCGAGTCTGCCCAGCGGTTGTGGGACACGCTGTACGGGCTGGTCACCGATGAGCAGCGCCGGCTGCTGGATCTGTCGCTGGAGGTTCCGGACGGTGCCCGGACGTCTCGGTTCGATCAGCTGCGGAAGGGACCGGGCGCGAAGCCGTCTGGGCCGCAGATGGTGAAAGCTCTGGATCGGGTGTCGCAGATTGTGGGGCTCGGGGTCGGCCGGGTCGACGTGAGCCAGGTACCGGCGCGGCGGGTGGCCGAGCTGGCCCGGTACGGGCTGTCGGGGAAGGCTCCGGCATTGAAGCGGCACCCGGCTGGGCGGCGGCTGGCCACGATGCTGGCTGCGGTCCGCCACTTGGAGGGCAAGGCTGTCGATGACGCCCTTGAGCTGCTCGACGTGTTGATGGTGTCGGACCTGCTGGCGCGCGCGGAGCGAGAGTCGAACAAGGAGAAGCTGCGCCGTTACCCATCGGTGTCAAAGGATGCGGGGAAGCTGGCGGGCCGCGGTGGAGGTGCTGTTCGAGGCGACCGAGTTCGGCGAGAACATCACCGTCGAGCAGTTGTGGGAATCGATCGAGGCGGTGGTGTCGCGCACGGAGCTCCGCGCCGCCGTGGACAAGATCTCTGATGTCGCGCCGCCACCGGGGGCGGATCCGGACGGGGAATGGCGCGCCGAGCTGGCCGGGCGAATCGCGACTGTGCGGGGTTTCCTGCCGATGCTGTGTGACGTGATCGTCTTCGGTGCGGCTGCGGACGGCGAGCGGGTCCTGGCCGCGATGCGCGCTCTTCCGCAGGTGCTGGCGTACCGGTCTCGCCAGCTACCTGGTGGGCAGATCCCAAAGGCCCTCATCGATGCCGGTCTGGTGGGTGGTGAGTGGCGACGGCTGGTGCACCGGCCGGGTTTGCCGGACGGGGTGGTCGATAGGGCGGGCTGGGTATTTTGCGTGCTGGAGCGGTTCCACCGGGCGCTGCGCCGCCGCGACGTGTATGCGGAGACGTCGACCAGGTGGCGCGACCCGCGAGCCCAGCTGCTCGACGGGCCCGCGTGGATCGCGGCGAAACCGGCCGCGCTGAAATCACTGGGGCTGCCCGAGGACCCGGACCAGCTGCTGGCCGGGCACGCGCGGCTGCTGGATACGTCGTACCGGGAGGTCGGTGGCCGCCTGGTGGTGAACACCGCCGTCACGGTTGATGCCGACGGACGGCTGCATGTGCAGCACATCGAGGCAATCCCTGACCCGCCGAGTCTGATCGACCTGCGCAAGCGGCTGGCCGCGATGCTGCCGAGGGTGGATCTGTCGGAGGTACTGCTGGAGGTGGCGGCCTGGCACCCACGATTCATCGAAGCGTTCACCGCGGTGTCCGGCGGCGGGACCCGGCTGGCCGACCTGCACGTCACGATCGCCGCCGTCTTGACTGCGCACGCCCTCAACATCGGGTATCCGCCGGTGATGTCGTCGGGGATCGCCGCGCTGACCCGCGACCGGTTGTCCCACGTCGACCAGAACTATCTGCGCGCCGAGACCTACGCGGCCGCGAACGCGCCGCTGATCGAGGCCCAGACCCAGATCGAGCTGGCCCAGGCATGGGGTGGCGGCCTGGTCGCGGCGATCGACGGGATGCGGTTCGTGGTCCCGATCCCCACCATCCACGCCCGCCCGAACCCGAAGTACTTCGGGCGCAGGCGCGGCGCGCAGTGGCTGAACATGATCAACGACCAGGCCCTCGGCCTAGAAGGCTAGGGCCGACAAAGTCGGTAAGATCGAGTCAAGTTTGGTGCTCGCGGGTCGGATCTGATGGGCGTAGCGTTCGTCCTGCCTGCTCCACAGCGCAACGACAGCGCATCTGACCTGCACATCCGCACTTCGCGT
>JBBSGM010000281.1:0-2709 GCA_038254065.1 Mycobacteriales bacterium | reverse complement strand
GTGCGGTGGCCATGCGCACCGACAAGCGCGAGTTCGTCTTCCGCGGCACCGTCGACGTCGCCTCGATCAAGATCTGGCTCCGCACCCCAACCAAGGAAGATCCACCAGACACGCCCTAGAGAGGGCGCTGAAAAACTCGGCGGGGTGGGCGGCATGTCTGTGAGGGGTCGCCGAACCCGGTCTTGGATGATCTTCGGGTGCAGGGTGTGGAGGGGCCGGATCGGGAGTTGTGGGACGCCGCCGAGGTGGTGGGGCACCTGATTGCGGCGGGTGGCACGTTCGCTGCGGTGGAAGGTCGCGTGGGTTGTCGCTGCTTGATGAGGGGTTCGACCCCTCGACGTTGGTGTACTGGCGGCGGCGGATCGCGACATCGGATCGGCCGCACCGGGTCAATGACGCGATCCGGCAGGTGATCGAGGCGACCGGGGTGTTGGCGGGTCGGGGGCCGCCGGCGGCGGACTCCACGATCGGTGATGACGCGGTGGCCACCCAGGACACGATCACCCAGCTCATCGCCGCGATCCGCCGGGTGGCCCGGCAGGTGCCCGGTGCGGGCGCGATGATCGCGGCCCGGTGTGCAACGGGCACGACTACCGCGCGCCGGGCAAGCCGCGGATCGACTGGACCGACCTGGAGGCGCACAACGCGCTGGTCTCCGCGTTGGTCACCGACGCGAACGCGGTCCTGGCGGCGCTGACCGGGGCGGAGGCCGATGAGGTGGCTGCGGCTGCGCCGGGCAGGACGTGGAACTGGCGCAGGGCTCCGACGGCCGCGATGGGCGGTGGTGGATTGCGCGGCGCGTGGCCCCGGACCGAATGATCTCCACCGTGGACCCCAATCCCGGCACACCCGCAAGTCCCCCCGGCAGCCGCCGCGACGGCTACCGGGCGGGCATAGCGCGGACGTAGCGGCGGCGCTGAACCTCTTCCCGCCGCGGTTCTACTGAGCCTGCCCGCCGCGGTTCTACCGAACCGATAATCACCGTTATGACATCTGCGGTCGGCCCAGTGAACCCGGTCGCGGCACTTCGCATTTTCGGCACGGCAGCACGGCGGGAGAGATCCGAGCTGCCGTGCTCCCCGGCGCAGGCGTTGCTCGTCTCGGGCCTGAACCGGGGTGACGCAGTGGGCGCTCCGCGATACCCTGCGTCACCCACAGGTGGCCAGTAGCGCTACTTGACCACGTCCTTGACGGCGTCCTTGACCTTCTCCCCCGCCTGCTTGACGTGGCCCGAGGCCTGGTCGGTCTTGCCCTCCGCCTCAAGCGTCGGATCGTCGGTGGCCTTGCCGGCCCCCTCCTTGACCTTCCCCTTGAGCTCCTCGGCCTTGTTGTCGATCTTGTTGTCGAGTCCCATCACAGCACCTCTTCATCATCCCTTGGACGCGCGGCAGCCAGCCCATGCCGATGAGCTTTCCCCGTCGCGAGCACCATCGTACCCGGGCTGCGGTCAGCCGCACTGATGGAGATCAACCCTCGTCAGAGCTGGTTCGGACGAGTGACATCTGGAGGAAGGGTGTGACCATCCGTGATAGCTTCGGTGGCTGGCAGCCGCCGGTACTCGTCAATGGGAGGTCTGGTCATGGGTCTGATCATTGCTCTGCTGGTCGTCTGGGTGGTCGTCGCGGTCATCGGGTTCACGGTCAAGGCGCTGCTGTGGCTGGCGTTCGTGGGCATCGCGCTCTTCGTCATCACCGGCGTGGTCGCCGGCGTCATGCGTGGTCGCGGTCGTCGCAGCGCGCTTCGCTGACCGCGCTGGGCCGGCTCGGTTGCCCCGCGAGCGGGCTGGCTCGGTGTTCGTACAGTCCTTCGCCATCTCTCCGAGCCCCGCCCGCGCGCGGTCGCTCCCCGGGGTGGGGCCGGCACCACCCCGGTGAGCGGGCTGAAGGTCATCGGGCGAGGTTCGGGTCCCCTGCCCGATATGCCACCAGCACCCGCTCCGGAACCCGGCCCCGCTCCGCGACCTTGATGCCGTACTCGCCGGCCCAGGCTCGTACCTTCGCCAGCTCCTCCCGGTGGGCCCCCGACGACCGAACCTGGGTGATCTTCCCCACCAGCGCCGGACCGACTCGACGTCCCGACTCGACGTAGCCGGCCAGGGCGTCGCGCAGCTCGGCCGCGTTCTCCTTGCGCAGGTCGATCTCGTAGGCGTTGCCGTCCAGAGCGAACTTGACGGTCTCATCCGCCTCGGCGCCGTCGATGTCATCGATGAGTTGCACGATCTCTTGTCGCACGGGGTGCCTCCACACATTCGGGGTAGGTGACGCGACTTGCGGGCGCCAGTCGTCACCGCATATGCCGACTATGCCCTGGAAAGAGGCCGCCGGCAAGTCGGCTAAGTTGGTCTCGATCACACCTGTCGTGTTGACTGGCCGCGATGACCTCCGGATCGGTCCGTAGTAGGCTATCCTCGGGAGTTTCTGGTGATTGCGCCTGCTATCGAAATTTTTGACTGAGGCGCCGTCCGGTTCCGGCGATGTCCGCGACGGGATCCTCTCGCTCGGGCACAGGCGGGCCGAGCAGCGTCGGCGATCGCCAGCGTCAGCAGTGGTGCCGCGCCGGCAGCCCGTCAGGTAAACATTCAGGTCCTGGCCTGCGGGCTTGATCGGATCTTGGTGGCCGCCCGGGTGTGAGGGGTTTGCCTGTCGGCGTGTCGTGTTGATCTCGGGTGGAGCTGTGGTGATCATGGCGGGGTGACCGAGCCGCTGCCCG
>JBBSGM010000280.1:0-2756 GCA_038254065.1 Mycobacteriales bacterium | reverse complement strand
TCGGTGGTTTTCCATTCGCGTTGTCGCAGCGCGCCGGTGACGAGCACGTGGGTGCCTTTGGTGAGAGATTCGGCGACGTTCTCGGCGGCTTGGCGTCGGATCCTGCAGGGCAGGAACGTCGTCCCCATGTCCACCCACTGGTCGGTAGCCGGGTCGTAGCGGCGCTCGTTGGCCGCGACGGTGAAGCCCGCGACGGCGATTCCGGTGGAGGTGAAGTGCAACTCGGGGTCGGTGACCAGGATGCCAACGAGGGTGATCTCGGCTAGTCCGGCCATGACAGATCAGGTCCCCTTCTTGGGATATATTGCTCATGGTTCCCGGTCAGGTGCCACGGTGCGCGGCAGACAATCGCTCTCATGGCGAGAATCTCGCCATGATGGTTGCACCCATTGCCTCGCCGGGCGATCAGTCGCTGCCCAGCCGCAATGAGCCGCTGTGTGTAGTGCACCTGTTCGGTAGTGGCACTATTGTCTATGAATCGCGCATACCAAGCGATGCAGTTTCCCACGCCAGTTCAGCTAACAGGCGGCGGCCTTCCCTGATCACGACTGAACCTTCTTGGTTCTTTTGTCTTTGCTTGCGAGTGTTACAGTTCCACTTGTGATTTCTCGAACTCCGGTACCGTCCCTGTGAGATGCGATGCGCGCCGTTGTCATCCTCGTCGCATCCTCCCGGGCTAACCCAAGCGTATGCATCAGCTCATCAACCTTCCTCGGTTCCATGATTGCCTCCCAAGTAAAAGCTGGCGTAATGGATAACCACACGTTTCCCTGTCGCGCGATCACGATCACCGTTGCATCTACCCCGTTGCTGCCTTTCACTGAAACCTTGCGATGCACTGAACCGGTGTACGTGGCCTGCCCAGTAGTCGCGTCTGGCGGCTGAGACTGCTGCTTCAAGGGCTTAGTCACGTGGCACCCCTACCAATCCGGAGTAGGCGAGAAGGCGCGCCAACAGGGACGTCCGCCGCCCGAGGCTGTCGAGCCTTGAGGTCGTTGCGTCCGCCGCGGGCGCGGGCAAACCAAGCCGGAAGACGATGCCCGTCGGGGCATGCATCGCGTAGGCCATCTCTGATCCTCCTTCGGAGCGATGGTGACCGAGGGCGTGGGTGGCCGAGGACGACACCGCGCATCCAGAAACTACACTAGGAATCCTGTTAGAGATACCTGTTGGTCTAGATGCGGTCTACCGGGAGGTATGGCGTGTCGAGGAAGCAGCGGTGGGGCAGACTGGGCCATGTGGCCGAGCAAGATCCGGGACCGGTGGTCCAGCGCATCATGCTCGGTGGCGAGCTGAGGTCGCTCCGGGAAGCAGCGAAGATCAACAGCGAGGACGCTGCTGCCGCGCTCGGCTGGTACCGCGCCAAGGTCAGCAAGGTCGAGACCGGCACGGTCAGACTCACTGCTGCCGAGCTATCTTCCCTGCTCACGTGTTATAGAGCGGACCCGGCCACCTGTGAGCGTGTGCAGCGGCTCGGAGAGGAGGCCCGGCGCAAGACCACGCCGGCCCGCGTGCCTGACTGGGCCAAGCAGTTCGTCAGCCTGGAAGCCAGTGCCACCGAGATCAAGATGTTCTTCGGCGACTTCATCCCCGGCATGCTCCAAACCCGCGACTACGCCCGAGCGCAACTATCGACGTCCGTCATCGTGCCGCCAGCCGACGTTGAAGCAATGGCTACCAGCCGGGAACACCGGGCGGAACGCCTGCGCAGCGGTGCGCCACTGCTCTGGGTCGTCCTCGGCGAGGAGGCACTGCGACGCGGGGTCGGCGGCCATCAGGTCCAGCGCGGCCAGCTCCTCCGACTGCGGGAGCTGGCCGAACTGCCAAACGTCACCGTGCAGGTCATGCCGATATCCGGCGGGGCGCACGCCGCGCTCGGCATGTCATTCACCCTGCTCGACCTCGGCCAGTCTCGGACCGTTGTCTACATCGAGGGCCTCACCAGTGCTGATTATCTTGTTCGCCCGCAGCACACCCAGGCCTATAAACTTGCCTTTGATCGACTACGCGTCGCCTCGCTCGGAGATCGGGAGTCGCTGGCGATCATCAATACACTCATAGACGAGTTAAAGGAGTGAGTCACATGCTCGCCGTACCTGACAAAGCCTGGTACAAGTCGAGTCGCAGTAGCGGGGCCCAGAACTGTGTTGAGGTAGCTCACCGGCCAGGGTGGACAGCCGTACGCGACAGCAAGAATAAGACCGGCCCCATCCTGGTCTTCACTGACGGCCAATGGGAGGCGTTCATCGCCCACCCGCCAACATCGTAGCCGCAGAAGTCAGACCGATCGTGCGGGGTTGACGCGCTACGGGTGATCTATTTGCCCGAGTCTGCGGTCGGGGGGCGGGGTTTGCGGTCCGATCGCTCGCGGCGGAAAATGTGGAACTCCTACTCGGGTCGTGACAGCAGTACCAGATGCACGTGCAGGTCCTGGAGGGGCTGCACGGTGGGCTGGCTTGGTGGGTAAAGCACTACTCGCTCTCACTTCCAACGATTCCCGGAGTGGTGCTTATCTGCCCCTGCCGGTAAACACCAGAGGGTCGGATAGATAGGCGTCGGGTAGACATTGCCGAACGTCCGTGATTGAGAGGCGGGCGAAGGGGCGGACACCGCTAGCCTAGCTGGCCTTCCACTCGATGTGGATTCCGGTGGGGTCGAAGTAGGTTCCGTCTGGGCGTCTACCCCGATTGGTGGGTAGCACGGTGACGGTGATGAGTTTGGCGAGTACGGCGCGGCGGCGGCCTAGGTCGAGTCCG
>JBBSGM010000279.1:0-2915 GCA_038254065.1 Mycobacteriales bacterium | reverse complement strand
CCGCAGCTACCTCGCCACCGCCGAGAAACACGGAATCAACTTCTTCGACGCCCTGGTCACCCTCGCCCAGGGCCGCGCCTGGATGCCCGCAGCATCCTGAACCGCGGCTCCGCGACCTCGACGACCTGACCAGTTACGCGCGACCGACGCTCCCCGCACGAGTCAGCCGCGGACCTCCTCACGCACGGCACCGGCCGCGTCCTGTGCGTGGTCCCACACCTGTCCGACGGCTTGGGCGCCCTCGCGTGACACTTCCTGGCCCGCCTCGGTCGCGACCTGCCTTACCTGGTCGACAGCCTGCTGGGCGGGCTCCCGCAGGTTGTCCTTCAGGTCCTGAACGACCTCCCCGACCTTCTCGGCAACGGGACCGGCCTTGTCCATGGCCGCTCCGGTGGCCTGCGCCGCCAGCTCCTGCTCCCGCCGGGTCGGCGGCAACAGCGACGAGACGAGCAAGCCGGTACCGAACGCGATCAGCCCGACCGCCAGCGGATTGCCCCGGGTCTGTCGACGGAGGACGTCGGGAGCTTCCTGCAGCGTGTCAACGGCACCCGACGCAGTGTCGGCGATCGACTGAGCTGCGCTCGAGGCGGCGTCGGCCATCGCCGACTCGACGTGCGCGGCCGTCTCACCCGCGCCGCGGCCTGCCGAACGCACCGGCTCGGGGCGGGAAGGCCCAACCGTGTCGTTGCCCATCACCCGGTCCCGCAGGCCGGCCAGCCTACTGCGGATGCGCTCGACCCGGCGTTCGACGATTCGGCCCGGGGTCACCTTCTCGCTCAGCGCATTGACGTCGCCGCTCAGGATGCGTTGTGTGTGCTCGATCTCTCGCCGGATCTGGTCCGGATCTTCCGCAGTGGTCATGTACTGCCTCCTCGGTGGCCTTTGAGCGCGTCCGGAACCTGCTTGACCGTCTCGACGGTGCGTTCGGGCCTCGGGTTCACCGTGCGAAGCCTGCGACGGCCCGCGGTATAGAGCACGGCGCCGATGACCGCCCACACCGTGGCGACGATCAGCCCGGCCCAGCCACCGTCCATCACGTTCACCAGGGCCGCCCATAACGCGACCGACAGGAACAGCACGGTCATGTAGCCGGCGAACCCGGCTGCCCCCACGACGCTCACGGCCCGACCCGCCCGTGCCGCCTCCTGCTTCAGCTCGGCGCGGGCCAGCGCCAGCTCCTGGCGCAGGAGCGTCGACACGTCGCGGGTGATGTTGCCGATCAGGTCACCCACCGAGACCTCACCCACGTCCGGTCGGACCGGGTGGGCTCCCGCTCGTGGTCGCGGCGCGCTCATCGCGTCCCGTCCGAAGACCGGTACGGGCCATCCGCCGGTGGAGCGAGTCCCTCGTGCTCAAGGTTCTCGACGTACTCACCAACGGTCATGCGACCGGCGCTCGAGGCAGGCGAAGGGCCCGGGTGCGGGGGCGGCGCATCGTGCGGCACGGCCGGGGGTGGCGGCTCTCCGGCGGTCGACGGGTGGGGGTACTGGTCCGGCGGCCCGGCGGCCAGCGGCGGGCCGCCCGGTGTCCCGGGACTCGGCGGGCCTGCCGGGTGGTCACCGAGGCTGCACCGGCCCGCCGGGTGGCCCGGCGCGGGGTCGGGCGGCCTACCCGGGTGGTCCGGCGCGCTGCCACCCGGGCCGTACGCCGGCCGCACCGGTGCAGCGGCGACGTCGGGGTCGTTCACCGGGACCGCGACGGGGGGTGACAGGGCAGGCACCGCGGGCAGGTTCGGACCGATGGCCGCGGCGGCGCGCTCGTCGGCGGACTGCGCACCGACCGCGCCACGGGCGAACCGCCCTGCCAGTACCCCGGCAAGTGCCGCACCGATCAGGAACGCACCCGGACGGCGACGGGCGAAGCTGCGCACCTCCTCGAGGAAATCAGCCGGTTCGCGCCGCTGCAACCACGACGCGACCTTGTCCGCGCGTTGGGCAGCCTCCTGCGCGAGGGTGCTGGCCGGGCCGTGTTGCGCACCCCGATCGGCCATCTCGCGCAGCTCTCCGGCCAGTGACCCCAACCCGTCGACCGCCCGCTGCTGACCGGTGCGCGCCTGCTCGAGAAGCTGGCCTCGGGCCTCGCCGAGGAGGTTGCGGGCTTGACGGCGGGTCTCCGTCGCCACGTCCTGAGCCTTCTCCGCCACCGTCTCGGCGACCTGGTCACCCGCTCGGACCGTGGTACGGCCGACATCGGCCGCCTGCTCGCGTGCGACGTTCGCCGTGGAGCCCGCGGCGTCGTCGGGATAGCCGGTGTAGCCGGGGTAGTAATAGCCTTCCGGTGCCGGCCGGGGTACCTGCCCGGGCCCGGTCGTCTGCTGGGTCATCGGCGCCTTCCTGCCATGTCGTAGGAGAGATACTCCAATACCCCCTCACCACGCCGGGCAATCGAACCCGGCCTCGATCGAGTGATGTGCCGCACAACGGCCGCACTTCGTGCAGCGGGGACGGAGGTCAGCGTGCCTGCGGTCGGGCCGCCTCGAGCCGGGCGATGGTGGGCCATCGGATCTCGTAGGCCCAGCCGAGCTGCTCGAAGGCGTGGATCACTAGCAACGCCGGGGCGAGCAGGCTGACGACCGTCCGGAACGGGAACTGCCTGCTGGTCCGCGCGAGGTCCCGGTCGGCGATCAGGTCGGGTACGAAGCGGGCGGCGTCGGTCCGCTCGCCGTCGAAGAGCCAGCCCAGGTGCGCGTGCAAGCCGCTGGAGGACCTGCTGGAGCTGCTCGCCGGACCGGCTTCGACCCGCCGGGCGCACTGCACGCCTACTGGCTGTTCGTCGGATTCTGTCCGGGCACGTGCTCACCGAGCTGTAGGAGCGCGTCCAGGACCCGGCGGAGACCGACGACCTGACTACCGGTACGGAACGTGCTCCTCCTCGCCAGCAGGCGGGGTCAGCCCGAGCATCAACAGCAGACTCAT
>JBBSGM010000278.1:0-2972 GCA_038254065.1 Mycobacteriales bacterium | reverse complement strand
GTCGGCCGTCCGGCCTTCCCGTGCGGCGAGGTGCGCGCCACTGAGATGCAACATCCCATAGCCCTCTGCGGAAGCGGTGTTAGGAGCCGAGGGATCCGCGTGCCGCTCGGCCGCGGCCAGTTCGTCGGCGAGCACGGTACGAGCTCGACGCCGGGCACCCAGGCGCACCAGTGCGCCGACGCGGGTCATTCCGGTCAGGCTGGCCAGTTCTGGGCGATCGGTCAACGCTGCGGCTTCGGTGGCGCGTCCGGCCGCGAGTGTGGACAGCTCACCGTTCCCCAGGGGTCGGGCGATACCCGCGGCGACGATGCACGCCTCGGCCAGCGCGGCCAAGGCGGCACGGCGCGCGTCGGGCGCGCCGGCTACTGCGTGTACGTGCAGCTCGCTGAGCACCGCGCCGAGGCCCTGACCGGCGACCTGGTAGCGCGTCTCGTCTACGTGCCGGTTCGCGGCCGCGACCAAGGCCGCCAGCTGTTCGACTGGTCGGGCGGGGATGTCCGGGACGTCGAATAGGCTGCACTCATGGAGCGCGATGCTCACCGCGGGCAGGGTCGCCAGCGCGTCGGCGGACGCTCGGTCCGGCGGTAGATATGGCTGGCCGGTCAGGTCCGCCGCAGAGCACCCGAGCGCGGTAGCCAGGTCCTCCAGTAGGCCCCGCCGATTGAACCCGCGCTTACCGTTCTCCAGCAGCGACAGGTACGGCTTGCTGATCCCGGCCAGGCCGGCTGCCACGTCCAGGCTCAGCCCGCGCCGGCGACGAATCATCCCAGCGCGCGCGCCAATCGTCGATGCTTCGTCCGTCGACTCATCGTCAACGTCCATAAGGAACCGCCCCTCACCGGTCCCCTCACCGATGCCCCCGGGGCCGTCGCCCCGGGGCCAAGAACCTCGGCGAGGAGGTGACTCCAGGTTACGCGGCACCCTGTTGGTGAACACTTCGGATCATGGATCCCGAGGGCTCGATCAAACTGCTGTCCGCGATCCTGGCCGGTATGCAGCCCTTGCCGGGGGCGCGCTGCGTCGGACGGTACGAGTTGTTCGACGAGGTGTGTGGTGAGGTCATCGAGGCCACCCACGGAAACAGCAGTAGGTCCGATTAAAGCCAGACACGCGTCACGACAATAGCGGCCCCACACCGCAGTTGATCACGCGAGTGCGAGGCCCCTGGTAAGCTCGTTGCCAGTGCTCATATCTCGCAGCCCAGTCGGCTCAAGGGAATACGGTCTGGAACGGGCCGCCTTAGACCCAGGTGGCTGGTAAGTGTCGGGGTCGGCCCGGGAGATCACTTGGTGGCTACAGGTGTAACTAAGCCCCAACTGCCCGTGCCGGTGGTGGCCATGGTTGGCCTGGTGTCGATGGCCGCAGGGTTGGCGGTGGGGCACCTGGTGGCTGGGTTCATATCGCCGAGCGCCTCGCCGTTCTTCGCGGTGGGCAGCAGTGCGGTAGACCTCACCCCACTCTGGCTCAAGGACTTCGCGGTCCGCACGTTCGGCACCTACGACAAGGCCGTCCTGCTGTCGGGCATGGCGGTGGTGATCGGACTGCTCGGCGTGCTCGCAGGGCTGCTCTCCCGACGCTCCGGCACACCCGGGCTGATACTGATCGTGGTGCTCGGCGTGATCGCCAGCACCGCAGTGGTGTCCCGCCCCACCGCCGGTCCACTCGATGTGTTCGCCCCGCTGCTTGCGTTGATTGCCAGTGCGGGACTGTTCGTCTCCCTGCACCGTCTGGCCCTGCTCAGACAGCGGCCAACAGTGGACGGGGCGACGGATATGTCTCGCCGCGCGCTGCTCGCCGAGTCAGCGGCAGCCGCCGTAGGCGCCTGTATCGCGGCGGTCTGTGGCCAGCTGCTGGCCGGACGCAGTGGCACCGAGGCCTCTCGCAAGGCCGTCGGACGGATCGTGCCCACGGTTCCCACGCCGCCGATCCCACCACTCGTTGACTTCTCTGCCGACGGGTCGCCGACCTTCGTCACTTCGAACCGGGATTTCTACCGGATCGACACCAACCTCATGCTGCCGCAGCTGCGGGCCGAAGATTGGCGGTTACGGGTGCATGGGATGGTCGATCGGGAGCTCACTGTGACCTGGGCAGACCTCACCTCGCGCAAGCTCATTGAGCGTCCCGTGACGATGACCTGCGTGTCCAACGAAGTGGGCGGACCTCTCATCTCCACCGCGTATTTCACCGGTGTGTTGCTGGCTGACATCCTCAAGGAGGTCGGCGTGCAGCACCGCGCCGATCAGGTGTTCACAACCAGCGTTGACGGCTGGACCTGCGGCACCCCGACCGAGACCCTCACTGATCCGAACCGGCAGGCCATGCTGGTGATCAGGATGAACGGCGAGCCGTTGCCGATCGAGCACGGCTTCCCGGTGCGGATGGTCGTCCCTGGACTCTACGGTTTCGTGTCCGGGACCAAATGGATCACCGATATGGAGCTCACCACATTCGAGGCTAAGCAGGCCTACTGGTTGCAGCGCGGTTGGGCGCAACGAGCGCCGATTAAGACGATGTCCCGGATCGACAGTCCCGCCGCGTCTGGACGGGTAAGCGCGAACACTCCGATCACCGGTGTCGCCTGGGCACCGACCAAGGGCATCGAGAAAGTCGAGGTCCGCCTCGATCACGGCCAGTGGCAACCTGCTGAGCTGTCCACTGAGGTCAACGTGGATACCTGGCGGATGTTCCGACTGCGGGGCCGGTGGGAACCCGGTGCCCATGTCGCCGCGGTCCGCGCCATTGACAAGACCGGGTACACGCAGACCGCGGATCAGGTGCCGCCCATCCCCGACGGCGCTAGTGGATGGCATTCGGTACAGTTCACGGTTCTCTGACCCGAATCCGCCTGCGCCACGAGGCGCTGTTGTCACGTATGGAGGTGAGAGACCGTCCATCTCCTCGCCGTCGTAGCGGTGGGGTGAAGCTGGAGGCAGCCTGATCCGGGGGTCGCCGGGGAGGGTGGGAGCAGC
>JBBSGM010000277.1:0-2973 GCA_038254065.1 Mycobacteriales bacterium | reverse complement strand
CCTCCATCCCGTAGATGCACAGGTAGGCCCCGCCGATCCCGACCGCGTTCTCCGGGGTCCAGGTACGGGCCGGGTTGTACTTGGTCGTCACGAGGCGGTGCCGCGGGTCCAGCGGCGTCGCGACCGGCGCGCCGAGGTAGACGTCGCCGAGCCCCAACACCAGGTAGGAGGCATCGAAGACGGTGCGGAACACGTCGTCCACCGAGGCGAGGCCATTGACCCGGCGGCGACGCCGATGCAGTTGACCACCGTCGTCGCGACCAGCAGCAGCGCGCCGAGGATCACGGCGATCGTCACCCCGGTGACCGAGGTCAGCGCGGGGTCCCCACCGACCAGCTGGAAGCCGCTCCACAGCTGCGGCAGGACCACCTGCAGCGCGATCGCGGCGGCCGCGGCGGTGATCACCTGGGCCAGCGCCATGAACCAACCCGCGAACCAGCCGACGGTCTCCCCACCGACCCGGCGCGCCCACTGGTACACCGCGCCGGACAGCGGGTAGCGCGCGGCCAGCTCGGCGAAGACCAGCGCGACCAGCAGCTGCCCGCCCAGCACCAGGGGCCAGGTCCAGAAGAACGCCGGGCCGCCGAAGGAGTAGCCGAAGACGAACAGCTGGAAGATCGTCGTGAGGATGGAGACGAACGAGAAGCCCGCGGCGAAGGAGGCGTAGCGGCCGAGCTTGCGGTGCAGGACCGGTGGGTAGCCCAGCCCGTGCAGGTCGGTGTCGTCGGAGGCGGCGGTGGCCTGCGGGAGGGTGGTGGTCATCAGGACTCCGGGGTCTGGGAGACGGGATACCTGTTGACCGATAGTTTTCTGATTGACGAAGTCGGCCGCGTGTCCCCCGGGTTACCGCTGGCCGCCGCCCGGTTACGAGCGGGTTGCCGAGTACCTGTCATGCCGTGAGATGTCGGACCGGGGCAGGATGCCACGATGAGCCCATGACGTCCCTCGGTCCCGGCCGTCCCCGGCTCACCGGCCCGCTGCGGCCGGGCGCGACCGGGCGGGAGCAGATCCTCGACGCGTCGGCGGAGCTCTTCACCACGCACGGCTACGCCACGACGTCCACCAGGGCGATTGCCGAGGCGGTCGGCATCCGCCAAGCCTCGCTCTACCACCATTTCCGCACCAAGGACGACATCCTCGAAGCCCTGCTGGTCGGCACGGTCACCCCGACCCTGCCGGTGGCCGACGCCCTGCTCGACCGGCCGGCCGGCTCCGCAGCGCAGGCCGCCGCCCGGCTGCACGCCCTGGCCCTGCACGACGGGAGCCAGCTGTGCGCGACCCGGTGGAACCTGGGCGCGCTGTACCTGCTGCCCGAGCTGCGCCGGGAGCGCTTCGGCCCGTTCCGCGCCGCGCGCGAACGGCTGCGGCGGCACTACGTGGCTGCGGGCGTCGACCTCGCCGAACGCACCGGCGCCCCCCGCCACGCCGGCGACCTCGCGTTCCGGCTGGTCGAGTCCCTGGTCAACCTGCGGGCCGACGGGCTGGCAAGCCCGGACTCGCCGGCCCAGGTCGCCGAGGCGTGCGTCCGGCTGGGCGGCTGGCTCGGGGACGTGTCGTCGCTCGGACCGGGCCTCAATTCAGCCGCTGGAGGTAACCATTGTCGATCAAATACGTGACGTTGGGGCGGGGCGACGCGCCGGACAGCAGCCCGGCGTCGAGCCACGAGTTGGACCGCGTCGAGCAGGGCTGTTGCAAGAGAGGGTCCGGGCCCGAGTCCGACGACCGCGAGTGCGGCGCGCGGAGCTCTCAGGATCCGCTCGGACCCCTTCCCCGAAAGTCCGCTACGGACTCCCGGGCTCCGGTAGCCAAGTCCCGCAGCCGTACGACTACCTTCTGCTGCTCCGGGGTCAGCGTCGCGAGATCGAGCTGGCCGACGAGCAGGTCTACCGCCGCGAGGAGCCGGCTGAGCTGCAGGCCGTAGCTGCCGATGTCGCCGAGCACTTTCCGCTCGACGCCTGCGTCCCCCGCGTTCCAGTTGACGGTGAGGAAGTTGTCGAACCAGCTGGTGATCGGGCGGTAGTCCCAGCTGCGTAGGAAATTCTGGAACGGGGCCGGCAGCGGCAACCCGCCCAACAGTCTGCCGATTCCCCCGGACGCGCTCATCCCGATCTCCGATCACCGCGGACGACCCGCGGCGAATCCGCGACGGGCGCGGACGCCAGCGGCCGCGGGTCAACGCTAGCGGCGCGAGCTACCAACGGCGAGGGGGACGAACGGCGACACTGCAGCGGTCATACCGCGACGACGTGACAGGCCCTGGGCCGAAGCGACATCTCGTCGACCGTGCGCAGCCCGATCACGCGCTGGCCGGAGGGCAACGGTTCGCCCTCCCGACCCTGAGCATGCCGGCCTGCCCTCCGGGAGGTCGGCGAGCTGGTGCCTATCCGCACCCTCCCTACAGCTGTCCGGTCCCGCGTGGCGACAACCGCCAGTGGTGAGCTGGAACCACAACCGGTGATCGGGTGGACGGACACCGACCCGAGGACCTGGCGATTCCCCCGGCATCCAGGTGATCAAGGACGCCGTGCTCGGCCACTGGGACAACATGGTCAGCAGTGACGACACCCAATCCGGCCACGACGTCCGGTCGCCGCAGCAGGAAGGCCCGGAGCACCGCCGCGCTCGTCATCCTGGTGACGAACGAACGTCGCAGCCCGTTCACGACACCCGGAGTACCACTTCGCGCGCCTGTTGTGGTCCTCGCGGGGGGTACGGCCTCTGCGAGGATCACAACGGGCGCGCGTCACACCGTCTCGGTCATTACCGGCCAAGAGTCCCGGGGCAGCAAGACGCGCTGAGTCGCGGTACGCAATCTCTCCACGCCTCCGGGCTCGGCCTGGATTTTTCACGGGGGTGACGAGCGGGTCGTGTGAACTACAGCCATGTAATTTTGATCATGGGTTCCTGTTCGTGGGCAGGGTTGGGGTCCGACCCTCGGGTCGGGCGCCGGGTTCCACGCTCCGGGTGAGGGGT
>JBBSGM010000276.1:0-3069 GCA_038254065.1 Mycobacteriales bacterium | reverse complement strand
CATGGAACGCGCCACCGCCGTGGACGAGGTGTCCCGGTTGACGCCCGCCTGATCGGGCATTTCACCGGGCAGGTCTTACGGGAATCTCTGAGCTGCAGCGTCGCCGTTGAGCCGGAGAGCCTGTGGGTGTCCCGGTGGGGGAGTCATGACGCTGGCTGAGCCCCTTGGACGGACTACGCCTATGCACTGGCCGAACCCCGGAGTTTCGCGATTCGCGCCTACACGAAAGGCTCGCGCTCACTATCTGAACCGAGACTGCGACTATCTGGAGCGAAACGAGCATGATGTCCACTGCGTCCCCCTGACCTCGTCTACGGGTGTACGGGCAAGTCTCACCTACGACGACGGGCCCTTCAACGGATTCTGGCGCGCTCTAATAAAGCGCCCAAAGTCCGCGTCGTGCCCAACAATAGAGCTCATTTATGCAGATCTTGTGAATATTGCCTACGGCCGCCCCGATCATCAAGTATGATGCCTGGAAATATAGATGCTCGCCCGACCCTTCGAGGAGCCCCGAAAATGGCAGCGGACCCGTTCGCCGACATACAATCCCGTACTCTTGCAGGTCTTGGTGCGACCGTCAGGCGCTTGCGGGTTGCCCGGGGCTTGACGGGAGCTACACTTGGCCAGAAAACATACCTGAGCCAGCCGCAAATTTCTAGAATAGAGAAGGGTCGGCAATTGCTGAGCCTTAGCGACATTACCAGAATAGTGGATGCTCTAGAACTATCGCATGAAGAGCGGGGCGATCTTCTTGGCCAATACGCACTGCTTACGTTGGAAGGGGGCAACCGCCACAGACTTGAAAGTATTGGATACATCCCAGTCATGCGGAAGTACAACGATCTCGAACGAGCCGCCCCGGTCAATAGGGTCTTTGATCTGTCGATCATTCCAGGATTGATTCAAACGGATCAATACGTGCGGGGAATGCTCTCGCATTACATGGCCTCGATGACCGCCGAAGACATCGATGCTGCCGTCCATCTACGCATGGAGAGGCAGCGGATTCTCTGGGAACAAGGTCGAAGGTTCGAATTCCTCCTGTTCGAAACAGCGATATATGCAAAATACTGTGCGGTTGAGGACCACCTTGCACAGCTGGATCGTGTGCGCGTTCTGGCTCGTCGAAAGAATATCGACATCGGCATAGTTCCAGCCCGCATTACACCACCCGGATTGCTAGCGACGTTCCAAATAGTTGGCGATACGGGAGTCATAGTCGAGACCTTGACCGAGGACGATTGGATAGACAATCCCGCAGATGTGTCCAGATACCTGTCAAGTTTTGATGGTCTGTCCAGACTCGCGTTGCGTGGTGACGATTTGACTCGTGAACTGGAGTTGGCAATGGATCAGACGGAAGCCTCTCGAAATATAAGCCAATGAAATGGCTGTATACCCGCCTCCAATCAGGGTCGGAGCTTAGAACGCCGTTTACAAGCCAGCCGTTCTGAGAGCACGAGCACTTCGGTGTGAAGGCGGACGCAGACGATCGGCCGCTGTCGTCCCGTGGGGCCGGCGCCCACCCTGTTCAGGGCCTCCCGGCGCAGCTCGTCAAGCTCGGCCCGGTGGTCGGCGCGCAGCGCGTCGAGCTCGGCACGCAGCCGCTCAGCACTGGCCCGGTCCTCGGTGGCGCGACGGTCGGCGGCCGGGCGGTTGGCCTCGGCACGGGTGCGGGCCTGCCCCGCCTCGGCGGCCTGCTGCTGCGCCGCCCCGACCTGGGGTGCTCGCGTCCCGGCGGGCCTGCTCGCCGGCAGCTTCCGCGGCGGCGACCCCGGGCGTCGGCGTCGGCACGGGCGGCCGCCATCTCGACGCGCGCCTGCTCGGCGAGCACCCGGTCCCGCTCGGCCTCGACGTCGCGGCGGGCCTGCTCGGCGTCGGCCCGTAGCTGCGCGATCGCCGCGGTGGTCTCCTCCCGGACCCGGTCGAGCTCGGCCCGGGCCGCGGCCGCCACCGCGTTCCGCCCGCTCTGGACCGCCTCCGTGAGTACCGACAGCTCTCCTGTCCACTCAAACAGCCTTTCCAGGGCAACTGCGAGATTGCTCAGGTACATGGCTTGCTTGGGGTGGTTGGTGGGGGTAGTTGCCACCGCATCTCGCCCGCTCTGGACCGCCTCCGTGAGTACCGACAGCTCCCGGGTCCGCTCAAACAATCTCCTGAGAGTGATCCCGAGGTTGTTGAGTGGCGTGGCACGACCGGGGTGGCCGGTTGGAGTGGCTGCCAGCGCGTCCCGGCCGACCTGGACTGCCTCCGTGAGTACCGGCAGCTGCGCGGTTCGATCGAATAACCTCGTCAAACCGTCCACAAGGTTAGACAGCAGCGCGATGCGGTTGGGGTGGTCGGTGGGGATGGTGCTCCTCACCCCGAGGAACAGGGTGACCGCGTCGGTCAACACGTCAAGATCACCGGTTCGCTGGTAGCGGTCGAACAGATCAGCAGCCCGTAGCAACTCGTGTTGAGGCTCGGGCAGTGGATCGTCGTGCTCCGCACGGGGCGGGGTGGGCCTCTTCGAGCGGGCACCGAGAGCCGCAAGCCAACGGTTCACCATGACCGAACCTGGATCCCCTCTCTACCTCGTACTGATCTTGCTCAGCGTAGTCTGCGAGCCCGCTGGTGGTGGCGACCGCGCTGGCGAGGCGCCCCGGGTGAGTCGGTGTCGGTGATCGACCAGCTGGTGGGTGAGGGTGCTCGGTGGATGCTGGCCGAGGCGCTGGTGTCCGAGGCCGACGACTACATCGAGCGGCTGGTCGCCGAGCGTGACGAGCGCGGGCATCGGTGGGTGGTGCGCAACACACGCTGCGCACCCTGCCCTGCTTCCGCCGCCTCGACGGGCACGAGGTGACCGTGTGGACCGACCACACCCAAGATGTCGACGAGCTCGCCGACCGGCTCCTCGACACCGAGGCGCTGGTCCTGATCCGCGAGCGCACCACGATCACCGCGGACCTGCTGGGCCGGCTCCCGGCGCTGCAGGAACAGCGCGGCGGTGAAGAACCCGTGTCGCGAACCGGGCCTGGTCGACGGGTGGCGGTACGTCGGGGCTGGAGGCGAGGGACCAGCTCAGAT
>JBBSGM010000275.1:0-3080 GCA_038254065.1 Mycobacteriales bacterium | reverse complement strand
TGGTCCGCGGTCGATACCCGGGCGTACCCGATCTTGGCTCCCACGCCCGTCACTCTATCGAAACTCGTGTCGCGAGCGAAGTTGTGTGGTGTTGTTTCTGGGGTGGTTTTTGTGATGGCCCGTCCTGCAGGAACGTATGTCACACCGACGCGGCGGTTGGGTCCCCACGCAACCGGTCGTTTGCGGTAGACGTTCGCGTGGCGTGGTCCTTGTTCGCTGGTGCCCGGCGTGTCGTGGCGGTGGTGTGGCTGCCCGGGTCCTAGCGTGCCGCTATGAGCCACCCGATCTCGGGCCGCAGCCTCGGTGGCGGCCCCCGGCTGCGCACGGAGTGCTGGTCGGCTCCCCCAGCACCGCGACGCCCGGTGTCCTACTGGTGCCCCTCCGGGCACGCCACCCCGGTGGTCTTCGCCGCGGACGCCGACACACCCCCGCGCTGGGACTGCCGGCGGTGCGGGCGACCCGCCGGGTTGGATCCCGACCACCCACCAACCCCCGACCCGGCCCGTCCGCTGCCCAAGACGCCGCTGGAGCATGTTCGGGACCGGCGCAGCGACACCGAGCTCGACCAGGCGCTCACCGCGGCCCTCACCGCCTACCGCGCCGCAGCGATACCCGCGACGTAGCGCTGTCACGGCGCTGATCACCAGGTGTGCTCGCGTCGAGTTCACGCGTATGATCCCGCCAGCCAAGCTCAGGAGGCACTCATGGTGAAGAAGATCTTGGAGTTCTTGGCGCTCAAATGGTTGTGGGACCGCCGCAAAGGCCACCGCTGACCGCGGGGCCCCCGTCGGCTTCTAGGCCCAGAACTCCCGAAGCTGACCTGAAGTGCAAAGTAGCGCGGTCCATCACGCCTGGCACGACGCCCACCCATCATAATCAGCACCGCACACCCTGCGCCCGGCGCCGTATCCATCGCTGATCAAGCCCGTAAGGGGAAGGCCCACCGGCACCACCACCGGTCCGTCGTTGATCGCGAGAAGCAGCAGGAGCGGGAATGCCGTAAGACTGGTTCGGTGAACAGTGCCGGTGACGGAGGGGGTCAAGGCGGCGCCTGCGGCGCCGCGCCGCCCCTGTGCCGATGCAGCCGCAAGCGCTCGCGCGGGGCGCGTGCGGCCTCCGGTCGGTCCCCGCGCAGCGAACGGCTCATGCTGTCGGCCCGGCGTGCTATAGCTGTCGCATGGTCGATGCCCTACGTCCGATACTCACGAACAGATCCGAGATCGCGGCCGACAGCACGCTCGTAAAGATTACGGCCGCAAATGGAGATCGGCTTCACGCGAAAGTGCCTCTGGCCGAGATCATCGATATAGATGTTACTGAAGTGCGCAAGGTCGCCGACAAGCGCTTTATGCTGATGGCCAGCTTCGACTTTGTCATTACCCGGCAGAACAGGCCGCTGTTCGCAGTCGAGATTGACGGGCGCCACCACTCTCAAGACCTTCAATCGTTCGAAAGAGACCGTAAGAAAGATGCCATTTCTGAAACGGTCGGCCTGCCGATGCTTCGCGTGTCCAGTGACCTAGCCCTTCTGCGGAACGGGCGACGGACAATCCTAGAGTACGTTGTGGACAGTTACTATCTATTTGAAGCATTCTTTTCGGCCCAGGAAGCTGGAACGATCCCCTGGGACGAGCCATTTGCTCGTTCGTCGATCGTCGAGACGCTGCCAGAGGGCGAGGTAATCAGAGGTCTCGACGCAAAAACCATAAACTATCTAGCCCAATGTGAGCATGAGGGAAAGATTCCGAACCGTGTTCCAGACACGTTTGTAATTAGAGTTCCCAACAGGCGAAACGTGAGATGTCTCGCCTATCTTGCGGTTGCGCCCGACAGGTTCATACGCGCCGACGTGCAGGTGCGAGATTTCCGATTCGTTGGTCTAACGCCTGGCGAACTGGCCGAAACCCTAGCAGTGATCGAGATTGGACGAATTGTCGAGGAGTGGGTGGTAGGAGACGCACCCGTCGCGATCAATCGATTACGCCTTGCCAGGGATTTCGAGGAACTCCAGCACGGAGTCGATGACGGGCACTTCGTCTCGGCAGTAAGTTTCTCCGCCAACGCCGAGATTGCGGGTGGGCTTCCACCACTTACTGTCCAACTTGGTCGACCGACTAAAGGGTAGCAGAGCATCGTCGTTCTCCCCCTCCCAGCTTCGGCTCGATTCGGAGATCAAGAAGCTGTTGGCTAGAGCGCGTTCGTGAGTCATCGGTAGTAGCTCGTCTGATTAGCCTGAGCTCTTGACCTGCGTGTCGGAGAACCACTGACGTGGTTGGGAGTCGGCTACTGCACCAGAACGGATACAACATCACCAACGGCGCCGATTACTATGTGATCGAATAGCGCATGAATAGCGCATCGAAGAAGCCGGTAAGAACCGATTCCCTGTCGGGATCTTGTGTCAGTTCATAACCACCGAACCGATACACCTCGTAGCCAGCTAGCCGGAGGCGGCGGTCCTCCGCCATCATTGAGCTGTAGTGCGCCGGATTGGCCTCTCCGGAGTCATCCGCGTAGTGGTGACGGCCATCGATCTCGATAACAATACGAGTTCGATGCGGTAGCAGTAGCAGGAAGTCCATGCGCTGACGAACGAGAGGACCGGCCAAGCTGCTACCGATCAGGTATGGGTCATAATGAAGGTATACCTACGGAATGAGAGCTGGGATTCCGTATCCGTCCCGGCCGTAGCGCGCCGAGTACGTCTTGAAAAGAAGACGTTCAGCGTCGCTATCTAGCGATTTATGAAGCCTCCTCCATAGGTGATGACCAACGTCCCGGTCATTAATCTCGGTCTTGAGCGTGGCTTTCCACCACTGCACCAAGTTGTCCCACGTGAGCCCTGTATCCGGAAGGGGCTGATCGAACAGGAGACAGTTTTTCTCATTCTTTGTAATCTCGATAACGTTGTTAATTGCGTCGCGCAGAACGATCTGTGGCTGTAACTGGTCAGGTCGTCGAGGTCGCGGAGCCGCGGTTCAGGATGCTGCGGGCATCCAGGCGCGGCCCTGGGCGAGGGTGACCAGGGCGTCGAAGAAGTTGATTCCGTGTTTCTCGGCGGTGGCGAGGTAGCTGCGGAT
>JBBSGM010000274.1:0-3123 GCA_038254065.1 Mycobacteriales bacterium | reverse complement strand
CGGGTGGAATCAGGCCGTCGAACGACGACCAAGATTCTTCGCGCACTGGGCCTGGATCACCTACGCCCCCAAGGTCTGGTGACCAGGACGACAAGAGCCGTATGACGGGAGACTGTCACGTACGGATCTGTGAGGGCCGGAGGGTGAAATTCCCCCCGGCTACTCGGCGACCGCGTAGCGGCGCCGGAGGCGTCCTTTACGTTGAGGTGCGGCTGTGCCACGCTCCGGGCCAGCAGGCCGGCCGGCGCAGCCGGCTCCATCGAGCTTCTTGGCTGGCCAGTGAGCGCGATGACCAGCCGCACCGGGCGGAGGGTCCGGGTGGGTTCGTCGTTCGTTCGTATCTGCCGTTGGTGCCGTGCGCGTTGTCCAGGAGCGTTCGAGTACCGGCTTGTCCTCGCGGTCGTCGCGCACTCAGCGGGGGTCAGGGTCTCCCGGCACTGGTCACCGGGTGTGTCGTGGGCGGTCCCGGGCCGCAACGATGTGCGCGGGCCGCGGCGCCTCGAACTCCTCCGTGCGCCGCGGCCCGCGTGGTCGGTTCGTCGCAGCCTGTGTAGTCGGTTCGGTGAGATGTCTGCAACAACCGGTGTTCCGCATTTGTCCGAATCGGTTTACTGTTCCGACGGGGTGGTGCTACCAGAGCCTGGCGCGGCGGCCTGGTTCGTCATCGAGGTCCTGAGCGGTCCACGATCTGCGCGCCGAGCCCGTCCCGTGCCGCCACGAGCGCGTTTCGTTCGACCAGCGGCACCAATACGTTCACCGCGGCGGTGACCTCGGCGCCGGTCACGGCGGTCACGATCCACGGCAGCCGTGTCCGGGCGGCCAGGGTGATGTCGCCGGGTCGGATGACCGACCCCGGTGAGCTGCATGGGTGCCCACGCGTCGGTGGTGTGCTCGGTGTGGCAGTGCGCGCATCCCATGACCCCGGCTCACTGCTCGTATCGGCGGGTGGGGATGGCGGTGGTGGTGGCGAGTCGGGCGGTGTGGCTGGCGCCGGGGCTGTGGTCGCGGATGAACGCCAGGCACACGTCGGCGCCGAGCTCGCCGACGGGCCCGGCGCGTGCCGGGCCAGCAGCGCCGTGGTCACCTGCGCGTAGGCTCCCGGCGCGACGGGCAGCAGCCACTCGGCGAACCGGCGGCGCGTGCCGACACCGACGCCGAGATCGGAGAGCATCTCGTCGATGTTGTGCAGGGAGAACGGGATGATGTTGGTGCCGCGGGCGTGCTTGCCCTGCGTGCGCTCCTCCATCCAGCGCAGCCGCGTCTGCACGAACTCCCGCCGCTGCTCGACCGGCGGCAGCGCGATCCCGTCGGCCAGGTGGGCGCCGATCCAGAGCGCCGCCACCTCCGCCGACAGCGGGGACAGGAACGAGGAGTTGTAGCCGCAGAACGTGAGGTCGGGCACGGTGTGCGGGAGGATCTGCCGGTACAGCTCGAAGTTGCCGCGTTCGTCGAGGAGCCGCTCGTGCACCGTGGGCGGCAGGAACGGCACCCGCTGGTGGAAGCCGGTGCCGCAGACCACGACGTCGGCCGGGACGACCGCCCCGGCGGCCAGCTCGGCGACCGGCCTCCCGTCGCGGACGGCGAGACGGGTGATCACGCTGTCGCGGCGGACGGTGATCGACCCGGCGTCGACGCCCTCGTAGAAGCCCTCGGTGGCCAGGCTGACCGTGCTGCGGGCGATGTCCTCCAGCGACCCACCGGGCAGCAGCCCGAGCTTGCGCAGCCTGAGTTGTCGCACGATCTGCGACTGCAGGCCCACCATCATCCCGTTGCGCGCCCCGCGGCCGGCGCCGTGCAGGAACCGCTCGAAGCCCAGCGGCGTGATGTAGCGGAACAGGCCCTCGCCCAGCCTCGTGAGCAGCAGGTATTTGTAGTTGAGCGCCCCACCGATGCGGCGGGGCATCTTCCACAGCAGCTCGCGCGCGACCACCGTCGTCGACGACGAGACGGCGTCGAGCGCCACCGCGACGTCGCAGGACGACTTGCCGTAACCGACGACGACCACGTCCCGCCCGCGCGCGTCCTCCAGCTCCGTGAACTCCGACGCGTGGCACAGCCGTCCGCCCGCGGCCCGGAACTCCGCGGCTCCCGGGTAGTCGGGCATGAAGGGGTCGCAGAAGATCCCGTTGGCGACGACCAGGTGGTCGAACCCCGCCGACGCCGAGGTCCCGCCGCTCGTGGTGGTGACGGTCCAGCCGCCCTGCCCCCGGGGCTCGGCCGCGACCACCTCGGTCGAGGTGCGCACGAGATCGAGGAGCCCGAACTGGCGGGCGTAGGACTCCAGGTACTGCTGCACCTGCTCACCCGACGGCCACTCCGGGTAGTCCCGTGGCATCGGGAAGTCCGACAGCGAGTACGTGCCCTTGTCGTTCTGCGTGGTCAGGCCCGGGTAGCGGCGGGTGCGGCTCCACACGCCGCCGACGTCGGGTGCCTTCTCGAACACGGTGACCTCGTGCCCGAAGCCGGTGAGGACCTTGGCGGTGGACAGACCGGCGAACCCGGCCCCGACGACGGCGATCTTCCTGGCGGCGATCTTCATGGGAACCCTGTTCACTCGGCGAGCTGGGGGATGGCGGGAACGGCCCGCTCCGGGCCCATGGCCGAGTAGCCGCCGTCGACGGCCCAGTCGGCTCCAGTGACCGCGGACGCGGCGGAGGAGAGCAGGAACGCGACCACGGCGCCGACCTCGTCGGGGTCGCCGACGCGTCCGGTGAGGTGGAAGGGGGCGGCGACCCGGTCGGTCTTCGCGCGGTCACCACCGGACAGCTCGTCCATGATCTTCGACCAGGTCCAGCCGGGGCTCACGGAGTTGACGCGGATGCCGTCGCGGGCCAGGTCCATCGCCATCGAGCGGGTGACCTGCACGAGCGCGGCCTTGCCGGCCGGGTAGACCCAGCGACGCCCGAGTGTTTCATCGTATCTACTACCTAACGGGGCTCCACCCCAGCCCGACGAGCCGTGTCGTGGTCGGCTTCCGGTTTTCGGTTTTCGGGCAGGCTCACGCAGGGACTCGCGGTCAGGCGGTCGACCGCCACCACCTGCTACGCCTAGATGTGTTGACCTTGACGCGAAGTGCGTATGTGCAGGTCAGATGCGCTGTCGTTGCGCTGTGGAGCAGGCAGG
>JBBSGM010000273.1:0-3126 GCA_038254065.1 Mycobacteriales bacterium | reverse complement strand
TTTCTCCCTAGCGGGCGGCGCTGGACAGCCCCTCCATCACGGCCAGCACGTCGGGCAGGATGCGAGGTCCCTCCTCGACCAGATGCAGGCGCAATGCCTCCGCCACGTGACCGCCCGCCTCGGCGGCGGACAGGGACTCCTGGGCCAGCACGATCCCTCCGACCACATGCGCCGCTGCGAGCCGACCACCATCTGCCGCGGAGTACCTCCAACGACCGAGCTGCACCGAGCCGGTGCTCGACCGAAAGACACCTTTGCGACGCTCGACGACAACGGCTCCGGGTACGGCGCCAAGCGAGCCCGCAACGAGGTCGGCACCTCCCGGAAGCTGGAGCGCTCGGTCTATCACCGCTGCGCTCGCCGCGGGATCGTAGCCGGGCACCGCTGAGCCGGAAGCCACATCCATGGGCGTCAGCTCATCGGGAGCGTGAAGGACGGCTTGATCGGTGTCGCCTCACCCATGCTCCGGATCGCCGTGCCGTCCGCGTAGAACTCGAGCGTGTGCAGCCCCCAGACGTAGTTGTGCACGGTGAACCGGACGCCGACGACGCCTTCGGCCCCGTCACGCGCTGCCTCGGCCTGCATGCGGCTCATGGCGAGCTCCCGTGCCTCGTAGTTGCCCTGCGTCCACTGCGGCATCTCGACGTTGCGCCCCATCTGCCGCATCGTCTGCATGAAGCCCTGCGCCGCCACGTGGTAGACGCAGTTCCCCAGGACGAAGGCGACCGGCGCGTGCCCGGTCGCCAGCAGGGTCACCAGGTCCTGCCCCGAGAGGTGGCTGGAGAACGCCGTACCGTCCGGCCGCCGGTAGGCGCCGGGCTGGGCGCTGTAGCGGACCGCCGTACCGACAGCGACGAACTCCACGTGCTCACGTGCCTCGCCGTGTCCGCGCCATTCCAGCCGTACGCCGACGATCCCGTCGGCTCCGAGTGAGTCCGCCTCCGCCTGCATCCGGGACATGGCGTTCCAGCGCGCCCGGTACATCGCCTCCGTCAGCACACCGAGCTCCTGCTGCTGCCGCAGGCCGGACGTCTGATAACCGACGTGGTAGACGGAGACGCCCATCACCAGGTCGATCGGGTCGAAGCCCGCGCCGTGCAGCAAGGCGTACTCGTTGACCGAGAGGTCCGAGGTGAAAAGCGACGACGCATGCGAGAGCCGTTCGGCGGCGACCGGGTCGAGCTGGTTGTCAGTCATCTGCTCAGTATCGACGACGCGGGAGTCTGTCCCGACGGGGACCATCACTCAGGCAACGGGGGAAAGTTGGTAGTTAACGGCTCTTCTGACACATCCGTGGGTGGGTGAGCGAGCCTGAGTGGGCGCACGCCGTTCCCTGCATAGGTTTCTGAGCTGTCGAAGGCACAGGAACCAGTGATCAGGAGAACGGCGTGCGTGACGTCAGCCTATGGCGGGGCCTGTTGGGCGTCGAGAAGACCGTGATCGAGGGTGTTGAGTTCGACGAGGACGCCGATCTGCTGGTCGCCCACGTACGGCCCACCAAGCGACAGCGGAACCGGTGCGGGGTGTGTGGTCGCCGCAGCCCGGGTTACGACGCTGGGGCAGGGCGTCGCCGCTGGCGGGCGCTGGACCTGGGCATGGTCTGCGCTGTGCTTGAGGCCGGCGCACCGCGGGTGGCCTGCCGCGAGCACGGGGTGGTGGTCGCCTCGGTGCCGTGGGCTCGTCATGACGCGGGCCACACCTACGCCTTCGATGAGACCGTCGCGTGGTTGGCGACCCAGTCATCGAAGTCCACGGTGACCGAGTTGATGCGGATCGCGTGGCGCACCGTGGGGTCGATCATCACCCGGGTCTGGGCTGACGTCGAGGCCCAGCATGACCGTCTGGCCGGGCTGCGGCGGATCGGGATCGATGAGATCAGCTACAAGCGCGGGTTCAAGTTTTTGATGGTCGTGGTCGACCACGACACCCGTCGGCTGGTGTGGGCTGCGCCGGGACGCACCAGTGCGACCGTGGGTGAGTTCTTCGATCTCCTCGGACCCGAGCGTTGCGCCGAGATCACCCATGTCAGCGCCGATGGGGCTGACTTCATCGATACCATCGTGGCCGACCGGTGTCCGGGCGCGGTCCGTGTCGCCGATCCGTTCCATGTCGTGAAGTGGGCAACCGACGCGCTCGATGAGGTTCGTCGTGGAGCCTGGAACGACGCCCGGGCGCAGGCGAGGGCCGAGCCGAAACGCCAGCGTGGGCGTCCTCGAGCCGACGCGCCGCCACGACCGGGAAACGAGCGGGCCAAGACGCTGAAGGGGCGCGCTACTCGTTGTGGAAGAACCCGGAGAACCTCACCGAGAACCAGCACGTCAAGCTCGCCTGGATCGCCGCCACCGACCCGAAGCTGTATCGCGCCTACCTGCTCAAAGAGGGCCTGCGGTTGGTCTTCACGTTGCCCCACGAGGCCGCGGCCGAGGCCCTGGACCGCTGGATCAGCTGGGCCCGCCGCTGCCGGATCCCGGCGTTCGTGAAACTGCAGAAGAGCATCGTCAAACACCGCTCCCGGATCCTCGCCGCGATCGAGCACACCCTGTCCAACGGTCTCATCGAGTCGACCAACACCAAGATCCGACTGATCACCAGGATCGCGTTCGGCTTCAAGTCCCCCGAAGCCCTCATCGCCCTCGCCCTCCTCAGCCTCGGCGGCCACCGACCCGCCCTCCCGGGCCGGAAATGACCCACGGATCAGTCAGGAGAGCCGAAAAATCGGCGCGGCGCGCACCCAGACCTCAAGCCTGGTTGGCGGTCACCCTAGCCAGCAGACCCTCCGGGACATCCTCTGCGGTGATCGCGAACAGCAGGTGGTCCCGCCACTGCCCGTTGATGTGCAGGTAGCACGGAGCCGTTCCGATCGCGATGAACCGTAGCTTCTCCACGACTCTGAGGCTCGCGAGGTTCTCCGGCCGTATCGCGATCTCGATGCGATGCAGACCAAGCGTGGTGAGGCAGTGGTCACAGGCCAAGGCGACCGCTACTGGCATGATTCCCTTGCCGGCATGGGATTTCGCTATCCAGTAGCCGATCTGAGCCCAGCGGGCCGATCCCCAGGTGATGCCGGTGACGGTCACCTGTCCGACCATCTCGTCGTCGTAGGTCAGGGCGAACGGCAGGGCCTTA
>JBBSGM010000272.1:0-3136 GCA_038254065.1 Mycobacteriales bacterium | reverse complement strand
GGGGCCAGAGCCGTGGCTGATCGTCTCCAACGACCTGTACCTGGAGCTGAGCGAGGACAACATGCTCGCCGTGCCGATCCGCGACACCAGCCGTCCCGGTTCCCGCGTGGTCACCGAACCGATCCCCGACGTGGGCCAGGCGGTGCTGGATCGGATCAGCGCATTACCCCGAACCTGGCTGACCGGCGACGACCCGATCGCCGAGCTGCACCCTGACCGGCACGCCGAGGTCGGCCGCCGCATCTGCAATCTCATCGGCCCCTAACCCTCAGGTAAGCCGTACGTGGAGGGTGCGGACGGCGTCGGCCCGGCCCGCCCGCCGAGACAGCTCAGCGCGACGTCGTGCAGCAGCCCGTTGGAGGACAGCCCGCTCCCGCCGGCGAACGTGGCGACCCCGGACAGATCGGTGAACCGGCCGCCTGCCTCGTCGACGATGACCTGGATCGCGGCGAGGTCCCAGGTGCTCGCGGCCGGCTCCACCGCCAGGTCGAGCACGCCCTCGGCGACGAGGCAGTGCTGCCAGAAGTCGCCGAACGCGCGGGTCTCCCAGCTGCGCCCGACCAGCTCCAGCCACTGCTCGAGCGTCCCGTTGCGGCGGAACGTGGCAAGGTCCGTCGTGGACACGTACGCGTCGCCGAGGTCGGCGACATCGGACACGGTGATCCGCCGCGGTGGGCCGGCCGGCTCGTCCGAGGTCCACGCGCCCGCGCCGCCGGCCGCCCACCACCGTCTGCCCAGGGCCGGTGCACTGGCCACCCCGAGCACCGGCGAGCCGTCCACGGTGAGCGCGATCAGGGTGGCCCAGACCGGCATCCCCCGGGAGAAGTTCTTGGTCCCGTCGATCGGGTCGAGCACCCAGCCGCGCCCGCTGGCGGGCACCGCGCCGCCGCCCTCCTCACCGAGCACCGCGTCGCCGCGGCGGTGCCGGGCCAGCTCGGCGCGCACCGCGTCCTCGGCGGCGGTGTCGGCGTCGGTGACCGGAGTCCGGTCGGGTTTGCGGGTGACCTGCAGGTCTGCCGCACGGAACCGGGGCAGCGTGATCGAGTCGGTGAGGTCGGCCAGGCGCAGCGCGAGGGTGAGGTCGGCGTCCACGGGAGATGAGCATGCCAGGACCGGGCGCCGTAGCAGGTCGAGGAACGGGTGGGCGCCACCCGCCCGGCCGGTGCGGGCCTTAAGCTGCGGGATGTGACCACCGTCCTGCTGGCCGAGGACGATGCGGCGATCGCGGAACCGCTGTCCCGGGCCCTGCAACGCGAGGGCTACGAGGTCGACGTGGCGGCCGACGGTGTCGGAGTGCTGGAGCGGGTCCGGCTCGGGAACGTCGACCTGCTCGTCCTCGACCTCGGGTTGCCCGGGATGGACGGGCTGGAGGTCTGCCGGCGGTTGCGCCTGGTCTCCGCCGACCTGCCGGTGCTCATGCTCACCGCGCGCACCGACGAGGTCGACTTCGTCGTGGGTCTCGACGCCGGGGCCGACGACTACGTGGGCAAACCGTTCCGGCTCGCCGAGCTGCTCGCCAGGGTGCGTGCCCTGCTGCGCAGGCTGACCCCCGACACGGTGGAGGTGGGCGGGGTACGGATGGAGCTGTCCGGGCGCCGGGTGCTCGTCGACGGCGCCGAGGTCGGCCTGGCGAACAAGGAGTTCGAGCTGTTGCGGGTCCTGCTGCTGCGGGCCGGCCAGGTCGTCACCCGGGAGGAGATCCTGCGTGAGGTCTGGAACGACCCGGACCTCAAGACGTCCAAGACGCTGGACATGCACATGTCCTGGCTGCGCCGCAAGATCGGTGGCGAGCGGCGGATCGCGACGGTCCGCGGCGTCGGCTTCCGGTTCAACCACGACTAGCCCCCGGAGACGACCGAGCGTGCGCCGCCGCATCCTGCAGTCGACCCTGCTGGTGGTCGCGATCACCGCGCTCGTGCTGGGCGGTCCGCTGGCCATCACCACCTGGCAGCTCGTCGAGGACTTCATCCGCGCCGACCTCACCTCGCGGCTCGAGCAGATCGCGGCCCGGCTCGACGACGAACCGGCGTCGGGCGTGCAGCTCGACCGGACTGCGGTCGGGCTGGCCGTCCCGATCCACGGCCGGCTCACCCTTGCCCTGCCCGACCGACCCGAGCAGGTGCTGGGCCAGGACGTCAGGGCGAACCCGGTCGCCGAGACGCTGCCGTTCGGCCCCGGCGGCGCGTTGACGTTGGCCGAGCCGAGGTCGATCATGGAAACCGAGCAGGTGCAGGTGACCTTGGTCGTGTTGCTGCTCGTGGTGCTCTCGGTCGGGACCGGCGCGGTGGTGGCCACGGTGACGGCGCGCAGGCTCGCGAACCCGCTGCTCGACGTCGCGGGCCGGGCCGCCCGGCTCGGCGCAGGCGACTTCCGCCCGGCCCCGCACCGCCATGGCATCCCCGAGCTCGACCGGGTCTCCGAGGTGCTCGACACGTCGGCGGCCGCGCTCGCCGAGCTCCTGCAGCGCGAACGGGCCCTGGTCGGGGACGTCTCGCACCAGCTCCGTAGCAGGTTGACCGCGTTGCAGCTGCGCCTCGACGAGCTGAGCACCCACCCCGACCCGAGTGCCCGGCGGGAGGCCCTCGCGGCGCTGGAGCAGACCGAGCGGCTCTCCGAGGTGCTCGACGAGCTGCTCGACGCGGCCCGGCTGGCCAGGGCGGCGGGAGCGGAACCGCTGGACCTGCGGGCCGGGCTCACCGCCGTCGCCGAGGAGTGGCGGCCGGCACTGCGCGCCGAGGGCCGCTCGCTCAAGGTCCGGGTACCCGAGGGCCTGCTGGCCAGGGTGACGCCGGCCCGGATCCGGGAGGCGGTCGGTGCGCTGCTCGACAACGCCACCCGGCACGGCGGCGGCACGGTCACCATGACCGCGCGGGCCGCGGAGAACAGCCTGGTCATCGAGGTGAGCGACGGCGGCCAGGGGGTCCCCGAGGAGCTGGTGGCGCATGTGTTCGACCGCGGCGTGTCGGTGGGCTCGTCGACCGGGCTGGGCCTTGCGCTGGCCCGTGCGCTCGTGGAGGCCGACGGCGGACGCCTCGAGCTGTCCCGCGCGCGGCCGCCGACGTTCACGATCTTCCTGCCGGCCGCCCGGGCCGAGGACGTGGTCAGCGTCCCGCGCCCGGTGGCGACGCCGCGCTAG
>JBBSGM010000271.1:0-3150 GCA_038254065.1 Mycobacteriales bacterium | reverse complement strand
CCTCGGTCAGACTACGATCTTCGACAATCGCATTCTGCCTGGTCAGGTGCACCTCTCCCGCGATCTACGTCCGTTTCAGGCCCAGCGCGTCCCACCTCGGTGAAAGACGGAGGCCGAGTCTCGTAGACCTCGGTGGCCGCCCGGCGATCACCAGGCGACGTCGACGAGCACAGTGTGACGGGTGGGACCGACAATGTCGGTGACGCGCGGCAGCGTGTCGCGCACTGATCGTCAACTCGGAGAGGTGATCCGTTCCGGGTGGTCGTTGTCGACGGGTGCCGATCCGACGCCGGACCAGCACCGGATGGCCTTCCGGCGCGCTGGAGGTGGAAGCACCCCCCACCGCGACGGAGCTGCGGTCCGTCGGGTGGAGACTGACGCGCATGGGATGCCGGCGGCGTCGCACTCTCCTTCGATCCGCCTGCGGCCAGCGGTAGAGCGGGCTGGATGAGCTCCGGGCAGAGCGATGAGTTCTGCCCGGACCCGCGGTCAAAGGAGTCGGTGGGTGTGCGAGAGCCACCCGACGCGAAAGGTGGAGCGATGCTTGGGAAGGAGTTCCAGTGAGCGGTGTGCGAGTACTGGTCGGGACACGCAAGGGTGCGTTCGTCCTGACCGCGGACGGGAAGCGCGAGCGGTGGGACGTCAGCGGGCCACATTTCGCGGGCTGGGAGATGTACCACGTCGCAGGGTCCTCCGCGAACCCGGACCGGTTGTACGCCTCACAGTCCAGCGGCTGGTTCGGGCAGCTCGTCCAGCGCTCCGACGACGGCGGCCGGACGTGGGCGCCGGTGGGCAACAACTTCAGCTACGACGGCGTTCCCGGCACTCATCAGTGGTACGACGGCACCCCGCACCCCTGGGAGTTCGCGCGGGTGTGGCACCTCGAGCCGTCGGCGACCGATCCGGACACCGTCTACGCCGGGGTGGAGGACGCCGCACTGTTCCGTTCCGTTGACGGCGGGCAGAACTGGCAGGAGCTCTCCGGACTGCGTGGTCACGGGTCGGGCCCCGCCTGGCAGCCCGGCGCCGGCGGACTGTGCCTGCACACGATCCTGCTGGACCCGAGCGACCAGGCGCGGATGTTCGTCGCCATCTCGGCCGCGGGCGTGTTCCGGACCGACGACGCAGGCAAGTCGTGGCGGCCGACGAACCGGGGTCTGCGGTCCGAAGGTATCCCGGACCCGCAGGCCGAGGTCGGGCACTGTGTGCACAACCTCGCGATGCACCCGTCGCGCCCGGATGTGTTGTTCATGCAGAAGCACTGGGACGTCATGCGCAGCGACGACGCCGGTGAGACCTGGCATGACATCGGCGGGAACCTGCCGACCGACTTCGGGTTCCCGATCGACGTCCACGCGCACGAACCGGACACCGTGTACGTCGTGCCGATCAAGAGCGACTCGGAGCACTTCCCGCTGGACGGCAGGTTGCAGGTGTACCGAAGCCGGACCGGTGGACACGAGTGGGAGCCGCTCACGACGGGCCTGCCGCAGCGGGACTGCTACGTCAACGTGCTGCGCGACGCGATGGCGGTCGACTCGCTCGACGAGTGCGGGGTGTACTTCGGCACGACCGGTGGTCAGGTGTACGCCTCGGCCGACGCCGGGGACAGTTGGGCGCCCATCGTGCGGGACCTTCCGGCCGTGCTGTCCGTCGAAGTGCAGACCCTGCCATGATCCGGGTCCGGCTCCCGACCCACCTTCGGGCGCTCGCACAGATCGACGGAGAGGTGGAGCTCGACCTGGAGGGCCACGTCACCCTGCGCCTCGTCCTCGACGCGGTCGAGGCTCGTTACCCGGTGCTCGGTGGGACCATTCGCGATCACGGGACGCACCGGCGCCGCGCCTTCGTCCGCTTCTTCGCCTGCGAGCAGGACCTGTCCCACGAGTCCCCAGACGACCCGTTGCCGGACGCGGTCACGAGGGGGGTCGAGCCGTTGCTCGTGGTCGGGGCCATGGCGGGCGGCTGAGCCGGCCGCCTGCTCCGGCGGAACCGCTCCCGGTGGTCCACCCTGGGCAACGTTGTGCGGAGTGGGAGGGCGACGATGGCCGGCGGCGACGTGGCGGTGGTGACCGGGGCGGGCTCGGGTCTCGGGCGGGTCGTGGCCCGCGCGCTGCTCGGTGCGGGGTATCGGGTCGCGCTCGCCGGGCGGCGGCCCGATTCGCTCGCCGGTACCGCCGAGGGGCACCCTGCCGCGCTCGTCGTCCCGACCGACGTCACCGACGAGAGCGCGGTCGCCGCGCTGTTCGCCGCCGTCGTCCAGCGTTGGGACCGGGTGGACCTGCTGGTCAACAACGTCGGCACCTTCGGCCCGTCGGGCACGGTCGACGAGGTGGCCGTCGCCGAGTGGCGCAGTACGGTCGACGTGAACCTGACCGGGGCGTTCCTCTGCGCGCGGGAGGCCGTCGCGGCGATGCGCGCACAGCACCCGCAGGGTGGTCGCATCATCAACAACGGTTCGATCTCGGCGCACGCCCCGCGACCCGGGAGCGCCGCCTACACGGCGACGAAGCATGCAATCACCGGCCTGACCAAGTCGCTGTCCCTCGACGGCAGGCCCTACGGGATCGCCTGTGGGCAGATCGACATCGGCAACGCAGCCACGGACATGACCGCGGGCATCGCGCGCGGAGCCCGGCAGGCCGATGGCAGGATGGTGCCGGAGCCCGTGTTCGACCCGAAGCACGTCGGCGATGCGGTGCTCTACATGGCCGGCCTCCCACTGGACGCCAACGTCGTATTCCTCACGATCACCGCGACGACGATGCCCTTCATCGGGCGCGGGTGAGTCGTGCCGGCCTCCCCCGCAGCCGGGTCCGCAACCGTCGCCACGGGCCGACGCGCTGTGCCGGGCCGGTTTGACGGGCCCGTGTCGCGGGGCGTAACTTGGTCAAGGTCAGCGAGATGCCGGACAGAACGAGCCCTCAGGGGGTCGGTCACCAGGCCCGCTGGTGCTCCCGCCGGACCCCATGAAGTATGGCGGTTCTGGTAGGTGTAGTGTGTAGGGACAGCCCCGGATGCTGCTTAGCGGTGGTGGATGGTGTGTGGGTGTCTTTTGAGAACTCAACAGTGTGTCGAGTTTGTTGGTGGATTGGTTTTTTTGTGCCAGTTTGTTGTGGTGGCTGTGGCCTTTCGGGGTGGTGGTTGCCT
>JBBSGM010000270.1:0-3213 GCA_038254065.1 Mycobacteriales bacterium | reverse complement strand
TCGAGCTGCGGGATGGGGCCGTGGTTACGGCTGTAGAAGGTGTCCGTGGCGGTGAGGACCCGGTCGGCGAGCGCGTCACGCGGCGGCTCGGCGTTGTACGGGTCTTCCTCGTGCACGATCATGTCGTCGCGCTTGCCCCACAAGCCCATCACCTGCTCCCCTCGTGGCCCGTGCTCTCCGGGGCACCGGGGCCGCCTTCTCCCCATCTCGCTCCAGCCGACGGGTCGAGCGGAAGCTGGGGACGGGGAGCATGTCGCCATAACGCCTCGCCGAGCGTGAAGATCAGGCGCACGACGTCGCTCTCGCCGAGGATGCCGGCCTGGGAGCCGGCGTCGGTGCGAAGCCCGAGCCGGCGGTCCGAGTGTAGCTGAATCGTGATGGCCGCCGCGTCCTCGGAGCCGTTCAGGCAGCCCACCACACAGGGCACAACCCGTAGCGAGGCGCTCACCGTGGACACCGCAGGTCGAAGCGCGGCCGCGGGTTGCGGCCGGGACGGTACCGGCCGGTGCCGCGCCGACGGCCCAGTAGCGCGGGGAACGCGACGAAGACTGACCGACCGGCGTCCGGGGGGTTGGCAGCCGGCCGGTCAGTCGGTCAGGGGGGCCGTCGGGCAGCGGCCTGGACGGCGGTGCGGGTCATGCAGCGGGACGGTAGGAGGACGCCAAGCGCGGATCTTGCATGACGTGCAAGGTCGCCGGAGACCTCCTACCCGGGCAGCCCGGCGCGGTAGGCCATGCCACGCAGCTCGCGGCCGAGGGCGTCATCGCGGGACCGCGTGACGAGCTCGGCCAGGGTGCCGCGCGCGAAGGGGTTGCGCCGAACGCGGTTCGGGGAGATCGTCTCTGCGCGGCGCAACGCCCGTACCGCATCGTCACGCCGGCCCCGCAGCCGCGCCAATGACCGCCCGTAGTCCACCCAGTAGGCGGCCTGACGCGAGCGGTAGGAGTGCCCTTCCGGGCGTAGGCCCGCCGCGATGCTCACCACCTGTTCGTGGTCCCCGGCTTCCAACGCGCAGGCCATCCGCCAGAGCCCGACATTCGTGGGGCCGAACCCCATCCAGTAGGCGTTGCCCTCCCCGGTGCGCTCGGCCAGCTCGACGGCGTACTCAGATCGAGCGGCCGCGTCGACAGGGCGGTTTTTCGCCACCGCGACCAGCGAGCCTGACAGCGCGAGCATGCCCGCCAGCTGCGCGGAGTCCGGGCTGGTGGTCCGCACGCGCACCGAGTCCAGCTCGGCTTGCGCGAGGTCGAACGCACCCGCAGCGAGCATCATGCTCACAGCGCCGACCGTGGCAACGCCCAGCATGGCCGGTTCGTCGCGGTCATGAGCGGCCTGGCGGGCCAACAGGACGGCCTGGAAGCGCAGGTCCAGTGGCGCCCCGACGACTCGCAGCCACGACGCCGTGCCCTGGGTGTGCAGCAGCACTGCCAGGTCGAGCAGCTGCGCCACGTCGCGGCCGGCGGCAATGGCCGTGTGCAGGTCACGGATCAGGCCCGGCAGTCCGGTACCGACCGCGTCATCCTGGTCGCAACGGCGTTGCGAGTCCAGCGTCGCCCGCACCCTGGCTTGCAGCGCCTCGACCGGGAGCACCTGCCCGCCCGGCTGGTTGTGGCTGACCGCCATCAACGTGAGCCGCATCGCCTCGATGGCGGCGTCGATGCCCCCATTGCTCGGCGCGGGCACTGGAAGCCTGGTCAGCTCGGACGGTGCGACCTCCAGGGCGTGTGCCAGGGCGACGAGCAGCGAACGGCGGTCCAGCGCGCACTCGCCGCGCTCCAGCCGCGACAGATAGCCCTCGCTGATCCCGGCGAGCCCGGCGATCACCGCGAGGCTCTTCCCGCGCGAACGGCGAATGACGCGCAGCCGGTGGCCGATCGTGCTGTCGGCGGCGTCCACTACGGTTTTCTCCTGTCGTCTGCCGTCATGCCCACGCTACCCGGGGCACACCGCCGTTCGGCGTCAGGGACGGCCGGACACGCGCCGGAGGTGGCAAAATGAGAGCGGCGCAGACGCGACGACAGCGACCACGGGTGGTCCATCGGGTCGGCCGTCGGTGGAGCGCAGGTGGGTCCGCGGTTGAGCGTTCGCAGATAATCTATTGCTCTACCGACGCCAACCAGGTAGGTCAAAGACAGGAGACGTGCCATGCAGCCGACCGATCCACTTGTTGAAGCCACCGAGCACAATCCCCTGTCTTCAGCGGTTCTGCGTTACAGTCTGCGAACAGCCCCAAAGCCGACGGACCGGGACCAAATGAAATACGGCCCTTCGGCCTGCGATTCAGTCAGACGATGTCGGCGCCGGTGCGCCAGCAGGTGCATTACTGCCAACGACGGCAGCTCGCCGTTGATGAGGATGACCGGCCACTCATCATGCGCCTCGACGCCGGGGAGGACAACGGCAAACAATGGCTGACAAAGGCTGAGAGCGACGGCGATGAAGGCAAGGAAGAAGACACCTGGGGCTGGGAAGAGCGTTGACTGTCGTCATCCTTGCCCAGATAGCAGACACGCCGGTCGACGCCGTGGTCCAGGGGCTTTCCGCACGTGACATACCAGTGTTCCGAGCGGATACCAGCTGGTTCCCGCGTCAACTCGTACTTGACGCGCAACTGGCCTGCGACGGCCGGTGGACAGGCGAACTGCGTACTGAGTACCGAAATGTTCGGCTAGAGGATATTCGATCGATCTGGCACCGTGACCCGAGCGCATTCTCCTTTCCTGAGGGCATGATCGAGGTTGAGCGGGCCTACGCCTACCGCGAGGCGCGACTCGGTTTCGGCGGTGTGTTGCCAGCTTGGACGTACTCTGGGTCAATTTTCCGAATCGGGCCGCAGACTCGATCTACAAACCGCTTCAGCTGACTACCGCCGCCCAATGTGGCCTGACCACGGTCGCAACGATGATCACGAACAGTCCCCGTGCGGTGAGCAATGGGTGAAAAAGATCCACGAGACCAGAGTGGTCATCGTCGGTGATCGCATGTTCACGGTACTGATCCGAGCAGGTTCGGAGGCCTTCCGAGTGCCCGCCCATGCACCGTTACGTCACGAGCCCGCCGGACCCCTCAAACAGGGTAACTGGTCAGGTCGTCGAGGTCGCGGAGCCGCGGTTCAGGATGCTGCGGGCATCCAGGCGCGGCCCTGGGCGAGGGTGACCAGGGCGTCGAAGAAGTTGATTCCGTGTTTCTCGGCGGTGGCGAGGTAGCTGCGGA
>JBBSGM010000269.1:0-3267 GCA_038254065.1 Mycobacteriales bacterium | reverse complement strand
TGGCCGACCACCTGATCGGCCACTTCGTCGACCAGGCCCGCAGGTCCGGGGCGTCCTGGACCGACATCGGCCGCAGCATGGGAGTCACCCGCCAGGCCGCGCAGAAGCGGTTCGTCCGCAAGCCCGATGACGTCTCCGCCCCCCTCGACCCGAACGAGGGGTTCGCCCGGTTCACCCCCCGGGCACGCAACGTCGTGATGCGCTCCCAGGAGCACGCCCGCTCGTCGGGCTGCGCCGAGATCCGGTCCGAGCACCTGGTCCTGGGCCTGCTCGACGAGCCAGGCTCCCTCGGCACCACCGCGCTCTCCGAGCAGGGGATCGCGCTCGACGCGGTCAGATCAGCCGCGATCAGATCGGCCACCGAGGCGCGGGTGCCGGCCCCCGACGGTCCGGTGCCCGACATCATCCCGTTCGGCGCGGACAGCCGCCGCGCGCTGGAGCTCACGTTCAATCAGGCGTTGCGGCTGGGCCACAACTACGTCGGTACCGAGCACGTCCTGCTCGCGCTACTCGAGTGCGAGGACGACGGTGGCGGCGGGTTGCTCAGCGACATCGGCGTGCGGCGGGAGCCGACCGAGGACCACATCGTCGCCGCCCTCGCCCGCATCGTCGCCGAGCAGCGGGCCTGACTGGTGCGCCGGCGGCCGCCCACCATTTCAAGATCGACGGATTGAGCGTCCTCACCACCGAGATCATCGACGCCGCTCGCGGCACCCTGGTCATCGGCGCCACATAGCTCCATCAGAACCACGCCACATACCGCTGCGCTTCACAGGCCACCCTCGGACGAACGTTAACGATCGTTACTGGACGCTCAGACTCCGCAGAGCGCACGTCCTCTTCTGCCGACGAGCGGATGACTCAGCCTCTCTGCGCCGGCATCGGGCGCCTGGCTTGGAAGTCGACGAACGGGGGTGCCGTCACCTGATATCCCGCGCAGTATGAAGTCGCAATTCGCGTCTGTTACTGTCGGCTACCAACCTCGACCGCTGTCTCCTCCGGGCCGTATGCACCACGCCTCCGCCTATCGCCGCATCTTCCGCGCGCGTCAGCCTGAGATGTGGGCCTCGATGCCGTCGAGGAGGAAGTCGAGGCCGGTCCGGAAGGTTTGGTTGGCGTCCAGGTGGGCGCCGTCGCGTACGACCGTGGCCAGCGCGGGGAATCGGCCAGTTGCGAAGGTCCGCTCCAGATAAGGCCCGAAGGCGGCCTGCCACTGCTGCTTGTCCATGCCGGTGGCCCGCTCGGCGCGCCGCTCGGTGATCTCCCGGCGCACCGCGCCGATCACGTACGCGTCGACCGCGGCGACCACCGGCATGACGATGTCCACGTCGACGCCGCCCAGTGCGGCCACCACAGCCTCCCCCCTGGCCAGCGCGTGCGGCCCGAGCTGGGGCCGCCCACCGATCAGGTCGGCGAGCCATTCGTGCTGGTGAGCGGCCTGTCGGGTGGTTTCGGCAAGGGAGCGCAGCACCTCTCGCCAACCGTCTCCGGCCGGCCGGATCTCGGCGTAGACCGCATCGACCATCAGGTCGAGCAACTCGTCCTTGGTGGCGATGTAGCCGTACAGCCGCATCGGCCCGACATCCAGCGCGGCGGCGACCTTGCGCAGCGACACCGCCTCCAGGCCGTCCGCGTCGGCCAGCCGGATCGCCGCTCGCACGATCCACTCCCGGCTCAGTGGGGCCAGTACCGGTCGATTCGGTGGCTCCGGCCTCTCCCACACCAACATGCCGCTGACGATACATCGCATGTTGCGATACAGTGTTTTCGGCTCAATACGGTGTATCGAAGGGGAACTATGACCATCGCCATTGTCGGAGCCGGACTGGGCGGCCTGGCCCTTGCCCGGGTGCTGCACGTGAACGGCATCGACGCCGTCGTGTACGAACGTGAACCGTCGCGCGACGCTCGCGGTCAGGGGGGCATGCTCGACATACATTCCGGGCAGCGGGCGCTGCGCGAGGCCGGCCTGATCGACCAGTTCCACGCGATCGCCCGCGGCGAAGGGCAGGACCTGCGCCTTCTGGAGCCGGACGGCACCCTGCTGCTCCAGGAGGACACGCCCGACGACGCCCCACTCGAGCGACCCGAGGTCGACCGTGCCGATCTGCGCAACCTGCTGCTGGATTCTCTCCCCGAACACGCGGTGCGTTGGGGGCACGCGTTCGAACACGCCGATAACGGCCTGCTGCACTTCACCGACGGCAGCAGCGCGACGTATGACCTGCTGGTCGGCGTCGACGGCGCCGACTCCCGGGTCCGCGCACTACTCATCGACGCCCGCCCGGCGCACACCGGCCAACACGTCGTCGAGCTCGGCATTCCCGACATCGACCGCACCCACCCCGACCTCGCGGCGATGGTTGGGCGCGGCAACTACTGGGTGCTCGGCAAAGGACAATCCCTGTCGGCGCAGCGCAACGGCGACGGCCGCGTACGCATCTACCTCAGCTTCTACCGCAGCTCCCACACCGCCGAAGACTGGTTCGCGACCAGCGGAATCCCGTTCGGCGACCCAGCCGCCGCCCGGGCGCGGCTGATCGACCTGTTCACCGGCTGGGACTCACGGTTCACCGCGCTGATCGCCGCCTGCGACGATACGGTCCTGCCACGGTCGATCACCACTCTCCCGGTCGGCCTGACCTGGCCGTCGAGGCCAGGCGTCACGCTGCTCGGCGACGCCGCGCACCTGATGCCGCCGGTGGGGCAGGGCGCCAACATGGCGCTGCTCGACGGCGCCCTGCTCGGCCTCGTGCTGGCCGCGCACCCGGACGACTTTCCCGCCGCCGTCAAGGAATACGAACGCGAGATGTTCGAACGCACCAGCGCTGCCGCCCGGCAGTCCGCACACATGCAGGAAATCCTGACGTCGCCGGACGCCAGCCGGAGAATGCTTGCGTTCTTCCAACCGGGCTGAAGGTAACCGAATACGACCAGGCAACCGGCCGTCCAGCCAGCGCGATCACCTGCGGTTCACTCGATGCCGAAATTCCGGGTTGATGAGGCGGAGGAAGGGCGGCCCGCCTACGCACATAGCGGAACGTGAACGAGTTCTCCCGGACATCTCGGAGATCCCCGGCGGTGCGATGCCCGCACGCGTGAGCTAGGACTTCCTGAGTCCCGCCGAGGTAAACATTCAGTGGGTCGGGCCGGTGTGATGGCATGGTGTGATCGCCGGTCGGCTGTGGGGCTTCCGGTGGTGTGCGGTTGAGTGAGAGTGGTCAGGTGGGTGCGGGTAGGGCGGGCATCCAGGGTCGGGCGGTGATC
>JBBSGM010000268.1:0-3270 GCA_038254065.1 Mycobacteriales bacterium | reverse complement strand
CCGGACACGAGCGCGATGGTCGGTGAGCCTCCCAGCCCCGCTACCTCGGGATCGTTGTTTTTCCGCTGGATACTCCTTCTGCCGCCAATTGCATCCGATGCGAATTGGCGACAGTTGCGAATGACGCTGGCGGAGTCAGACTCTTTGCTGTCCAACCTGCGGTTCGTCGCTGCCGTGCTGGCTGACAGTAGCGGCCGGAGCCGGTGATTTAACGTCGGCCGATTCACCCGTAAGGCTGGATGACCTGCGAGTTTCCCGGCGACTCGCATCCGATGCGTCTGCGTTGCGTTGAACGCGAGTGACGGAGGGTGGTGGCCATGAGGCCAATCGGGGTGGTCCCAGGTGCCGCGAGCCTGCATCTGGTGGACGGGGTGTCGCTGCTGCGGCCGGAGGACCAGGTCTTCTCGGCGATGCTGGCGGGGTTCGCCAACCAGCAGTTGGCGCGGAACCTGGCCCGGTCGACGGTCGAGGGCCGCGAGAACACGGTGCGGGGGTTCGCCAGCTACGTGAACGCGTTCCCGTGGCAGTGGTCGCCGGCGATGATCGACGAGTGGCTCGGGGACCTGCGGTCGCTGCGGGAGTTAAGGCGCTCGACGATCCGGTCGTACTCCGAAGCGGTGCGGGCGTTCTGCCACTTCGCCACCGATCCGGCCTACGAATGGCCGGCGACCTGCGAGGAACGCTTCGGCAGCCATCCGGTGCAGATCGTGCACGAGTGGAACACCGCCGTGCACGCGCAGGACAACGAGGCCGACCCGAGGAAGCGGGCCTTCACCAAGAGAAGGAGCTGCACGCCTTCTTCGCTCACTGCGACGAGCAGGTGGGCCGGATCCGCGGGCTCGGGCGGAAGGGTTGGCTGCCCGCGTTCCGCGACGCGACGTTGTTCAAGACCGCCTACGCGTTCGGGCTGCGCCGCAACGAGACCAGGATGCTCGACGACGCCGACTTCGGCCGCAACGTCCACGGGGCCGAGTTCGGCGAGTACGGGTTGTGCCGTGTCCGGTTCGGCAAGGCAAAGAAGGGATCACCACCCAAGCAGCGCAGCGTGCTAACCGTGTGGGCCTGGACGCCCGAGGTCGTCGAGGAGTGGTTCGACGAGGGCCGTTGTTCGGCGCCGACGGCAACCCAGCCGCCTGGCCGTCCGAGCGCGGGCAACGCGTCGGCTGCCAGCGGCTCAATTCCCGGTTCGTGGCGTATCGGGAGGCGCTCGGTCTCGACGCCGGGCTGGATTTCCACTCGCTGCGCCGTTCCTACGTCACGCACCTGATCGAGGACGGCTACGACCCGCGGTTCGTGCAGGAACAGGTCGGACACGAGCACGCGAGCACAACGTCGATCTACACCTGTGTGTCCTCGGACTTCCGCACCCGCACGCTGCGCCGGCACCTCGACGCCGCGGTGGCCGAGGCGTTGCAAGGGCAGGAGACGCGAGCGTGAAACGGAAGCTCGGCTACTCCTGGCGGCTGCGGGAAGTGATGGCCACCCGCGGCATCTTCACCGCCACCGAGCTGGTCCCGCTGCTGCACGAGCGCGGCATCGAGCTGTCCACATCGCAGGTCCACCGCCTGGTCTCCGGCACACCCGAACGGTTGTCTCTACAGGTCCTGTCTGCGTTCTGCGACATCCTCGGCTGCACCCCGGCCGACCTGGTCACCACCACCGCCGAGAACGCCGGCGTTCGCAAGACCGCCACCGACGACCATCCGGCGCCCTCGACCGTCACGAAGCTGCGGCCCAGGCCCGCTCGGATCCTGCCCGACGAATGAGCCGATGAGCCGCAGCTACGCGACCGACGAACAGTACGAACGCTGGTTCATCATCGAGTGCTGCCGTTGCGGGCGCCGCAAGAACAAGGCCGGCAGCTGGCCCGACGGCCGCGTCTGCCGCACCTGCCACGACCGGGCGCTACGGATTCGAGGGCGGTGCCCTGGGTGCCGAGCGGACCGGGTGCTTCCCGGCTTGCGCAGCAACGACCAGGCTGCGATCTGCTCGACTGCGCGGGGTTCACCACATCGTTTCGGTGCAGCCGCTGCCCCGAGGAAGGAAAACTGCACCGCGGCCGGTTGTGCACACGCTGCACCCTCAGCGACCGGCTGCACGAACTCCTCGGCGACGACACTGGCGAGATCCGCCCGGAACTCGCGCCGCTCGCGACGGCGCTGCTCGGGGCGAAACGCCCACTGTCGATCCTGACCTGGCTCTACACCCGCAAGGGGAAGTCCGAATCTCCCGAAACGCTGCTGCGCCAGCTCGGTCGAGGAGAGCTCGCGTTGACCCACGAGGCGTTCCACACCGCGCAGCCGTGGCGGGCCGCCGCGCACCTGCGTGAGCTTCTGATGGCCTGCGAGGTCCTCCCACGCATCGACAAGCAGATCTGCCTGATCGAACGCTGGTTCGTCGCCCACCTCGACATGATCACCGACCCCGGCCGCGCCCAGCTCATCCAGCGCTTCGCTACCTGGGACGTCCTGCCACGCCTGCGGACCCGCGCCGAGCACAAGCCGATCACACCCGGGGGCCGGCAGTTCGCCGGCGAGCAGATTTTGCAGGCCACAGCGTTCCTCGACTGGCTCGCGCAGCGCCACCGCACCCTGCAGACCTGCGGCCAGACCGACATCGATACCTGGCACGCCGAGCGCGCCGCGCACGAGTGCCTCCGCCTGCGCGGGTTCCTACTCTGGAGCACCGCCAGCAAGCTCACCGGACCGCTGCGGCTGCCGGCACCCGCCATCGTCCGGAACGCTCCACTGCCCCAACACGAGCGCACGGCCCTGCTCGGGCGCCTGCTCGCCGGTCACGAGCTGCCGCTGCGATCCCGGGTCGCCGGAGTGATCGTCCTGCTCTACGCGCAGCACCTGAGCAGGATCGCCCGGCTCACCGTCGACGACGTCATCGGCCACGGGGACCACGTACTGCTCCGCCTCGGCGAACCACCATCACCGGTACCCACGCCGTTCGCGACGCTCCTCACCGCCTGGATCAACGAGCGGGACAACATGAACACCGCCACCAACCCGGACTCGCGCTGGCTGTTCCCCGGCCGCCGCGCGGGACAACCAATGCACCCCGAGAGCCTCGCCGCCCTCGTCAACAAGCTCGGCGTCCCCACCAGCGCCGGCCGCACGGCCGCCATCCGCCAGCACCTCCTGGACATGCCCTCGCCCGTCGTCGCGGACGCCCTCGGCTATCACCCCGTCACCGCAGCCAAGATCGCCGCACACGCCGGTGCGACCTGGAGCCGGTACGCCCCCGGTGATCACATAAGAACTG
>JBBSGM010000267.1:0-3322 GCA_038254065.1 Mycobacteriales bacterium | reverse complement strand
GCGCAGCTCGCCGTCGAGGACGTAAGCCCGCATGTTGACCAGCGGGCGGCCCACGGCCGGGCGCGCCACCTCCCCCACCCGGCAGGACAACGCGTCGATGGTGGTCTCGGTCGGGCCGTAGAAGTTGTAGCTGACCGTGTCGACCTCGCCGGCCAGCTCCCGCCACAACGACCCACCGAGCGCCTCGCCCCCGACCATCAACACCTTCGCGCGGTGCTGCTGATCGGTCAGCAACCCTTCAGCGAGGAGTTGCTGGAGGTAGGACGGCGTCACGTCCGGAAGGACGTCGATCTGGTGCTCGGCCACGTAGCCGACCAACGCCGCCGGGTCGAGACGCACATCGTCGTCGATCAGGTGCAGCTCGTGGCCGTCGGCCATCAACAGCGGCCCCTCCAACGAGGCGTCGAAGGACAACGCCGCGACCAGGGCCACCCGCAACCGCCCACCGCCGGCCGCGCTGACGACCCCATCGCGGTGATTTGCCAGCAGGTTGACCAGGCTGCGCTGCTCGACCAGCACACCCTTAGGCCGCCCGGTCGACCCCGAGGTGTAGATGACGTAGGCAGAGCTGTCCCCCGTAAGCGGCCCGACGCGCTCACCGTCGGTCGGGTCGGTGTCGGGGCACCGCGCCACCGCGGCCTGGGTTTCCGGATCGTCGAGCACCAGCTCCGCCGTTGCGTCCGGCACGACACGGCGCACCTCGCCGCCGGCGGACGTGGTCACCACCAGCACCGGCGCGGCGTCGCGAAGCACGAACCCCATCCGGTCGACGGGCAGGTCCGGGTCGATCGGCAGGTACACCCCGCCGGCCTTGAACACCGCCAGCAGCGCCACCACCATCTCCACCGACCGCGGCAACGCCAACGCGACCACCCGCTCCGGCCCCACCCCCAGACCGATCAGGTGGTGTGCCAACCGGTTCGCCCGCGCATTCAGCTCCGCAAAGCCCAGCTCCGCGTCCCCGCACACCAACGCCGTCTCGCTCGGAGTGTGCAGAGCCTGGTCCTGGAAGACCTCGTGCAGCGTCACCGCAGGTACCACCACGTCGGTGTCGTTCCACTGCACCAACACCCGCTCCCGCTCGTCCTCGGTCAGCAGCGGCAGCTCGGCCAGCCGGCGGTCCGGGTCGGCGGCGATCCCCTCGAGCAACACCAACAGGTGCGCCGCCATCCGCTCGACCGTGACGGCGTCGAACAGGTCGGTGTTGTACTGCAGCACGCCGCCCAGGACGTCGCCCTGCTCCTCGAAGTCGATGCTGAGGTCGAAGCTCGTGGTCACCATCGGGATCGGGAGGTCTTCGACCTCCAGGCCCGGCAGCACCGGTGTCTCGCCCGGCGTGTTCTGCAACACCACCGTTGCCTGGAACAGCGGGGTGCGGCTGGTGTCCCGTGTCGGTTGGAGCTCGTCGACGACCTTCTCGAACGGCACGTCCTGGTTGGCGAAGGCATCGAGCACGGTGTCCTTGACCCCGGCCAGGAACTCCCGGAACGTGCGCCCGCGGTCCACCTGGGACCGCAGCACCAGCGTGTTGACCAGGATTCCGACCAGGCTCGTCAGCTCGGGACGCTCGCGGCCCGAGACGACCGTGCCCACCGCGATGTCGTCCTGCCCGGACCACCGGTGGAACAGGGCCTGGCACGCGGCGACCAGGGTCATGAACAGCGTGCCGTCGTGGCTTCGTCCCAGCTTCCTGAGCCCGGCCGTCACCGCTGCGGGAATCCGAAACTCCACCAGTGCGCCGTTCTTGGTCTGTACCGCGGGCCGGGGCCGGTCCGTCGGCAGCTCCAACGGCGCCAGCCCGTCCAGCTGATTCCGCCAGTACCCCACCTGATCGGCAAGGGCCGCTTCCGACAGCCGGTCCCGCTGCCAGACCGCGAAATCGACATACTGCACCGGCAGCTCCGGCAACCGGGGCTGTTCTCTCCGCACGGCCGCGGCGTAGAGCACGCCCAGCTCGCCGTCGAGCACGCCGGCGGACCAGCCGTCGGTCACGATGTGGTGCATGGTCACCGTCAGGACGTGCTCCTGCGGGGCCAGCCGCACCAGTCGCGGCCGCACGAGGGGACCTTCGCGGAGATCGAAGGGCCACGTGCGTTCCTGCTTCAGGATCCGGGCGAGCTCAGCCTCCCGCTCCGCCTCCGGCACGTCCGACAGGTCGAGCACCGACACGTCCACGCGGTCCGGTGGATGCACCAGCTGCGCCCCGCGCCCGTCGACCGAATCGAACGTCGTCCGCAGCGACTCGTGTCGCGCGACCAGGCCGCTCAGAGCGTCGTTGAGGGCCTCGACGTCCAGCGCACCACGCAGCCGCAGGGCAATCGGAGTGAGGACGTACTCGGCGCTGTCGGGCTCGAACTGGTCGAGGAACCACAGCCGCTGCTGGGCGAACGACAACGGCAGGTCGCCCTCGCGGGGCAGCACCGGGATCGGGGAGTCCGCCTCGGCGGCGCCGGCCCCGCTCACTGCCTCGATGGCGCCGGCCAGGCCGGCCACCGTCGGGTTGCTGAACACGGCCCGCGGCGAGACGGCCACCCCGAGCGCCGCCCGCACCCGGGAGATGACCTGGATGGTCAGGATAGAGTCGCCCCCGAGCTCGAAGAAGTTGTCCTCGACCCCGACGTGCTCGGCCTCCAACAGGTCCGTCCAGATCTGGGCCACGACGCGTTCGACGTGGTTGCGCGGCGCCACGTAGGCGGCCCGGGTCGCGCTGCTGAGGTCGGGTGCTGGCAGCGCCCTGTGGTCCAGCTTGCCGTTGCGGGTCAGCGGCAGCCCGTCGAGCGTCACGAACGCCGAGGGCACCATGTACTCCGGCAACGACCGGCCGAGCAGCGCGCGCAACTCGGCCGTCTCCGGCGCATTCGCACCGGCTGCCGGCACCACGTACGCCACCAGCCGCTTGACGCCGGGTCGGTCCTCCCGCGCGACCACCGCGGCCTCGGTCACGTCGGGGTGCCCGCGCAGCCCGGCCTCGATCTCCCCGGGTTCGATCCGGACCCCCCGGATCTTGACCTGCTCGTCGGCCCGGCCCAGGAACTCCAGCACGCCGTGCCCGGTCCAGCGGACCAGGTCCCCGGTGCGGTACATCCGCTCGCCCGGCGTCCCGAACGGGTCGGCGACGAACCGCTCGGCGGTCAACCCGGCACGGCCCAGGTACCCCCGGGCCAGCTGGGCCCCGGCCAGGTACAGCTCCCCGGCCACCCCGACCGGCACCGGGCGCAGCTCGCCGTCGAGGACGTAAGCCCGCATGTTGACCAGCGGGCGGCCCACGGCCGGGCGCGCCACCTCCCCCACCCGGCAGGACAACGCGTCGATGGTGGTCTCG
>JBBSGM010000266.1:0-3324 GCA_038254065.1 Mycobacteriales bacterium | reverse complement strand
GGTGGGCGGACACGAGATCTCCAGGTCGATGTCCACCGCAACGCCCGAGCTGGCCGGTGAGGTTGTGGTTCATCCACGAGCTCACCGGAGGGACGTTGACGAAGTCGAGCAGGGAGATCATGGAGATTCTGGAGGCGTTCGACGCGACGCAGTGCGCGTGGTCGGCCGCGAAGCTCGCAGGTATTGATGCCAAGACCGTCGCTCGGTATGTCGAGGTCCGTGACGCCGGTGGCGACCCGTTTGCGCCGACGCGGCGGGTGCGGTTGATCGATCCGTTCATGGCGAACGTCGAGCAGATGGTCGACCTGAGCGAGTGTGCCGTTCGGGCCGATGTGGTTCACGAGCGGCTGGTCGCGATGGGCTTCGCCGGTGATGAGCGCAGCACCCGCCGGGCCGTCGCGGAGCTCAAGCAGGCCTGGCGGGACGGGCACCGGCGCAAGTACCGGCCGTGGGTTCCGGAGCCCGGTATGTGGCTGCAGTTCGACTGGGGCGAGGGCCCTCGGATCGGCGGCCGTCGGACCAGCCTGTTCTGCGCATGGCTGGCGTGGTCACGGTTCCGGGTCATCCTGGCGACCTGGGACCGCACGATGGGCACGCTGGTGTCGTGCCTGGACACCACGCTGCGGGCGGTGGGCGGCGCGCCGACGTATCTGCTGACCGACAACGAGAAGACCGTCACCATCGAGCACGTCGCCGGCGTCGCGATCCGGCACCCGCAGATGGTCGCGGTCGGCCGGCACTACGGCTGCGTGCTGCACACCTGCGTCCCGTATGACCCGGAGAGCAAGGGCGGCGCGGAGGCGACCGTGAAGGTCGCCAAGCGCGATCTGGTCCCGACGAGTGCGAACCTGCTCGAGCAGTACGGCAGCTTCGCCGACCTCGCCCAGGCCTGCGTCACGGTCACTGCTGAGCTCAACGGCCGGGTTCATCGAGAGACCGGGCGGGCGCCGGTCGACATGCTGGTCGAGGAACGTGGGCGGCTGCACGTGCTGCCGGTCGAGGCGCACACCGCCGTGCTCGGCGAACCGCGGGCGGTCGGGGACGACCAGACGATCCGCTGGGGGTCGGTGCGCTACTCCACCCCCGACGGTCATCAGGGCAAGCAGGTCTGGTGCCGGATCGTCGGGCAGGAGCTGGTCATCACCGCCCGCACGCCGGCTGGCCTGGCGGAGCTCTGCCGCCACCGGTTGAGCACGCCCGGCAGGCCGCAGATCGTGGACGCGCACTACCCGCACCATCCAGGCGGGAACGGTCCCCGGATCCCGAAGCCGAAGGCCCGCACGGCTGCCGAGATCGCCTTCCTGAACCTCGGACCGGGAGCGCACAAGTGGCTCGTGGAGGCCGCGGCTATCGGTGCGCAACGGATCCGCAGCAAGATGGCCGCCGCAGTCGAGCTGGCCGCGATCGTCGGGGTCGAGCAGATCGACGCGGCCCTGATGCTGGCCGCGACCGCCGGCCGGTTCGACGACGGCGCGCTGGCGTCCATCACCGACTACCTCGCGACCGGTCGGCCGCAGCTGGAGCTTGTCCGCCCGGACGAGTCGCACTCCGCGCAGCCCGGGACCAGCGCCTGGGACGAGGTCGCCAGCCGATGAGCCCCACGACCAGCACACCCACGAGCAAGCGGGCTGCAGCGCCGGCCTTGCCTGAGGAGCTCAAGGCGGCGCTGCACCGAATGCGGCTGCCCTACGTCCGCGCCGCCGCACCCGAGGTCCTCGCGACCGCGAAGGCGCAACGCTGGGACCCCGCCGAGGTCCTGCGGGTCCTGCTGCTGGAGGAGATCCGCGGCAGAGACGCCGCGACCCAACGGATGCGCCGCAAGGCCGCCGGATTCCCGACCGGCAAGAGCTTCGACACCTGGCGCGAGCACGACAGCAGCATCGAACCCGCGACCCAGTCCGCCCTGCGCACCCTGGAGTGGATCGGCAGAGCCGAGAACCTCGCGATCAGCGGCCCGTCCGGGACCGGCAAGAGCCATTTCGTCGAAGCCCTCGCCCACGCCGCCATCGATGCCGACCTGCGGGTCGCCTGGTTCACCCTCGAGAGCCTGACCGCGACCATCGGCCGGGCCCGAGCCGACGCCACCATCGCCAAGGTCGTCGCACGAATCTGCCGCAGCGACCTCATCGTCATCGACGACATCGGGAGCCTGCCCGCCGGCCAGGACGCCGCCGAGGCGTTCTACCGCGTCGTCGACGCCGCCTACGAACGCAGGTCAGTCGCCGTCACGAGCAACATCAAGCCGTCGGGCTTCGACACGATCATGCCCAAGACGCTGGCCACCACGACCGTCGACCGGCTGCTTCACCACGCCCACCAGATCCTCACCGACGGCCGCTCTCAACGCCTCGCCGAAGCCGTCGCCGGCAAGGGAGTGGTGCCCCTGGTTTGACCAGCACTACTGGAGATCAGCTGTCCGTCCACCAGGAGAACTGGTGTCCACAAACCTGGAGATCTGATGTCCGCCCACCGGGAGATCCTGCTGTCCGTTGACATCGCAGGCCGGTGAGCCGAACACCACCTCGGTCGGCAGTTCGTCGGGAGACGGCCCCCGGCGCCGATGAGATGACCAGCGGCCCGGTCCTGTGCTGCTGGGCTACGCCCGTCCGCCGTCGGGGACAACCGCACGGCCAACCCGACTGCGGACTGTGCCCTCGTGTCGGACAAGAACAAGGGCAGCTGGGACCTGGCAGCGGTCCAGCGGCTACGCGAGGCGGCGGCGCCTACTCCGGGCCCGTCGGCGGCATCTGCGGACGCTGCGCGAGCTCGGTGTCGCCGAGCGTCCGGGCGGTCGCCCGTGGCTCCCTTCTGCGGCCGGCAGCCAGCCGGAACCGTCATGCGGCTCGACGACGTCCGACGCCGGGGAGGTCCTCACCCGCGCCAGGTGCCCGTCCTGTCGACCAACATCTGCACCTCCGGCGCACACATGGCGATGGTTGCCCGCACAGGCCTCCGGCCCCTCGCAAGCCGTCGACACACACCTGTATCCCGATACCGCCGATGGGAGGAACGACGGACCGGTGCTCATCCATCACCTTGCCGGCCCGGAACGGAACATCCTCGAGACCGGTGGCAACCGACCTCGATGTTGCCGTCGACGCGGGCAAGCACCGAGCTGGGGTCGGACCACTTCGCGGTCAACCTTGGGGAGTTGAGTGGATGGACCAGGCCAGACCGTCCGTTAGCCACTTCGTTAGCCGCTTGTTGGCCGCAGGGTGGTTCACGCCGTAGGAGGGAGGTGCAGCCAGTGCAAAGGCGCAGGTGAAAGCAGGGTTGTCCGGTGGGCCGCCCGGGGATCGAACCCGGAACCCGCGGATTAAAAGC
>JBBSGM010000265.1:0-3330 GCA_038254065.1 Mycobacteriales bacterium | reverse complement strand
GGCCGCAAACCCCACCCCCCCGACCCCGACTGCCACCACCCGGGCGGCGACCAGCAGCGCCGGCGCGGCCGCGCCCGCCCACGCCAGCGACGCGGCCGTGAAACCGACGAGGCCGACCAGGAACATCCGCCGCCGTCCATACAGGTCACCGAGGCGCCCGCCGATGATCAGCAAGGCCGCGAAAGGCAGCGTGTAACCGGCGGACAGCCATTGCAGAACCGCCGGGCTGCCGCCGAGGTCCGCCCGGACCGTGGGGGCAGCGACGTTAATGACGGTGGTGTCCAGCTGGTCCATGACCGCCGCGCCCACCGTCACCGCCAATACCAGCCAGCGCCAGCGGTAGGCCGGCGCTGGGTCGTTCGACGCGGCCGACGCCCCGGTCGCGCCATCGGCGCACGGCGGATCAGCCCCGTCAGCGGGGCGGGCGTTCAGATTGGTTACCGAGCAAGCAGCGCTCTTGTCACCACGGGGCATGGCAGATCTCCGTGCCACCCCTTGGCGACTGGACACCCGCAGTGGGCGCCAGCGTGTTCCCGACTCTGTGGCGTACTTCTGGGGAACGTGAACCTGCGTACCTGCGTACCCCGCGAACTCTACCCGCGCACGGGGAGCCCGCAACGATCACCACACCGGCCGCCCACGCCGCGGGTGACACCGCGGTGGCCGGCCGGCCGGAGACGGCCCGTATCGGGATCGACCACCGGGTTCGCAGGCTTCGCTTGGGGGCGTGCCTGGTCGCACGCGTCGCCCTAGGGTGTTGGCCGGATGCAAGTGATAGAAGTTCCAACCATGATCCTCCCGAAGGTCCGAGACTCTCGCTTCGTGACGATCCGCCGCGGTGGAACCCTCACCGATCCGGATCACCGTCTCCTCGCTCTTTGGGCAGCGTCGTGCGCGGAGCACGTCCTTGACCTGTTCGAGTCGGCTCAGCCTGAGGACCCACGACCGCGTCAGGCGATCGAGCATGCCCGCGCCTGGGTGCGTGGCGAGGTCAAGATGATGCAGGCTCGCGCGGCGGGCGGCCATGCAATGGGCGCGGCCAGAGACCTGCGCGGGGCAGCACGGCATGCCGCTTACGCTGCGGGCCAGGCCGGGGCCGCCGCGCACGTCGCCGCGCACGAACTCGGTGCGGCCGCCTACGCGATCAAGGCCGCACGTGCTGCCGCGCCGGAAGGCGAGGGCCGGGGCCGCAGGACGACTTGAGTGCCGGTGGCAGCGTGACCAGCTCCCAGAGGCGATTCGCGAGCTCGTACTTGACGACCAGCGGTTGCGGAACGACATCTGCTGGTCAGTGTTTGGCTGCTGAGCGCGCGTCGGGGCGCCAACACCCCCCACAAGCCTATCGAGCGGACGCCGCGAGCTGACTCGTCCGGCTCAACAATGGAGACCGGAACGCCTGTCCAGTAGCCGATGGTGAAGCGGGCTGGCCCGCTACCGTGGTCGTGTGAGCAGCCAGCGAGTGCCCGGTGGGGTGGTGCACAAGCTGCCCGCAGACCTGCGCAAGGCGCTGATCGCCAACACCACGGCACTCGATGCCTGGAAGGACATCACGCCCTTGGCCCGCAACGAGTTCATCTGCTGGGTCGAGGATGCCAAGCAGAAGATGACCCGAGAGCGCCGCATCCGCCGGACCCAGGAGGAACTGGAGGAAGGCCAGCGTCGCCCCTGCTGCTGGCCGGGGTGCAAGCATCGCGAGCGCACCGGCAGGTAGCAACCGGCGCATGAGTGTCCATCACCTGTCCTGTACGCGGATCCCGCTACGGTGCGGGAGAACACGAGCCCCCGCTAACCTCGCGTTGTGATCGGGCGAATCGACGAGGTCGTGATCGACTGTGCGAACCCGATGGCGCTGGCCAAGTTCTGGGTAGGCGTGCTGGGCGGGCAGCCGACGGAGCGAGATATGTCCTGGTGCTTCATCGATCCGCCTGGGTGGACCCGATTGGCCTTTCAGAAAGTGCCCGAGGGTAAGACCGTGAAGAACCGGCTGCACCTGGACATCGAGGTCCCAGACATTCCCGCGGCAACCAGGCAGGCCGAGGAGCTCGGTGCTCAGCGCATCGGTGGCATCCACCGCGACAGCGCTGGCGCGTTCCAGGTCCTCCTCGACCCCGAGGGCAATGAGTGGTGCCTGGTCAACTCTGGCTGACGACGGCGCCCCGTACAGCGATCCCGGTGAGTGGGACCGCTTGACGGTGCAACCTGCGAATGTCGTCGAGCCCCGCGGGCCTGCTTTGGCTGCCCTCACTGGTTCGGGGACCCGTTCGGTCCGAGTGTCGTGGCCGGGAGATGTTGCTCGGCGAGGCTGAGGAAGGCGCGGGCAGCGGGTGTGGCGGTGGCGTGGTTCCAGGCCAGCGCCGTGCGTCGCTGAAGGCGTGGTCGGGCGATCTCGGCGACACCGAGGTCGGTGTCGCCGATCGCGGAGCGGGGCAGCACGGCCAGACCCAGTCCCTCGGCGACGAGTTCCACGACGGATCCGAGTTCGCTGGTCTCGGCGACGATACGCAGGGTGAAGCCGGCGGCGTGGCAGGCACCTTCGAGGACCGTTCGCAGTCCGCTGCCGTGGGTGAGGGTGATCATCGGTTGCTCCCGCAGGTGGCTGAGGCTGATGCTGGTGCGGTGATCGAGTGGATGGTCGTGCGGGACGACGAGCACCAGCGGTTCGATAGCGATCACCCGGGTGCGGATCTGCGGCGGCAAGGGCCGTCCGTGCATGCCCACCACCGCGGCGTCGAGATCACCGGCGGCCAGGGCGTCGAGCAGCGGATCGTTGTGCTGCTCGGTGAACACGATCTCGATAGCGGGATGGGCGCGGTGGAATGCCCCGAGCGTCTGGGCCAGGCGGCGGTCAACGGGCCGGGAAACACCGACACGCAGCCGACCATGCAGCATCCCGCGCAGCGACGCGATCGCGTCCCGGCCGCGGTGGGCCGCGGGCGAGCGCGGCAAGCGCGTGCGGCAACAGTGCGGCACCGGCTTCGGCCAGGCGGACTCCGCGCTGATCGCGGTGAAACAACGGCTCCCCGAGCTCGCGTTCCAGGCGACGGATCTGCGCGCTGACCGCCGGTTGAGCCACCGACACCCGGACAGCGGCGCGGGTGACCTGCCCCTCCTCGGCCACCGCAACGAAGTACGACAGCTGCCTCAAATCCACGACAACGCTCCGGCTCCCATAACCAATCGCTCTGCTAACCATAGCGGCGATGTCTTTGCCTTATGTCGAGGCCAACCCTACCGTTGGCGCGCTGCTCGTCGTGCGGGCAGTGGGAAGGACTCGCAGATGAGCGTGGATCTCGACGTTCCGGCCCAGGGTCGCCGGTGGTTGACCCGCGT
>JBBSGM010000264.1:0-3342 GCA_038254065.1 Mycobacteriales bacterium | reverse complement strand
CACGAATTATGCCGACGTTCGCGTTATGCCGATGTTTGCCTGAACGCCCTGGTCAGGGCGGTGGCCTGGCCGGGTAGTTCGGCATAATTCACAGGGCTTCGAGGAAGGCGAGGAGCTTGTCAGGCGGGTTGTAGCGGCCCTTGGGGGTCCGCGGTGGGGCCGTGCGGTCGAGGGCGCGCTGCTTGAGCCCAAGGTCGGCGTGGACGTAAGGACGGGTCGACTCGGGAGACTCGTGGCCCAGCCAGAGCGCGATGGTGGTGGCGTCGACCCCGGCCGCCAGCATGCGCATGGCGCAGGTATGGCGCATGACGTGTGGGGTCACGTTCTTGGTGGCCATGGTGGGGCAGGTGGGTGCAGCGGCGGCGGCGTGGAGCTCGATCCGCTGCGCGACGGCGTCGGTAGTCAGTTTCCGGGTCGTGCCCCGGGCCACGAAGAGGGGACTTGAGGATGGTCCCGGGTTCTCGGCCAGCCACAGGCGCAACGCCTTGACGGTCGTCGGCTCGAGCGGCGTGACCCGGTCCTTGCGTCCCTTGCCGTGGCAGGCGATGTGGGCGCCCCGAACGTCAGCATGGGTGTCGGCTCGGGTCAACGACGTGACCTCGGAGACTCTCAGCCCGGTGGTGACCATCAGGAGCAGGAGCATGTGGTCACGGCGTCCCGTCCAGGTGGAGCGATCGGGGCTGGCCAGCAGGGCCTCCACCTCGGCCTCGCTGAGGTAGCTGACCACCGACCGGTCAGTGTTCTTCCTCGGGATGGCGAGCACATGGGCGATCAGCTCGGCGTGCTCGGGGTGGCGCAGGGCGGCGTGGCTGAACAGGGAGTGAACAGCGGCCAGGCGGGTGTTGCGCGTCCTGGCCCCGTTGCCCCGGCGCTCCTCCAGCATGGTGAGGAAGTCGCCGATCAGCTCGGCGTCGAGGACGGAGATGTCCAGGTCACCGGGGGCGATGGCGGTCCGCTCGTGGACGTAGCCGAGCAGGAGCCGCATGGTGTCGCGGTAGGACGCGATCGTGTGCTCGCTCGCGCCGCGCTGGCCGATCAAGTACTGGGTGAAGAAGGACTGCATGGTCGGCGCCAGCGCGGTCATGGCCTCCTCCGCCACGCCGCGGCGCTGACGCGTTCGGTCACGATCGCCATGAGCTCGGGGCTGGCGCTCAAGTACCAGTAGGTGTTCGCCGGCTCGACGTGGCCGAGGAAGGTGGCCAGCGTGGCAATGCGAGCGTCGACGTCGGCTCCTTGACGGTGGGCGTCGACGAGAGTGTCGACGGCGAAGGTATGCCGGAGGCCGTGCAGCCTCGGCGGCCCGCAACCTGGCCGGGAGGCCAGCCCGCACCCGTCGGCAAGGGCCCTGAACGCCACCCGTGCGGTGTTCGGGTTCAGCCGGCCGCCCTTGGTCCCCACCAGCAGGGGCCCGCTCGGCCCGGCGCGAACGGCCCGCACTCGTTGGTACTCGGCCAACGCCGCAACCGTGGTGGGGTGAAGGGGGACGAACCGCCGTTTGCCGTACTTGCCGGTGACCGTGAGCAGTTCTGCGTCGGCGTCCAGGTCGTCGAGGTCGAGGGCCAACGCCTCCCCGCCCCGCATGCCTGTCGAGGCAAGGAGCCCGATCAGGGTGGCCATGCTGGCGGCGAGCATCGGCGGGGACAGGGACGTCGCCGCCGACATGAGCCTGGCGATGTCGTCGGCGGAGTAGAGGTAGGGGGTGCGGCGGGTGAGCCTGGCCGGGATCAGCCCGGGAGGGACCAGTTCGGCGGCGGCGGGGTCCAGGGCGTGGACGTAGGCGGCCAGCCCACGGACGACCCGGAGCCGGGCCGCCTGCCAACGACGGTCTGTCCCGGGCCGCTGCTGGGCGAAGGCCATCGCCTCGGCGACGGTGATCGTGGTGACGCTCCGGGCGGCCAGGCCGTCCAGGAACGAGGCGACCAACCAGTCGTGGTCGGCGAGACGGTAGCCACGGGCACGACGATCGACGAGCCATTCGGCGGCCGCGGCATACAGGTCCACGCTCATCGGCCCGCTCCTGGCCACGGCCGCGCCGGCCCCGCCAGTGCCGTCAAGTCAGCCTTGGCGTAGATCGCGGTAGCCGTCGCGCTCGAATGACGAAGGAGCTGGCCCGCCTCGGCCATGCCCCCTCCGGCGGCCAGCACGCCGCAGGCAACGCTGTGGCGCAGGCGGTGTGCGCCACGGGGACCGGCGACGCCCGCCCGGGCCAAGGCACGGGAGGCGATGCACGTGACCGCTGCCGAGCCGAGGGGCCGGCGGGGGGCGTCAAGGCCGATGAACACCTCCCGGTGGGCCGTGGTGGCCGGTCGTCCCCGTTGCAGGTAGACCACTAGCGACTTGCCCACGTCGACCGGCAACGGCACCTGGTCGAGCCGCCCCCGCTTGCCGTGCACGCTCACCAGCCCGGCCCGCCAGTCGATGTCCTCCAACCGCAGGGCGGCGACCTCCCCGGCACGAAGCCCCAGCCGCAGCATCAGGACCAGGACCGCCTCGTCCCGAAGCCGGGCAGGGCCGTCGATGGGAAGTGCAGCGAACAGGTCGCGGACCTCGCCTGGGCTCAGCGCCTTCCGTGGCGCCGTGGTGGTCGGGGCAGCCACCGAGCCGACGGCCTCGGCCAATGGCGAAGCCACCAGCCCCTGGCGCCACATCCAGCGCAGCAGCGATCTCAGGGCGTTCGCCCCCACCTGCACCGACCTGGGGCGCTGGCCGGCAGCCCGAGCGGTGACGTAGGCGGTGACCTGGCGGGCCGTCAGTGACTCCCACCGGCCGGCGTGGCCCGGGTGGGCGGCCAGGAACGGCCGGACCTGGGACAGGTAGCTGCGGACCGTTGCCGGTGCCAGTGCCCGTTCGTTCGACAGGTGCAAGGTGAAGCGCTCCAGGACCACTTCGGTCGGCGCCGTCGCCACCACGACCGGCGCCGTCGGCGTCAGACCGAGCCGACGCAGGTACGTCAGCAAGGGGACGAGAGCCCGCTGCGACCTCATCTTCGAGGTCATCGCCCGGCGGGCGGCGACGAAGCGCACCACCGCCTGCTCCGTCAGGTCACCGGCGCCCAACCCTTCCGTCGCCAGCCATCGCGACAGGTGGCGTGCCAATCGCGACTGGGCTTCGCAGCTCCGGGGCGCGTACCCAAGCTCGACGAGTTCGGCGAGGAAGCCCCCGACGAGCTCGTCGAGCGGGCCAGGCGCCACCCGTGCCAACTGGTCCTCCATGGTCTTGCTCCTCTCATCGATGAGGAGACAAGCGTGGAGGTCCTGTGATTATGCCGAACTACCCGGCCAGGCCACCGCCCTGACCAGGGCGTTCAGGCAAACATCGGCATAACGCGAACGTCGGCATAAT
>JBBSGM010000263.1:0-3391 GCA_038254065.1 Mycobacteriales bacterium | reverse complement strand
CCCACCGCCCACCCCGACACGGCGTGCGATCCGGCAACAACGGCTCCAGACGCGCCCACTCAACATCGGTCAGATCATGACGAGCATGCATGAGCAAGATCTACCGCACCCGAACATCAAGATCCCGCAGACACGCCCTAGCAGCGGTCGTGGTCGGTCGGGCTCGCGAACGCTGACCTCCCGCTGAACCCGGCGGGCGAGCAGGTCGCCCACCACGCCGCCCAGGGCGAGGGCCACGCCGGCGAACAGCACCCAGCGCGCCACGATGACGATCGGCGGATCCAGTGCGCCGCCATCGACGTCGGCGCTGCCCGGCACGGGTGCCGCGGTCCCGACGGCGAAGGAGACGTTGCCGGAGACGACGTCCCCGTCATCGGCGGTGACCTCCCAGTGAATCCGGTAGCCGCCCTCGACCAGCCGGGCCAACACCGGGGCGGCGAGTCGACGCCCGCCCAGCGACAGCGCGGCCGGTCCCAACGCGTAGGGCCTACCGGTGGTGTCGGCCAGGCTCAGCGGGGCGGCGCCGACGGTGACGGGCTGGTCGAAGTCGAGACTGACCGCCGTGGGCGGGCTGGGCACCGCGTAGCCACTGGGCGGGGTGCTCCCCAACAGGTAGGCGTGCGCGGACGCGACCGGGGCGGGTAGCGCCAGCCACAGCATCGGGATCAGCACCGCGAGCAGCGCGGCGCCACGACGCCCCGCACCAGGCATCGTCGATTCCGCCCGCCGGCGACGTCGGGGGAACAGGACCTGACCCGCGCTCAGGCGCCTGCAGGTCCAAGAGAGGTCGATCAAACGGGTCACGTCCGGCCCAGCCGGGTCCCGAACACGGGCGAGGCCGACGGCATGGGGTGTCCTCCATCTCGGCGCGAGCCCGGTCAGCGTGTACACCGACACCGTATCTACTACCTCCGTACCGAGGCAGCAGAAGGGGTGCGTCGGGCGCGACGACACCTGGCCCGACGACGGAGACGCGCGGAAAGAGAGGCTCACGTTACCTACCTACTACCTACGTACGTAGACAGTAGAATGGGTGGATGGGTACATCACGCAGGAGATCGACACAGCGGAATCAACCCCCCGGCAAGCGGTCGCCAGGGGCGCCGCGGGCGGCCGAGGACGGCACCGGACTGACCCAGCTGACGGCGGCGCTCGCGGCGCAGCAGGGACTTCCCCTGGTTCCCGCACGCCCTGTCCCGGTGCATCGAGTCACCTCGCCTCGAATCCCCGCGCCTCGGGTGGCCGGTCCCCGTGTCGGCGGGCCGGCCGTTCCCGCACCCTCGGCGCCGTCCGCGGTCGCCACCGATGACGATCGCCACGGCCGGGCGGTCCCGGCCGAGGTCGTATCCGTCCTGGGCGGCTGTGAGCAGGTTCTCGAGGGTGACGCCATCGGGCTCGCTGCCACGTACTGCTTCGACTCCGGCGACACCCATCCGGGGCCGGACTCGGTGGCGGTGCGATTCGTCGGGCGCCGGGTGGGTGCCGATGGCACCGGTGATGCCCGGGATCGCTTCGATCAGATCGAGCGGGTGGACGGGCTCGTTCCCGGGAGCGGACCGGTCACGATCACCACCAAGGTGGTCGGTATCCACCCCGGCCAGTGGCGTGTCCTCGCCGAGCCGGTGCGTGACGGCGGCTCCGGGCCTGCCGGTGCACGGCCGGCGTCGGTCGATCACGTGGTGCTGCCGGCCAGGGAGGTGAGCACCCGGACCGGGATGGCGGCGTTGCTGCACGGCCCCGGTGTGCGCCCGTTCGCCTGGCCCGTGCTGGTGCTGATCGGGGTGCTCGTGGCCCTGGTCGGGCAGGCCGTGCTACTCGCGCGAATCGGTGCGGGCTGGGGCGGCCCGGTGGTCGTGTCGGCGGTCGCGGTCGCGGTCGGCTACCTCGCGGCCAAGACCTGGTATCTGGTGCTGCACCGACAGAGCTCGCGCACGTTCGTCACGGCCGGGACCTGCATCCAGGGATTCCTGCTGGGGACTTTTGCGACCGTGGCGATCGCGTCCACGGCCACCGCGACGCCGGTGGGACTGTTTCTGGATGCCAGCACACCCGGTCTGTTCCTGGCCATGGCCGTGGGGCGGCCAGGGTGTTTCCTGGGGGCTGCTGCGTCGGGCGACCAACCGCGTCGCACTGGGGCCTGTGGTCGTCGGACCGCCGGATCGGGGTGCGCCGCATCCCGGTCCAACTGCTCGAGGCGGCCCTGGCGCTCGGACTGGGCGCCGCGACGCTGACGCTGGTCCTGGCCGGCCCCCTGCCGCTACCGGGGGCGCTGTTCGTCGGCACCCTCGCCCTCTACACCACAGGCCGACAGCTGCTGTTTCCGCTGCGGGGAGAACCACGACGCACACGCGTCGGCCGCCCATTGACCCTTGCCGCGTCGGTTCTGGTCGCCGTGGCCGCGATCGTGCTCGCCCTGGTCGCTCGGTAGCGGTGTGGTGGTGCGGGCAGACCGATAGCATCGTCATATGACGATGGCAGCGGCGGAGCGGGTGGAGCTCCTTCCGGCGGCGGCGTTGTTCCGCTCGTTGGCCGACCCCACCCGGTTGGCGATCCTGCGTCGGCTGGCCGGCGATGGCTCCGCGCGGGTGGTCGATCTGGTGGAGGCGCTGGGGTTGGCGCAGTCGACGGTGTCGCAGCACTTGGCGTGCCTGCAGGACTGCGGTCTGGTCAGCTCCCGGCCGCTCGGGCGGGCATCGGTGTTCACCCTGGCCCAACCGGCGCTGTCGCAGCTGCTCGCCGCCGCGGAGCGACTGCTGTCCGCGACGGGCAACGCGGTCGCGCTCTGCCCCGTCTACGGCCAACCCGACACCGACGAGACAGGGGCCGCATCGTGACTCTCCCCGACCATGACACCGCGCCGTCGGCGCCGGTCGCCGATGCCTGCTGCGCCCCCGCCGGCCCGCAGCAGCCCCGCGACGCCGGCTGGCATCGGGCCGCTCGGCAGGCCCGGTTGCTGTCGTGGGTGTCGCTGGCCTACATGGCCGCCGAGGGCGCGATCGCGATCACCGCCGCGGTGATCGCCGGGTCGGTGGCGTTGCTCGGGTTCGGACTGGACTCGGTCATCGAGGGGCTGGCCAGTGTGATCGTCATCTGGCGGTTCACCGGTGACCGGACCCTGTCCGACACCGCGGAGGCTCGGGCGCACCGGGCGGTCGCGGTCACGTTCTTCCTGCTCGCGCCCTACATCGCCTACGACGGGATCACCACCCTGATCGCCGGGGACCGGGCCCAGACCAGCTGGCTGGGCATCGGACTGGCGATCTCAAGCCTGATCGTCATGCCGCTGCTGGGGATCGCGAAGAAACGCCTCGGCGCCCGCCTGGACTCCGGCGCCACCGCCGGGGAGGGCACCCAGAACCTGCTGTGCGCCTGCCTCGCCGCCGCGCTCCTG
>JBBSGM010000262.1:0-3428 GCA_038254065.1 Mycobacteriales bacterium | reverse complement strand
GACGCTGCGGTGCAACGGCTCGTCAACCTGACAGTCGCCGGCCTTCGAACAAACTGACCGGACCGGGCCGTTCCGTAGGCCGAACGGCGTACGGCACGGCCAGCAGCGCGAGCCGGGGCAGGATGGCGCCTCACCGCAAGCTGGGCGACCATGACCGGTGAGGGGTCGAGTCCGGTCACGCGGCCCCCGGGAAGCCGGTCCGCGAGCAGCCGCAGCCCTACCCCGGGCCCCGACCCGATCTCCAGCACATGCTCGCTACCGTGCAGTTCGAGCGCGTCGATAGCCGCCTGCTCCATGTCGGCGTTGCCGTGCCGCATCACCAGTCCGACGAGATGCCCTAACGGACCGTGCGGAAAGCCGAACTGGTTGACCTTGCTTACCGGAGAGCTCATCGGGCTGGCAGGCTCGGCGTGCCTGCAAGTGTCATGCCCCCGCGGTGCACCAGACGCCGACGTGACCAAGCATGCCGGCCGGCGAGCAGGACGAGGATCGCACTGGTGGCTGCGTGCCAGTGCTCGGCGTCACCTACCCCTGCCCACTGCACCAACCCGCTGACAGCCATCGCCGCAGTCGCGGCCAGCAGCAGGACACGTTCACGCACTCGCCGCCGCTGACGGCGCCCCGGATCTCGCCGGGATGACTGCCTGGCCCATAGTCGAGCCCGGTACATCAGCAGATGGGCCAGGACGACTCCGAGCAGGAGCACACCGGTTGCGACATGGGCCACCGGGAGCGGAATCAGCGACCAGCACACAACGAGCACGGCCAGGACGAGCAGGTCGACGACGGCGCTGCCTCTCCCGCGGTGACGCGGCGGTACACGTGACAGCTCGGCACGGCCGGCGGCGTGGGAAGCGGTCACGCTGGTAGTCTGTGACCTCAACCCGGGTCGAGGTCAAGGGACGGCGATGACACCTGGCACCCCACCGCAGTCCCTGGTGGGTATTGGTGAGGCCGCCCGCCGCGTCGGCGTGCGGGTCTCGGCCGTGCGGTTCTATGAGGCGCAAGGTTTGGTCCTGCCGGTGGAACGTCGAGGCGGGCGCCGGCTGTACGACCAGGAGGCTGTTGAGCGACTGGCGATCGTCGCGCTACTCAAGAACGCCGGATTCTCCCTCGCCCAGATCGCCGACCTGTTCACCAGAGGCGGCACGGGTGACGAAAGCTGGCAGGCCCTCGCGAGGGAAAGGGCCGCAGAACTGGGAAGCCGGATCGTCGAACTGCAGCGCATGCGTGACTACCTGGAGCTAGCACAGTCCTGCCCCTCGCCCTGCCTGCTCGCCTGCACCCATCTACGGGCGGCCATACGCGACAAGCCAGTCACTGCACCATAAGAGGAACGGCGTACGGCACGCCACCAGCGCGGTCCGGGCAAGATCGCGGCTTCCCGCAAGCGGATCCCCTTGCAGGACGGGATGAGTGCGCTGGCCGACGGGTTCAGCGCGCCTGACGTTCGGTGACCTCGGCGTCGTCACCGAGCCCCGCCGCGGCCAGCGCTGTGGGCAACCCGCCGTCGTGCCGTACGTACTTGGCAACCCGTGCCCCGTCGACGAGGAACTGCGAGGCCACGCGGGCCCGCCCCTGCTCCACGCCTGTCGCAACGTCGACCCATCGGGCGTCCTGCTCGACCACAACGCTGCCGTCGGCGCCGCAGAACCAGCGCAGCGGCTCGGCCGAGAAGCCCGCCCGGGTCAGCCAGTCGGAGAGCACCCTGCGGCCGGCCCGGCCGCTGCCACGCGGCCCGACGATCTCCACTTCCTCGTGGCTCAACTGCTCGAGCCGCACACCGTCGCCCCGGTTGACCGCGTCCAGCCACTCCTCGACGACAGCCAACGATCCGATGCTCATATGCGGACCCTACAGACGCCTTGGTGCTCCGCGGCTCTCCTCGAGATCCATCCGCGACAGGCTGACCCAGGGCGCTCAGCGCGGCCTGACACCATGCGGGTATGCCGACGACCGAGCGCGCCGTGCCTCCGCTGCGGGCCGACGAACGCACGACACTGGAGGGCTGGCTCGACTTCTACCGGGCCACGCTCGTCATGAAGTGCGATGGGCTCACCGACGAGCAACTGCGGACAACCTCGACATCGCCGTCACCGCTGACGCTGCTCGGGCTGGTGCAGCACATGGCCGAGGTTGAGCGGAACTGGTTCCGCCGTGTCCTGCCGGGCGAGCAGGTGGCACCGATCTACGACCCGGATGCGGATCCCAGCGGCCACGACGGCGGATTCGATCTCGCAGACGACACCACCTTCGATACCGCCCGGCAGACATGGGAGGACGAGATCGCCCGCGGCCGAGCCAACTGCGCCGGCCGCTCCCTCGACGAGACCAGTCCCTTCATGGGCGCGGCGGTCACGCTGAGATGGATCTACAACCACATGATCGCCGAGTACGCCCGCCACGCCGGGCACGCCGACCTCATCCGCGAGCGCATCGACAGCGCAACAGGCGTCTGACCATGGGCGTGCTACGTGGCCTGCGTCCACTCGCTCAGGATCCTTTACCGATCGATGACCGGGACGTCCTCGGCGCGGGCGTCAAATATTCGGCGGCACGACTCACCAAGGGGGACGTGACTGATGACAGCGCCGTTGGACGAGCTCGGCCGCGCGCTGAATGCGGTTGGCCGCCTGGTCGCCGGGGTCCGAGACGATCAATGGTCGGCGCCTACCCCGTGTACCGACTGGACCGTGCGCGACCTGGTGGGTCATCTGATGGGCATGAACCTGGTGTTCGCCGCGCTGCTGCGTGACCAGAGACCGCCCGAGCGCGGTCCCGACCGCCTCGGAATTGACCCAGCAGCCGCCTACGAGCACTCCGCGGTGACAATGCGGACCGCGTTCGAGCAACCCGGGGTCCTCGCGCGGGTCTATCGCGGGCCGCTCGGCGCGGCGACCGGCGCCGAGCGCCTCAAGATCCGCCTCTACGATCTCCTGGCTCACGGCTGGGACCTCGCGCAGGCGACCGGCCAGAGTCCCGAGCTGCCCGAGGACCTCGCCGAGCACGCCCTGAGCTTCGCGCGCACCCAGCTCGCCACGCAATCGCGCGCCGGTCGGTTCGCTTTGGCCCAGCCCGTACCCGACGACGCTCCCGCCATCGAGCGGCTTGTCGCCTTCCTCGGCCGCCAGCCGAATCACGATCGATCTGGGTGATGCCAGACGCGACGGACACCCCGGGTCCATCTGTACCGACAGGGGATCCTCTAGCGGGCATCGCGCGGACCTTTTGAGTGACCGGAGGAACCCGGTGCTCGGCGCGATGCGACTCGTCCAGCGTCGCCAGTGTTAGGGCGTGTCTGGTGGATCTTCCTTGGTTGGGGTGCGGAGCCAGATCTTGATGGAGGCGACGTCGACGGTGCCGCGGAAGACGAACTCGCGCTTGTCGGTGCGCATGGCCACCGCACGGAAGCCTTTGAGCCTGTTGTT
>JBBSGM010000261.1:0-3455 GCA_038254065.1 Mycobacteriales bacterium | reverse complement strand
TTCTTCTACGAGATGAACTCGAGAGCAGGCATTTCCGGGGGCGTGTCGGGAGAGAAGATGCAGCGGTAGAGGAGCTACCTCAGCTGTCCCTCGTGTCGGAGCGGACCGGAGGCGGACGTCACTTCAAGAGAGCCGCACCCTGATCATTCCGCGAGAGGAGTGGATGAGATGATCAACCTGTATCTGTCGTCGCGTTCCCTGGCCGCGGCCCGAACCGTCGACCCGAACGTGTCGCCCGCAGCGGTGCACGCGGCCGTCGAGGTCGCCATCGTCGAGCAGCTCCGCGAGGTCGCGGGGTGCTCGCAGGCGGAGATCAGGGCTCGCGCCGAGCGGATCGAACGCGGCGAGTAACGGCGTCTCGACCACTAGCTGCGGTGGTCCTCGGGGAAGTCGGTGCGGATGCGCTCGTCCTCGGTGTACGTACGTTCCTCGGCGTACGCCTGGTACGCGCGGTGGTCGGCCGCGGTGTCCGGTGCGTCGACCAGGCCCCGCGGGTGCAACCGTTCCTTCAGGACGACGTTGAGCTGGGCCCCGAACATGGTGATGATGCTCTGCAGGTAGAGCCACCACAGCAGGGTGATGACGGTGGCGAAGTTGCCGTATGTGCTCTCCGCGCTGTGCAGGTACCGGGTGATGATCAGCGAGGAGAGCTGCTGGAGCAGCCAGAAGGCGATTCCCGACAGCAGTGCGCCGGGCAGCACGTCGCGGATCGACACGTCGCGGTCGGTGAGCATCCGGAAGGCGGCGATGAACAACCCGACGTCCAGCGCGATCGCAATGAGGTAACCGCCGATCCGAGCGACCACGCCGAGCGCGGTGGCACCGGTGACAAAGCTGCTGACGACCGTGCTGACGACGAGACCGAGCCCGATCGTGGCAAGCACGTAGATGCTGCGCAGCAGCTGCTGGCCGAAACCCGGCCGCTGGTTGTAGGGGATCTCCCAGATCGAGTCGAACGCGAACTGGACGGTCCGCACGACCGCCGACCCGCTCCACAGGGCGCTGACGAGACCGAGCACGAGCGCCCACCATTGCCCGCTCAGCGAGCCGACGGTGCCAGGGTCGAGGAGCGGGAAGAAGCCCGCCACCTGCTGCAGGACTGCACCCTTCACACCATCGGGCACGAAGTAGCCGAGCAGGGTGACGAGGACCAGCAGCAGCGGGAAGATCGAGAAGAACGCCCAGAACGCGACCATGCTGGCGAGGTTGACGGACTGGTCGTCGATGAACTTGAGAACCACCGCGACGGGCAGGCCCAGCGTCTTGTGCTGCTGCTGGTAGGAGTCGAGACGGTCGACCTTTCCTTTGATCGTGGTGGCCGTGCTCGAGCCTGTCTCGTCGCTATGGGTCTGGCCGTTCTCCTCGGGTGAGCTCATGGACGACTCCTGGGCGGACGCGGGTGGGCCGCGGGGCTGCGACCCGACGAACACTCGTCACTCGGACTACCCGAGTTGGGCGGTGCCCATTCTCGCATCGGGAGCCCGCGCGGGGAGAACGTCAGGGTAGCCAGCTCGGTGATCAGTTCGCCGAGCGCGTTGCCGGGTAGTTCGTAGCGCACCTCGTCAGCGGCGACGTTCGCGCGCTGCGCGAGGACCGCCAGCTCGGCAACCGGGCGCGTCGGGATGTCCGGGACGTCATCCAGGGTGGTGTCGTGCAGCGCGGTGGACAGCGCCGGGATAGCAGACGCGGCAGTAACCGATCGATGGTCCGGACTGATCAACGGTAACCCGGTGAGGTCGATCGGGAGCAGCCGAGCGCGTCGGCCAGGTTCTCGATGAGCCCACGACGGACAAAGGACCGCCGCCCGGACTCCAGCCGCGAGAGGTAGCTCTTCGAGATTCCGGCGAGCCCGGCCGCGGCATCGAGGGACATCCCACGGCGCCGTCGGATCAGCCACGCTCGCGCCCCGGTCTGCGCGCTGTCCTCATTCATGTCGCCGGGCAGCGCGACACCGCCCGGGTGAGCCCCGGCGTGCTCGCGCTGATCACTCAGCAGGAGGCCCGAGGGCACGCACTCGACGGCGATGGCGATGCGGTGGACCGGCTCATGGACCACACCGAGACGCTGACCGCCACCGCCGTGGAGCGCCCCGCCGACGAACCTGCATGGGTGTACTTCCACGCCCCGGAGCGGGTGCTGTTCCAGCGCGGCGTGGCCTACGTCGAGCTGGGCCGCCACGGTGCTGCGATCGAGCTGTTCGACGCCGCGCGGGCCCGACTGCCGGCCGGCTACCGCCGGGACCACGGCCGCTATGCCGCGAACCTCGCCGTGGCCGCCGCGCTCGACGGGCAGGTGGACCGGGCGACTGCCGCGGCCCGCGATGCGCTGGCCGGTGTCGTGGAGACCGGCAGCGCGCATACCGTGGCCGACCTGCGCCGGATGCGCCGAGCCCTGGACCGGTGGGCCGACGCCCGGCCGTCGCCGAGTTCGATGCCGCACTTGCCGAGGTCGGCTCTGGCGGACGCGCCTGACTTACCCGCGGCGGTCTTCCGGCTGGACGTCACGCATACAGACACACCAGGAGGACCTCACACAATGTGCCCAATGGCTGTATCGCCCCATGACCTCGCCGCGGCCCTGACGTCCCGCCTGGACACCGTCGCGCCTGAGGGCCTCCGCGTGCGGGCGACCTACCAGCCGCGGGCGCGCCACTCCGGCAGCGACGGGCGCTCGGCGGCCAGGGTCGTGTCGTCGCCGTGTCCGGGATAGATCCACGCGCCGTCGGGGAGCTGGGCGAACACCCGTTGCTCCAGATCGTCGATGAGTGAGGCGAAGTCCCGCGCCGACCAGGTCTTCCCTGGTCCGCCGGGAAACAACGAGTCACCGCTGAACACGTGCGGCCGGTCGGCGTCCCGGTAGACCAGCGCGATCGAGCCGGGGGTGTGCCCGCGCAGGTGGATCACCTCGAGCTCGATCTCGCCGAAGCGGACGGTGTCGCCGTGCTCCACGAGCTCGTCCATCGGGATCGGGAGGTCCGGCGCGTCGAGGGGGTGGGCGATCTGCCGGGTCTGGAACATGCCGGCGATCGCACCGAGCGCCTGCCAGTGGTCCTTGTGCCGGTGGGTGGTGACGAGGTGGCGCAGCTCGGGGCGGCCGTCGTCGGAGCCGACCAGGTCGGCCAGCCGGTCCGGCTCGTTGGCCGCGTCGATCAGCAGAGCCTCGTTGCTCGCTTTGCAGACCAGCAGGTAGGCGTTGTTGTCCATCGGTCCGACGGAGACCTTGGTGATCGTCAACGCGTCCAGGTCGCGGCGCGTCGCGGCGCCCCCGGGATCGGTGTGCCCGCTGTAGGTGTCGAGGACGTCCACGCAGTCAGACTAGTCCCAGGCGGGGTCACAATTGTGTTGCGAGGCCTGGCAGCGGGGTGCTCACCCGGCCGAGCCGGCTGCCACCTCGGGATGACGTTACCGGATACGTCCCCGGCCGATGGCGGTCCTGACAGTCCCTGACCTCGCCCG
>JBBSGM010000260.1:0-3479 GCA_038254065.1 Mycobacteriales bacterium | reverse complement strand
GTATCCTGAGCAGGTGGCCACTGTGATCGAAGGCCTCGAATGACTGCGGGTCGCCTGGTGATCATGGGTTCCGGGGAGACCGCGCCGACCATGGTGGAGGTGCACCGTGCGGTGCTGCGGGCCGCCGGCGAGGGACCCGCGTTGCTGCTCGACACCGGGCCAGGGCGGCCTTCGACGCCGCGCTCACCGCACGGGACGCCAACGCCGCGGGCGGCGCCGTGCTCGACCTGGAGCAGGCGATCGCGGACTGGACCGCGGACACCCTGCAGTCCGACGACGCCGACCACGCCCGGCGGACGCTGCGGGGGATGGTGCTGGAACTCGCGACCGCCGCCCGCGCCGGGCTGGCCGACCCCGCCGCGCGCCTCGCCCCGCTCGTCGAGGCCCTGCTGGAGCGGCGCGCCGCCGCGCGCGCCGCACACGACTTCGGCACCGGACGCGCTGCGCGATCGGCTCGCCCAGGCCGGCATCGAGGTGCGCGACTCCCCGGACGGGTCCCGGTGGGTACTGCGCGGATGACCCGGCTCCGGCAGCTCCTCAGGGAGGACGACCGGCGTCACTCGCGCGCGGCCGAGATGGCGGAGCGTTGCTCACCGACGTCGAACCGGACCGTCCGCCTGCCCAGCGGCTCCCCGCACCCGGCGCACACCAGCACCGGGTCGAGCTGCGCCGCGCAGTCCCGGTGCACGATCGTCAGCGCCGGCCGGTGGCCGTCGGCGCCCATCCAGCGGTCCGCCCAGGCGAGGAGGCAGGCGAGGATCGGGAACGTCGCGCGGCCCTTGTCGGTGAGCCGGTAGCCGGGCGCGAGAACGCCGTGCGCGACGAAGCGACGCAGCCGGTCGCTGAGCACGTCGGGTGAGACCTCGAGCTCGCGACGGAAGTCGGAGAACGTGCGCATCCCGAGCATCGCGGCGGCGAGCACCGCGGTGCCCCAGCGGTCGCCGAGGATCTCGCACGTGCCGGGAAACGCCGACAGCGGGTCGGACGGCAGCGTGCCGCGGGTGCGCCGGGGATGCAGCCGCGAGGGCAGCGACCGGGACACCGCCACGCCGGTCGAGCGGGTGGTGACGGTGTCCCGCGGGCCGACCGGCAGGCCGCACCCACCGCAGGTCAGCACGATGTCGACGGCGCGACCACACCCGTCGTGGAGCAGGTCGGGCAACGGGCCGCTCGCCGGGTCGCGCGGCACCCAGGCGCGCTCCCAGGACCATACGGTGAGGAAGAACGGCCACAGGTCGAGCGCGCGCTCGGTGAGCCGGTACTCGAGCCGGGTACGACCCTCGTCACGGTAGGGACGGGTCTCCAGCAGGCCCGCGGCGGTCATCGTGCGCAACCGGTCGGCGAGCACCGACTCAGAGATCTGCAACGCCTCGCGCCAGCCACCGTAGCGCCGTATCCCCAGGTAAGCGCGCTGCAGGATGAGCAGCGTCCAGGTGTCGCCGAGCAGTCCGAGCGCGGCCCCGATCGTGCTGGGTTCGGGCCCGGGCGCCGAGGGCACCGCCACCTGTCCCCGCACTCCCATGTCCTCCCCTTGACTCCTGACTTCGCTGATCGTACCATTCGACCTGGCTTCGCCGATCGAAGCGAGAGGGGTCGGATGTCCACCGCAGACGACGAGAACCCCTACCTGCTCGGCATCTTCGCACCCGTCCATGACGAGATCACCGCCGACGAGCTGGTGGTGGTCGGCGAGATCCCGGGCGACCTGAGCGGCGTCTACCTGCGCAACGGCCCCAACCCGCGCCGGCCCGCCCCCGGCCGTTACCACTGGTTCGACGGCGACGCCATGGTGCACGCGATGTCGTTCGAGGGCGGCAAGGCACGCTACCGCAACCGGTACGTGCGCACCCGGGGCTTCTCCCGGGAGCAGGCAGCGGGCCGGGCACTGTGGACCGGGCTGCTGGAGCCGCCACGCGGCAATCCGGTCGACACCGCGCGCGGGTTGCCGTTCAAGGACACCGCCAACACCGATCTGACCTATCACCGCGGCCGCGTGCTGGCCACCTGCGTACCTGTGCGGGCAGCCGATGGCGATGGACCCGCTGTCACTGGAGACGCTGGGAGCCGAGAACTTCCTCGCCACGTTGCACGGTGACGTGATGGCCCACCCCAAGACCGACGAGGCCACCGGCGAGCTGATGTGGTTCGACTACGGCTCGCACGAGCCGCTGCTGCGCTACGGCGTGGTGAACGCGGCGGGCGCGATCGACCACGAGGTCGCGATCGACCTGCCCGGCCCGCGGCTGCCGCACGACATGGCGATCACCGACCACTACTCGATCCTGATGGACCTGCCGCTCGTCGCGGACCCGGCCGCCGCGCGCCAGGGTCGTCTCAAGCTCACGTTCGACCGGGAGACGCCGTCCCGGTTCGGGATCATCGCCCGGCGCGGCACCGAGGTCCGCTGGTTCACCGCGGAGCCCTGCTACATCTATCATGTCGTCAACGCCTGGGAGCAGGATACTGCGGGGCACCCGCAGATCGTCATGGACGTCTGCCGGGTGACCCACCCTGAGCCGTTACCGACCCGGCCCGGCCCGCTGGGCAGGCTGCTCGGCTACCTGCGGCTCGACGCCCGGCTGTACCGTTACGTGTTCGACCTCGGCTCCGGCACGACCACCGAGACCCAGCTCGACGACGCGAACACCGAGTTCCCCTCCATCGACGCCCGGCGGTGCGGCCGGCCCACGCGCTACGCCTACACCACGCACATCGCCGACACCGAGACGGTCCGGTTCGACGGGCTGCTGCGCTACGACCGGCTGACCGGGCAGCGTCAGGAGCATTTCTTCGGCCCCGGCCGGTTCGGCAGCGAGGCGCCGTTCGCGCCGCGTACCGGCGGCACGGCCGAGGACGACGGCTACCTCGTCTCCTTCGTCACCGACGAGCGCGACGGGCGCTCCGAGGTACAGGTGCTCAACGCGTCCGACCTGTCCGCGGGGCCGGTCGCGCGGGTGCTGCTGCCCCAGCGGGTGCCGCTGGGGTTCCACGCGACCTGGGTACGCTCCGACCAGCTCGGCGCGCACCGTGGGGGGCAGCAGGGTGGCCGGGCCGCGGTCGGTACGCGGCCCGGCCACCCTGCTGGGGAGGCCCGCCGGTGGTGATCGGCGTGAGGTGGGTGCCCACGTCGGTCACCCGTCGGCGATCACTTGCGATACCTCGGTACTGGTCGCCGCTTGCGCGCGTTGGCATAGCGGGCACGTCGCCGCACGCGACGGGATCGCGGGCGGCGCGGCCTACGACCTGCTGATCGGGCTCACCGCGCGCACCGCCGATGCCACGTTGCTCACGCTCGACCGCCGTGCCGCCCCGACCTACCGGGCAGCCGAGGTGACCTACTAGTACTACAGGGCTACCTCATCGGCGTGTCGCCCACTGATTTGTGATCATCTGTGCTGATCTTGCACGCATGCTGTGCTGCGGCGAGGATGGTCCGGTGGTCGATGACGACTCGGTTTCCTGCGGGGACTTGCAGGACT
>JBBSGM010000259.1:0-3523 GCA_038254065.1 Mycobacteriales bacterium | reverse complement strand
CACTCACCGGCCGACCCTGGATGCCGCCGCCGCAACCAGCGCCCACCTGAGCCGCGCAGCCCACAACCCAGCCCCACCGGAGGCCGCCGCCGACCGGCGATCAAACCACCCCGCACCGAGCCTCACACCTGAATGTTTACTGTCCACAACCACGGCGGCAGCGAGATGTGGCTGCAGCTCCGCAACCAGCTACCGTCACATCTGGTGGCCGGCCAGGACATCGACGTCGACCTCCAGCTCTCCGGTCCCGACGCCCCCGGCTTCGTCCGGCGTCCCGACCTGATCGTCGTGCACCGCGACGCTGCGCTCCGGGTACGGCGCGAGGGCGGGGTGATTTGCGCGTCGGAGGTGCTGGTCGTCATCGAGCTCGTTTCCCCCGGTTCGCGGCGTACCGACCACGTCGTCAAGCGCGGCGAGTACGCCGACGCCGATATCCCGCACTACGGGATCGTCGACCTCACGGAGCCGGTGTCGCTGCTCGCCTGCCACCTGGCCGGAGCGTTCGGGTACGCAGACGGGGGCACGATCACCAGCACGTTCACCACGACCGAGCCGTTCCCCGTCGAGCTGAAGCTCGACGGGCTGTTGTAGCCGGCCCACCGTCAAACCCCGGCGTCCTCCCACCACGGCCGGACGGTCCACAGCGAGGACACCGGGCCGTGCCCGGCGCCGAGCGGGTAGGAGTGCCGCACCGCCTCGACGATGTAGTGCTTCGCAAACGCGACGGCGTCGGGTGGCGCCATCCCGCGGGCCAGCCCGGACGTGAGCGCGGCCGCCATCGAGTCGCCGCCGCCGTGGGTGTTGCCGGTGTCGAACCGCGGGCCGGGCAGCTCGGTGACGGTGTGCCCGTCGTAGAGCAGGTCGACGCAACCCCCGGTGTCTTCGCGCAGGTGCCCGCCCTTGACTAGCACATAACGCGGGCCAAGGCCGTGCAGCACCTTCGCCGCCTCGTACTGCGCGGTCCGGTCGTGCACGTCGATCCCGACGAGCAACCGCACCTCGTCGAGGTTGGGGGCGACCACGGTGGCACGCGGGAAGAGCACGGTGCGGAACTTCTCGAGCGCGGAGTCGGCGAGCAGCTGGTCGCCGTGCATCGACGCCGCGACGGGGTCGACCACCAGCGGGGTGCGCTGCCCGACCCCGATCCCGTTCTCGTCACACGCCTGCGCGACCGCCTCGATGATCTCCGCGGTGGCGAGCATCCCGGTCTTGGCCGCGTCGAGGCCGATGTCGCCCGCCACGCTCGCGATCTGGGCCGCGACGGTCTCCGGCGGGATCGGGTGCACCCATGAGACGCCGACGGAGTTCTGCACGGTCACCGCGCAGACCGCGAGGCAGCCGTGCACCCCGCACGCGGCGAACGTCCGCAGATCGGCCGCGATCCCGGCGCCGCCGCCCGAGTCGGTGCCGGCGATCGTCATCGCGCGCGGCGGGGTGACCCCGACCGCCGGTTGGGGGATCACTGCGGTTGCCGGGTCAACGTGGTTGCGGAGTCACTGTGGTTGCGGAGTCACTGTGGCGCGACCGGCAGGTACACCCGCCCACCCTCGTCGGCGAACTCCTGCGACTTCTCCTCCATCCCCGCCTCGATCGCCGCCACACTGGTCAGCCCGTGCGCCTCGGCGTAGTCCCGGACGTCCTGGGTGATCTTCATGGAGCAGAACTTCGGGCCGCACATCGAGCAGAAATGCGCGGTCTTGGCCGCTTGGGCGGGCAGCGTCTCGTCGTGGAAGGACTGCGCGGTGTCCGGGTCGAGGGAGAGCCGGAACTGGTCGGCCCAGCGGAACTCGAAGCGCGCCGCCGACAGCGCGTCGTCACGGGCCTGGGCATACGGGTGCTGCTTGGCGAGGTCAGCGGCGTGCGCGGCGATCTTGTAGGTGATCACGCCGGTCTTGACGTCGTCCCGGTTCGGCAGGCCGAGGTGCTCCTTGGGCGTGACGTAGCAGAGCATCGCGGTACCGGCCTGGGCGATCATCGCGGCTCCGATGGCGCTGGTGATGTGGTCGTAGCCCGGTGCGATGTCGGTGGTGAGCGGACCCAAGGTGTAGAACGGCGCCTCGTCACACCACTGCTCCTCCAGCCGCACGTTCTCCGCGATCTTGTGCATCGGGATGTGCCCGGGGCCCTCGATCATCACCTGCACGTCGCGCGCGCGGGCGAGCTGGGTGAGCTCGCCCAGCGTCCTCAGCTCGGCGAGCTGGGCCTCGTCGTTCGCGTCGGAGATGGAACCGGGGCGCAACCCGTCGCCGAGGGAGAAGGTGACGTCGTAGCGGCGCAGGATGTCGCAGAGATCCTCGAAACGGGTGTAGAGGAACGACTCGCGGTGGTGCGCCAGGCACCACGCGGCCATGATCGACCCGCCCCGGGAGACGATCCCGGTAAGTCGTTTGGCCGTCAGCGGCACGTAGCGCAGCAGCACCCCGGCATGCACGGTCATGTAGTCGACGCCCTGCTCGCACTGCTCGACCACGGTGTCCCGGTAGACCTCCCAGGACAGCTTGGCCGGGTCGCCGTCCACCTTCTCCAGCGCCTGGTAGATCGGCACGGTACCGATCGGCACCGGCGAGTTGCGGATGATCCACTCCCGGGTCTCGTGGATGTCGCGGCCGGTGGACAGGTCCATCACGTTGTCGGCGCCCCAGCGGGTGGCCCAGACCATCTTGTCCACCTCCTCCTCGACCGACGAGGTGACGGCGGAGTTGCCGATGTTGGCGTTGATCTTGACGAGGAACCTCTTCCCGATGATCATCGGCTCGGACTCGGGGTGGCACCGGTTGGCCGGGATCACCGCGCGGCCGCGGGCCACCTCACTGCGCACCAGGTCGACGTCGACCCCCTCGCGGATCGCGACGAACCGCATCTCCTGCGTGACGACGCCGGCCCGGGCGTAGGCGAGCTGGGTGGACGCACCGCCGATCGGTTCGCGGGCCGCAACCCAGTCCTTCCGGAGCGCCGACAGCCCGGCCCGCACGTCCAGGTGCGCGGCCTCGTCCGTGTAAGGACCCGAGGTGTCGTAGACGTCATGGTGCTCGCCATTGGTCAGCTCCACCCGGCGGACCGGGACGCGGATGTCGTCCGGGCCCTCCAGATAGACCTTGCGCGAGCCCCGGATCGGGCCGGTCGTGACGATCGGGCGAACGTTCTCCGACAGCGCCGTCATGGCGACTTCCTTCCTACGCCGGCATTACCCGGACAGGTTCTGCGGTCGGCGGCACCAGCCGCCCTCTCAGCCCGCTGACTTACGAGCTCCCGCGTGTTCAGCTGTGACCGGACCGTAGCCCGAGGGGTCGCGATCGCGCCAGTGCCGTCCGGGCTGCGGGACGCTGCGGACCGCCGCGTCACGGTGTTGGATGGCGTCATGGCGCTGCAGGGTGAGTACGAGCCTAGGGCGTGTCTGGTGGATCTTCCTTGGTTGGGGTGCGGAGCCAGATCTTGATGGAGGCGACGTCGACGGTGCCGCGGAAGACGAACTCGCGCTTGTCGGTGCGCATGGCCACCGCACGGAAGCCTTTGAGCCTGTTGT
>JBBSGM010000258.1:0-3530 GCA_038254065.1 Mycobacteriales bacterium | reverse complement strand
GGTCGGTTTCGTGGGGGCGAGCCAGGGGCGCAGCCGGCGCAGCACGTTGATGGCGGTTGGGCTGGTCGGCGGAGCGTTGGTCCTGGCGACGTTGATGCCCGGCCTCTTCGGCCTGTCGAGCGGCGACTTCCTCTCATTCGGGCAGCGGTCCTCGCTCGGGTTCGTGTTCAGCCTGCTGCTGGGCATCGTGATCATCGGGATCGTCGCGGTGGATGAGTTCGCCGTCGAATACCTGACCCGCACCCGTTTCCGCCGTGGGGTTTTCGTGCCCGACGCGCAGCACAGTCCGAACGGGTGGGAGCGATTCCTGCGGACGCTGGGCCACCAGCACTTCCGCCCGGAGCTCGAGCGGGTCGCTGTCGCCGACGAGCGTGGGGCGCATGCCCGCAACCAGGCCGACGTGATCGTGCACCGCGGCCGGAGCCCGTTCGTCGGCGCGGGAGTCACCGTCGACGGCACAGTGATCGCGTTGCCCCTGCAGCCGGCCAAGGACAGCACCGGCCAGAAGGTCGAACCGCGTCCGATCAGCGTCGTCGAGCTGCATCGGCATGTAGCCGACGTGCTCGTCGGCCTGCGGACCTCGTCGTCGCTCGCACCCAGCCGTCGCCTCGAGGGTCTCGTGGTGCGCGAGCAGGTGCTGATTCCGGCCGACCGCCTGGTGATGAACCTGCACGAGCAGCCCGGACCGGTGATCCTCGGCAACCTGAACCTCCCGCCTGCCGCGCACCTGCCCCTCGCCGATGCGCGCCGCCTCGCCGACGCGCCGCAGGAATGGGCCCGCTACTACCGGTGCTTCCGGATCGAAGCCTGGGACCGGGACCTCACCGCGTCCTGCTACTTCTACGTCGGCACCGACCAGCAGATGCTCTACCTGGAATGGACGCACTGCCTGCTGCTGCCGATCAAGGAGCAGTACCGGGAGATCGATCGCGCCGTCGAGAACGGCTCGGGCACCTTCGGACGCACGGTGGTCGAATGTCTGCTGCTGCCGGTCTCGGTGCCCGGACGCCTCGGGTCGGTGTTCCACCGGTTCAGGTCCCTGAAGCAGTGCTACGGCGAGATCCTTCCCGAGCGCTACGGCGCCGCACGGAGCCTGCGCGAGCTCGCCGCCGACGGCAACATCCAGACCTACTTCCAGCAGGCCGACGCAGTCCGCTACCAGAAGATCGTGGATCGCGCACTGTTCCGGGCGGTCGGGCAGTTCCTCGAGGAGCGCGGCTACTCGGTGGTCGACTTCATGAACGTCGCCAGCGCGGCGATCACCAACAGCCTCACGATCCACGGTGGCAGCTTCTCCAACGTCGCCATGGGCATCGGCGATACGCAGCAGGGCACGGCCGGCAACGAGAAGAAGGAGTCGTCATGAGCTCCACCCCGGACCGGAACTCGATCAAGGTGACCGGTGGCACGTTCAACGGCGTCGCCCTCGGCATCGGCAGGACGGTCCAACACGGGGCGGTGAGGGTCGGCGACGTTGCGGCGGACGAGCAGCTCGATCGGCTCCGCATCGCACTCGGCGACGCTCGGGACTCGATCGTCGCGGCTGCAGGCACGGAGAAGGGCAGGTCCGAGCTGGCCTACGAGGTCCACAAGATCGAGGAGGAGCTTGCCGAGCCCAAGCCGGATGCCGCGAACGTGCGCAGCAGGTGGGCCCAGGTGCAGAAGGTGCTCGATCCATTGGCCGCCACAACGAAGAACATCGCTCAGATCACCAACCTGGTCACTACCCTGTTCGGCCTCGGCTGACCAGGCCCGCCACGAACGGAGAAGTCGTGAGCGTGTGCATGGAGTGTGGCCGGGACCGGCGTCCCGACGCCCGGTTCTGCCCCGGTTGCGGTGACCCGGCCGAACCACCCGCCGACGCCCTGGACGAGACATCCACCTGGCAGCCTCCGTCGACCGGCCGGGAGCCCGTCCCGAGCGGAGCGTCACCGCCCCGGCGAGGCAGGCCCGTCGCCATCTGGGTCGCCATGGCGGTGATGGTGTTGCTCGGAGTGGGCGTGGGAGCGTTCCTCCTGTCCCGGACCGGAGCGGCCGCGCCCGCGCCCCGCCCGGGCTTGCCGACCCAGTCGACTACGCAGTCCGCTCCGCCTCCCACCGCCCCCACCACCGTCCCGACCACCGCCCCGACCACCGCCCCGATGACCGCCCCGACGTCCCCGGGGCGGGCGCTGGAACAGCAGATATCCGCCGACCGGCCGAATGCTGAGGCCGTCGTCGACTACTGGGTCCCGCAGCTCTCGTCCAAGCGACTGGGCACAGTTGCGGACGGCATCACCTACGGTTATGCCGATATTCTCGCCGACTTCCGGTCGCTCGACGCTCGGTTCCCCGATGCGGTGCTGGTGCGCTCGGACGATTACGTCAGCTTCAGCCGAGGTGGCTTCTACGTGACCGTCGTGGCGCAGCCGTTCTCGACACCGGAGCAGGCCAACGCGTGGTGCGACTCCTACGGGCTCGCCGCCGACACCTGCTATGCGAAGCGGTCGTCGCATACGGACCGATCGGCCGGGAGTACCGTGCTGCGTTGAGGCCGCCGGGCTGCGATGAGTCGAGGACTGGCTGTGCCACGCCAGCGAACAGACCCTCGACGAGCTGGCCGAGTGTCCGGGCTGTCGCCAGACAGCGTCAGAACTGCCGGTCGGTCTGCGCCGCGCCGGCCCAGCGGACGCCGCTCCAGTGGCCGACGAGCTCGGCGTACAGGGTGCTGCGCTCGAGCAGGTCCTCATGCGTGCCGAGCAGCGGGTCGGCCCCGTCCATCACCAGGATCCGGTCGGCGCGCAGCGCGGAGCTGATCCGGTGCGCGATCACGATGAGGGTGCCCGGGCGCTCGGCGAAGGACTGCTCGGCGCGTGCCTCGGCGACCGGGTCGAGGTGGCACGTCGCCTCGTCGAGGATGACCAACCGGGCCGGGGACAGGTAGACCCTGGCGAGGGCGATCAACTGGCGTTCGCCGGGGGAGAGCGTTCCACCACCCGGCGCTATCTCGGCGTCGGGGTGAGTGGTTCCACGCTGACCCGCCGGTAGATCCTTGAGCGCAGCATCGGCTCCCGCGACAGCACCTTCCAGGTGCCGTCCCCGCCGACCAGCAGCAACGCGAACCGGGTCAACGGATGATCGTGCAGGTAGCGCAGGAACTCGATGCACTCGGTATTGAGACTCTGGGCCTCGTCGACCACCACCGCGCCCGGCACCGCCGGGCGGCACGCCCAGTTCCTCGATCAGCTGCTCGGTCAACACGACCCGATTGGCCCGCCCCACCGGCACCATGTGCTCGGTCTCGCCGAGCTCGGCGAGACCGATGTGGTGCTGGTCGTCGGCCCAGGCCCGGAGTCGGGTTGCAGGCCGCCGGTCAGCGGTCGGCCCACGTGATCGGGCTCGACCCGTCCCGGGTGATGCTCGATGCCTGCCGGCGGCGGTGCGCGGACCTCGTCGAGCAAGGCCGGGTCCACCTGGTCGAGGGTGCCGCTGCGGCCACCGGCCAGCCGTCTTGTTCGGTCGATGTCGTGATTGCGGTGAACAACGTCCAG
>JBBSGM010000257.1:0-3582 GCA_038254065.1 Mycobacteriales bacterium | reverse complement strand
CGGTGTACTCGATGACCCGCACCGTGATCGGCGGACCGTCGGCCTTGCGGGCCGGGTTGAGCTGCGCCAGGTAGGTGCCCTCACCCAGGACCTCGATCGGGGTCAGCGTGAACGACGCCGAGGCCCGCCACTCCGATGTGCACCCCGGTCGCGAGCACGTCACGGACCAGGGTGTGGGACAGGAAGTTCCGGTCGGCCAACACCATCATGCCGGGGGTGAACCCTGGCGCCGCGGACAGCCACCCGCCGAGATCCTTGCCGATCACCGGCTGTGGGCCCGCCACCACGGCCCCGACGAGGACGGCGACCCGCTCGACGAGTGGCAGGCCGGCTACGGCCGACTCCGACGCTGGGCCCACATGCTCGGCTTCGGCGGCCACTTCTCCACCAAGTCCCGCCGCTACTCCACCACCCTCGGCGCGCTCCGCCAGGCACGCCGCGACTGGCGCCGCGAACACCTCCACGACACCGGCCCCGACCGCGACGAGCACGACCAGGCCCTCGACGATGACGCCGAGACCACGGTCGTCATCGCCTCCCTGGCCTTCGCCGGCATCGGCTGGCACACCACGGCCGACGCCCTGCTCGCCAAACACCGCGCCCGCCAACGCCCGCGAGCAACGACTCATCGCGCGCGAGGAGTCCACCACCCACTACCCCACCTGAAAGGCGCGGAGATGGAACGCCTGTTGCTCACGGCGGAGGAAGTCGCGGAATCAATCCACATCGGACGGACCCGCGTGTACGCATTGATCGCCGCCAAGGAGATCACCTCGGTGAAGATCGGCGGCCTGCGCCGCATCCCGGTCGACGCCGTCCGGGAGTACGCCGCCCGGCTCGTCCAGCTCGAACGGGAGGCGTCCTGATGGCCGCTCGGAAGCGGGCCAACGGTGAGGGCACGATCGCGCCACGCCCGGACGGCAGGTACGTCGGAGCTGCCTTCGTGCCGGTCACCGGTGGTGGTCGCCGTCGGGTCTTCGTCTACGGCCGCACCCGGGCTGAGGCTCGCGACAAGCTCGACGACCTGCTCCGCAAGGCTGCCGACGGCATCCCGCGCGCCAGGGAACGGCAGACCGTCGGCGAGTACCTCGACTACTGGCTCGAACACGTGGTGAAGCCTGAGCGGCGGGAGACCACGTACAAGGGCTGCGAGACGATGGTTCGCGTCCACATCAAGCCTGTGCTCGGCAGGAAGAAGCTCGACGAGCTGGGGCCGACCGACGTGCGCCGTCTGCTCGCTGCGCTCCGCGATAAGGGGACCTCGGGGCACGGCGGCGGGCCACCGAAGCTGTCACCACGCATGGTCCAGTTCGCTCACGCAGTGCTGGGGAACGCCCAGTCCAACGCCGTGCGCGAGGAGCTGGTCAGCCGCAACGCCGCGAAGCTGGTCAAGATGTCGAACCCTGAGTACGACGTCGGATCGACGGCGGCAGGCTCGCTGTCCGGCAGGCTCTGAGCTGGGTGGATGGCCGGGCGGTGATCCAGCCACCCAAGACCCGCGCATCACGGCGGGTGATTCCGCTTCCTGATGTCGTGGTGGTTGCACTGCGCGAGCACCAGAAGCGGCAGGACAACGAGCGCGCGGCGGCCGGCGACAAGTGGGAGGACACCGGTTTCGTGTTCACCACCCGGCAGGGGCGGCCGATGTCGCCATACACGCTGGTCAGTTACTGGCACGACGTCCGTGACGCGGCCGGCCTCGGAACGCTCCGGTTGTTGAGTAGGCCCGGGGCGCGGTATCGGGGTTGCTCCCGACCCGTTTCTAAAAAATAACCCCCGGGTTCCTTGAGGGGTGTTCCGCTCTCTCCGTGCCTGGACCAGGCCTTCTGGCTCGCCTGGGTGATCTTGTCAGGTTTTGACTCAACTTCAGGTTTTCTGAGTCGATGTCGTTCATGTTGGTGATCGTGCGACTGGGTTGAAGTTGAGGGGGTGTGCGGTGGGGTTGGCGGTGGTGCGGGATCTCCGCGAGATGCGCGGCGTGGCTGGCCCGGAGGAGATCGAGCGGTTCGAGACCGATGTGTTCGCCGGGTTCGTGCTCGCGCGTTCGGCCGCCGGGCTGTCGGACTGCACGATCCGCTCGGATGTCAGCCATCTTGAGCAGGTCCGGACCTGGTTCGGGCGGCCGTTGTGGGACATGGAACCGGCCGATGCGGACGCCTACTTCGGGACGGTGCTGCGTGCGGTGCCGGTGAACACCCGGTTGGCGCGGGCGCAGGCGGTCAAGACGTACTTCGAGTTCGTGGAGCTGCGGCACACAAGGTCGAGATCCACAACCTGACGGGCCGGATCGTGGGGTGGTGCCCGATCGATGAGATGAACCGGCCCAGGGGCCGGTGGGTGGCCAGGTTGGGAGATCCCACCGACCGCCGCGCAGCTGGCCCAGCTGTGCGGGGGGTGGCGCGGCGAGCTGGCGACCTGCCGCAAGTTCGGTCCCACCGCGCGGAACTACGCCGCGGCCCGGCTGATGTCGGAGGTGGGGTTACGGGTGAACGAGGCCCGCCACCTCGACCTCGCCGACATCAAGTGGGATCTGGGCCGGTTCGGTAAGCTCCACGTCCGACACGGCAAGGGCGCCCGCGGCTCGGGGCCCCGAGAACGCATGGTGCCGTTGATCAACGATGCGGGACGGACGTTGCGATGGTTCGTCGAGGACGTGTGGGGCCAGCTCGGCGACGACCCTGCCCGTCACGGCGTTCCGCTGTTCTGCTCCGAGCGCAACAACGCCGATGGCACCGCGGCCCGGGTCGGCAACGAGGCGTTGCGGGCCGGGCTGGCCGAGGCCGCCGCCAAGCACCTGCCAGCGTGGTCGGACACGCTGACACCGCATGTTCTGCGCCATTTCTGCGCGAGCCAACTGTATTTCGGCGGTATGGATCTGAACGCCGCTCGACAACTCCTACACTCCTACACACCCGAGCCGAACACCACCACGACCACGAGTTGCGCACGAACCCAAGGGTCGAACCGCCCCACAGCCGCTGAACGTCCTTGGGTTCCCGCCGAAGAACCTTCAGTTCACCTGAACTCCGGGCAAAGGCCGGGGCCCCCACAGATCCCGGCGTGAACCTCTCGGTTCACCGGGCTCTTGTCGTCCTGATCACCAGACCGCCGGGACCGTATTGACCCAGACCCAGTGCGCGAAGAACCGAGGTCGTAGCTTCACGGCGTGGTCCCACGCGGCTTGGGACTTCTTCCGGTTCCGCAGCCGTTTGTACTTGTTGCGTGACCACCGCATCACGTAGGCGTTGATGCGGGTCAGGAGGGGATAGAGCGCCGACCGGTAGAAGGCGCCGGTTGAGTCGGGCCGGGGCGCGGTGCTGACCTTGCGGCCAGCCCGTTTCCCCGACCCGCTCGCCGCACCCGGCGTGCGGCTCTCACCGCACCGGGCGCTCCACGTGTCTTACCCGTTGGTCAACTGCCGGTGACGGCTGTTGCCGGTCTGGTGGTCCATGGGGTCGGAATGTTGCGACCGCGGTAGCGGTAGCAGGGTGACGCGCAAAGTCGTTCGCCCAGGTCAGCGCGGTGTTCGTGTGGTAGGACGTGATTGTGCTGCGTTGAGCCGCTGACGGGCTGGTCGGGGAT
>JBBSGM010000256.1:0-3639 GCA_038254065.1 Mycobacteriales bacterium | reverse complement strand
CGAGACCACCATCGACGCGTTGTCCTGCCGGGTGGGGGAGGTGGCGCGCCCGGCCGTGGGCCGCCCGCTGGTCAACATGCGGGCTTACGTCCTCGACGGCGAGCTGCGCCCGGTGCCGGTCGGGGTGGCCGGGGAGCTGTATGTGGCCGGCGCCCAGCTCGCCCGCGGCTACCTCAACCGGCCCGGCTTGACGGCCCAGCAGTTCGTGGCCAACCCGTTCGGCGAGCCGGGGTCGCGGATGTACCGCACCGGCGACCTGGTGCGCTGGACAGTCGAGGGTGTCATCGAGTTCCTCGGTCGGGCCGACGAGCAGGTCAAGATCCGCGGCTTCCGGATCGAGCCGGGTGAGGTTGAGACCGCGCTGCTCGCGCACCCCGAGGTGACCGAGACGGTGGTGGTCGCCCGCGAGGACGGCGGGCACCAGCGGCTGGTCGCCTACCTGGTGTCCTCGGACGGGGCCGCGCCGGGCCACGCGCAGTTGCGGTCGTGGCTCAAGGGCAGCCTGCCCGACTACATGGTGCCCTCGGTGTTCGTTCCGCTGGACCGGCTGCCGTTGAACTCCAGCGGGAAGGTCGACCGGCGGGCATTGCCGGCGCCGGAGCTGCACCCGGAGCTGGAGTCGTCCTATGTGGCGCCACGGACTGCCGGCGAGCGGGAGTTGACCCGGATCTGGGCCGCGGTACTGGGTCTCGAGCGGGTCGGAGTCGAGGACAACTTCTTCAGCCTGGGCGGTGACTCGATCCTGAGCATCCAGGTGGTGTCCCGCTCCCGGCAGGCCGGCCTGCGGCTGACGTCCAAGGACATCTTCCTCCACCAGACGATCGCCGAGCTCGCCGCAGCCGTCGACCTCGTGCCGGTGGCCGAGCCCTCCGGCGAGGACCTGGTGGTCGGTCCGGTGCCGTTGAGCCCGATTCAGAGCTGGTTCCTCGAGACCGAGGTGGAGGCTCCGAACCACTACACGATGTCGGTGCTGGTCGAGCTGGCCGACGACCTCGACGAGGATGTGTTGCGGGCCGCACTCGACTCCGTCGTGGCGCAGCACGATGCGTTGCGGATGCGGATGCGGTTCCGGTTCGCCGACGCCCGCTGGGTGCAGGACGTTGCCCCCGCCGAGACGGCTGCCGTGTTCGAGCGCCGCGACGTGTCCGGTCGCGACGTTGCGGCGATGCAGGAGACGATGCATCAAGCCGCGGTATCCGCGCAGTCCAGTATGGACATGACGGCTGGCCCTCTGCTGCGAGCGGTCTTGTTCGCCTTCGGACCCGGGCGCCGGCCACAGCTGTTCCTGGCCGTTCACCACCTGGTGGTCGACGGCGTGTCGTGGCGAATCCTGCTCGAGGACCTGGAGACGGCCTACCGTCAGATCGACTCGGGCCGGCCGGTGGACCTGGGCCCGAAGACCACGACCTACCGGACCTGGGCCAACCGGATGGCTGAGCAGGTGCGCTCCGGGGCGTTCGACGACGACCTGGCGTACTGGGCCGACGTGTCCGATTGCGTCCCGGCCGAGCTCCCGGTGGACCAGCTCGGGTCGAACACCGTGGACGCCGCCCGCAGCCTGTCGGTCCGGCTCGGCGGCGACGAGACGGATGCGTTGCTGCGCCAGGTGCCCGGCGTGTACCGGACCCAGGTCAACGACGTGCTGCTGAGCGCGCTGGGTCAGGTGCTGTCCCGGTGGACCGGCCGCGACCAGGTGCTGATCGGTGTGGAGGGCCACGGCCGCGAGGAGCTCCTCGACGGTGTCGACCTGTCGCGGACCGTGGGATGGTTCACCACCGAGTTCCCGGTCGCGTTGACGCTCCCGGGCCGGGACGACTGGGCTGCGACGCTCAAGTCGGTCAAGGAGCAGCTGCGCGCAGTGCCGCGCCGGGGCCTGAGCTATGGCGCCCTGCGCTACCTGAGCGCACCCGACTCACCGGCCGCCGTGTTGCGCGATGACCCGCTACCGCAGATCTCCTTCAACTACCACGGCCACTGGGACACGACGTCGGGCTCTGCGGGTCTCTACCGGGCCTGGGGTGACGCGATCGGGCAGGATGCCGCCGTCCAGAGCGTCCGGCCCAGCCTCCTGGAGGTCGTCGGACAGGTCGAGAACGGGGAACTGGAGCTGTCCTGGACCTACTCCGGCCAGGTGCACGACGAGGCCACGGTGTGGCGGCTGGCCACCGAGATGATCGAGGCGCTGCGGGAGATCGTGGCGCACTGCGCCCAGCCGGGTGCCGGGGGACGTACCCCGTCGGACTTCCCGCTGGCCCGCCTCGACCAGCCCGCCGTGGACCTTCTCGTGGGGGACGGGCGGGATGTGGAGGACGTCTATCCGCTGACGCCGTTGCAGGCGGGGATGCTGTTCCACAGCCTGGTGGACCCCGAGGGGCGTGCCTACTTCAACCAGCTCCGCCTGCGCTTGTCCGGGGTGTCCGATCCACAGGCGTTCGGCACAGCGTGGCAGCGGGTGGTGGATCGCACCCCGATCCTGCGCAGCGCGCTGGTCTGGGAGGGCGTGGACGAGCCGCTACAGGTGGTGCATCGTCAGGTCACGCTGCCCACCGCTCACTACGATTGGCGTGAGCTGTCCGGTGCGGATCGGGATCGGGAGCTACGGCGGGTGCTGGCCGAGGACAGCGCCGCCGGCCTGGACCTGACCGCGGCCCCACTGATGCGGCTGGCCATCGCCCGGCTGGCCGATGACGAGGTCCTGCTGATCTGGACCTCGCACCACATCCTGCTGGACGGCTGGAGCACCGGCGGGGTGTTCGCCGAGGTGTGCGAGCAGTACGCGGCGCTCGTCGGCGGTCGAGTGCCGCGGCTGGCCGCCCGGCGGCCGTTCCGTGAGTATCTGCAGTGGCTCGGTCAGCAGGATCAACGGAAGTCGGAGGTGTACTGGCGGCGGGTGCTGTCGGACTTCGACTCGCCCACTCCGTTGCCCTACGACCGGCAGGCCGTCGAGGCGCATCGCGCCGAGTCCTCGGAGTCGATCCCGATCGAACTGGGCATCGACCAGTCCACCCGGTTGCGTGAGGTCGCCGGGCGCAACGGGCTGACGCTGAACACGGTCGTGCAGGGGGCGTGGGCGCTGCTGCTGTCGCGCTACAGCGGCGAGCGTGACGTGGTCTTCGGCACCACGGTGGGCGGCCGGCCGGCCGAGCTGCCCGGGGTGGAAGACATGGTCGGCATGTTCATCAACACGGTGCCGACCCGCGTGACGGTGCCCGATGGGCAGGGCGTGGTGCTGTGGCTGCGCGGGCTGCAGGACGAGCAGGTCGAGTCCCGGAACTTCGACTTCGTGTCGTTGGCCCAGCTGCAGGCCTGGAGCGACCTGCCCGGCGGCACCAACCTGTTCGACAGCGCGGTGGTGTTCGAGAACTACCCGATCGAGGACACGTCGGCGGCCGGTCTGCGGGTCTGCGACGTGGACGCGCTCGACACCACGAACTTCCCGCTGTCCCTCAGCGCCCGCCTCGACGACCGGCTCCACTTCGACCTCGCCTACGACCCCGGCCTGTTCGATGCCGGTACGGTCGAGCGGTTGGTCGGGCATCTGGTGGTGTTGCTCGAGGGGATTGTGGCCGATCCGGATCGTCCGGTGGGTGAGCTGTCGCTGCTCTCAGACGACGAGCGCCACCGGGTGTTGGTGGAGTG
>JBBSGM010000255.1:0-3641 GCA_038254065.1 Mycobacteriales bacterium | reverse complement strand
CGGAACTGCTTGGACGCTTCGATCATCCCCGCCGCGCACCAGCGCAGCACCATCTGACCGTCCCGCCAGCGCTTCACGTTCGTCGAGTGATCCCGACAGATCTCGATCATCGACTCGATTAACCGGCCAAGGCCTCCAGGTCAAGAGGGAAGTTCGGCGGGCGCTTGCTTGTCGAGCCGGAGGAGGTGACCGTCGAGGGCCGTGATGACGCGCTGGTGCCGGGCGGCCTCGTCGGACCAGCCCCGGCGCTCGGCGTCTTCCTTGAGCAAGTGGATGTCGTCCAGTTGGGCCCGGAGAGCGGGTGCGAACTCGAGGCCGGGGACGAAGTTGTCGCACGTCTCGCACACGTTGGCGTAGGGGCATGCCTCCGCGACGAGGTGACGGGAGCAGTACCCGCCAGTGAGGCGGGTCTTCAGGAACTCCGACGCGATCCATTCCACCTTGGCCGGAACTGCGGGTCGCCCGGCGGGGGCGACGGGGATGAGTCGGCGGACCTTGCCCATGGCCTCGTCGTATGCGGCCCGCAGGGTTGGCGAGGCGAGGGCGGCGTAGCGCAGCGTCATCTCGGGGGTGACGTGGCCGAGCAGGGCCATGAGGGCCTGCAGGCTCATGCCGGCGTTGGCGAGCTCGGTGGCATAGGTGTGCCTGAGCTGATGAGGCACCACTCGCAGCGCCACGCCGTCGGAGCCGGTGAAGCCGGCGGCGACGACCGCTACGTCGAGGCCCTTGCGGATGCGCCATCCCTTGAGCCGTCGGCCGCGCTCGGCGAACAAGTAGTCGCAGGGCTCGCCGGTGCGGGGGTTGGGGTGCGAGCGCTGCGGGCCCCGTTGTGCGACCCAGGCGTCGAGGGTGGCCACCGTGTCGGCGTCGAGGGGGAGGGAGCGTTCGGTGCCGAGCTTGCCGAGCGGGACGCGCAGCCACGTTCCGGCCGGGCCGTAGTCGACGACGCAGCCCAACTCGAGGTCCAACAGTTCCCCGAGCCGCAGCCCGGCCCGGCGAAGCAGCGTGAGGCCGACGCGAGCGAAGGCGTCATCAAGCTGGGCCACCTCGATCATCAGGGCGGCGTCGCGGTCGGGTGCCAGACCGCGCGGGAGAGGACGGGGCAGGCGGGGGACATCGGTGGCGAACACCAGGCGGCGCTCCGGCCGCTCCGCCCATCCCCACAGGGTGATGTCGTCCAGCATGTTGCGCAGGGTGAGAACGCCGGCGTGCACGACGCTCGCCGACACCTGTTTGTCGCGGGCGAGCCGGCCGCGCCAGGTGCGAGTGCGGTTCCACACCAGGAACTGCTCGACGTTGGCGCGCTCGAGCTGGCGCAGAGAGCTCACCCCGGGGTGATGGGCGGTCATGAACTCGCCGAACGGGACCAGGCCGTTGATCAGACCCTCGACCGACGAGCGGGACAGAACGGCCGAGCGGGCGTTGACATAGGCGACCATGACGCGGCGGATCTCCGGCGCCGCGACCGAGTCAAAGCGCTCAGCGAGACTGGCCGAGGGCATGCGCCGATGGGGTGGGGAGGCGATGACGCCGAGCTCGTAGAGGACCTGGCGCACACCGAACGCCCGCCGGTGCCAGGACTTCCGGGTGGCGGCCGAAGCCGAAGGGCTCGCCGCCAGAGCGTCGAGGAAACCGCCGATGTGCTCGTCGGTCAGCTCCCGGAGTCGCCGGCCGGAGAAGGCCATCACCGCGCAGGTGGTCTCGTCGACGACGTCTCGGGTCCACTTCGGGCTCCACCCCAGCCTGGCCCCCACACCACGGGCAGCGGCGAGGTCGTCGGGCCAGAGCGTCTCCACGGTATGGCGCATCCCGATCAGGTGCTTGGCCGCCAGCAGGTCCATGTCGACGGCCACCCGCCCGGTGAACACGGCCCACACGATCATCAGCCACGCCCCGTCCCGGTCGAGGTCAGCGAGGCGGGCGGAGACCGGCCGGGCCATCCACACCTTCAGGTCGGGATTGGTGGCGAGGAAGGCGCGAGCATGGCACAGACGCTCCCGCAGCGCCGTGTCCTTCAGCCCGAGCTGATGGCAGAAACGGGCGTAGCCGTCGAACAGCGGGTGGTCGTCATCGGTGGCGTGGCGTGGAACCGGACGGCTCATCGCCCGATCACCGCCCGGGCGGCCTCGTACTCAGCGGCCACGTGTTCGGCGGACAGGTGAACGTAGCCGGCGGTGGTCTCGGGGCTGGCGTGGCCCATCAACTCGCGCAACACCAACAGGTCGATCCCTGCAGCCGCCAGCTCGGTGCCATAGGTGTGTCGCAGACGGTGCGGCCGCACCCTCGTCGCTCCGGAGGTGTGGCGGTGATAGCGGAACAGGCTGCGCGTCCCCGCCTCGGTCATGGCGCCCCCGGCCGTCGGGCCGCGCAACACGACGAAGCACTCTGGCGTGCGCAGACCCGGGGGTCGCTCGACGCGGAGGTAGGCGGCGAGCTCGGAGAAGAACGCCGAGTCGACCGGCACCGTCCGCTCCCGGCCACCCTTGCCGACCACCCGGACCTGTCGGCGACCCTGGTCGACATCGGCGAGGCGAAGGGATCGAACCTCTGCGGCACGGAGCCCGCCGAACACCATCGACAACACGATGGCTCGGTCCCGGTGGGTCCCCAGGTCCGCCACGAACGCCGACACGTCGCCAGCCTCAAGCGATTCCGGCAGGCGATGCTGCTGGCGGACGAGGCGACCGCCCTGACGGGCCCGGCCGGGCCCGAGGTGGCCGAGTGCACCCCGAGCCTTCGGGCGCAGACCTTGGCCGCGACGGGCTGCCGGCACCGGGTTGTCCTCCCTCGCGCCCGACAGCACCTGGTGTTCGAAGAACGCCCGGACGGCCGCCGCCCGGCGGTTCACCGACGCCGGCGCCGATCCGCGCCTGCCCGTGATCGCCACCACCTTCTCCGAGCCCGGTCGCCCGACCGACTGCCAATCGATCCAGGCAAATACATCGGTCGGCACCACCCGAGCGACGTCGATGGCCTGCTCGACCAGGAACCGGGCGAAGTTCACGAGGTCGAACGCATAGGCCCTCACCGTCGCCGGCGAGAACGCCCGGGACTCGAGATGCGCAAGGAAGGCGTTTGCCCCGTCCACCCCGGCCCACTGCCCTGTCAGTCGGTGCGTGCCGTCGCGTCGCTCCACCCCGATGGTCGCGTGCTCCCTCATCGCTCGTCCTCGCCGACGAGCAACTCTGCGTTGCTCCAACCGAGCAGAACGGCGAACCGCGATAGCTCTGCCCGCAGCTCGTCGATGTCGAAGCCAGCGTGGCCGACGAAACGACCGAACGACGTGGCGAGACGCCCGGCGTCGCTGTTCATCCAGCCGTCAAGGAACTCCAGCAGTTCACCGAGCTCCACGGCGTCGCCGGCGTCAAGGCATACCCGTTGGACCTTCACGGCTCACCTCCAAGGTCGTGCTCAGGTCAAGGATGAACCCGAGCGACTCCCGGCTGGTGGACCCTCAGGCCGCCTCGACGAGCCGAGCCTCCCTTGGCCGGTTAACCGATATGGCGTTGGTGGATCGCAGCGTGCGGGCCAGGGTTGGGGGCACACCGAGGCGGCTGACGGTGAGCGTCTCGGACAGCCCTTCGCGCAGCGAGGCAGCCGCTCCGGGGTGGGCCTTGGCCAGCTGGCGGGCGAGCTCCTCG
>JBBSGM010000254.1:0-3702 GCA_038254065.1 Mycobacteriales bacterium | reverse complement strand
CTAGTCCCAGGCGGGGTCACAATTGTGTTGCGAGGCCTGGCAGCGGGGTGCTCACCCGGCCGAGCCGGCTGCCACCTCGGGATGACGTTACCGGATACGTCCCCGGCCGATGGCGGTCCTGACAGTCCCTGACCTCGCCCGTGGGCACCGACGCCGGTGCGAGTTCTGTCGGTGGGGCCGCCTAGCATCGACGGTGACCCGAACCCCGCCGGGCCACTTGATCCGAACCCAGGAGGCGCCCACCGTGGCCGACCACAGCGTTGACGGGCGTTCCGCTGACGCTCCACGCCTTGTCGTCCGTGGCGCGCGGGAGCACAACCTGCAAGGGGTCGATCTCGACCTGCCGCGCGACAGCCTCATCGTGTTCACCGGGCTGTCCGGTTCGGGCAAGTCCAGCCTGGCCTTCGACACGATCTTCGCCGAGGGTCAGCGTCGCTACGTGGAGTCGCTGAGCGCCTACGCGCGCCAGTTCCTCGGCCAGATGGACAAGCCCGACGTCGACTTCATCGAGGGGCTGTCCCCGGCGGTGTCGATCGACCAGAAGTCGACCAACCGCAACCCGCGCTCCACGGTCGGCACGATCACCGAGGTCTACGACTACCTGCGGCTGCTCTACGCCAGGGCCGGAGTGCCGCACTGCCCGGTCTGCGGGCACGTGATCGAGAAGCAGACCCCGCAGCAGATCGTCGACCAGGTGCTGGCGATGGAGCAGGGCGTCCGGTTCCAGGTGCTCGCGCCGGTCGTGCGCACCCGCAAGGGCGAGTTCGTCGACCTGTTCGCCGAGCTGCAGACCCAGGGCTACTCCCGGGTCCTCGTCAACGGCGCGGTGCACCCGCTCGCCGACCCGCCGACGCTCAAGAAGCAGGAGAAGCACGACATCTCGGTGGTCGTGGACCGGCTGACGGTCAAGGAGTCGGCCAAGCAGCGGCTCACCGACTCGGTGGAGACGGCGCTGCGGCTGGCCGACGGGCTGGTCGTGCTCGACTTCATCGACCTGCCCGACGACGACCCGCACCGCCAGCGCCGGTTCTCCGAGCGGATGGCCTGCCCGAACGGGCACCCGCTGTCCCTCGACGACCTCGAGCCGCGCACTTTTTCCTTCAACTCCCCCTACGGGGCGTGTCCGGAGTGCCACGGCATCGGGATCAAGAAGGAGGTCGACCCGGAGCTGGTGGTCCCCGATCCCGAGCTCAGCCTGGCCGACGGGGCGATCGCGCCCTGGGCGGGCGGGCACAGCGCCGAGTACTTCAGCAGGCTGGTGTCCGGGCTGGCGGGCGCGGTCGGGTTCCGGACGGACGTCCCGTGGCGCAAGTTGGCGGCCAGCGCGCAGAAGGCCGTGTTGCACGGCACCGACGACCAGGTGCACGTGCGCTACCACAACCGCTACGGCCGCGAGCGGTCCTACTACGCCAACTTCGAGGGGGTCATCCCGTTCCTGGAGCGCCGGCTCGGCCAGACGGAGTCGGAGTCGCAGCGCGAGCGGTTCGAGGGCTACATGCGCGACGTGCCCTGCCCGGCGTGCAAGGGCGCCCGGCTCAAGCCCGAGGTGCTGGCCGTGACGCTGGCCCACCGGGAGCAGGGCGACCGCTCGATCGCCGAGGTCGCGGCCATGTCCGTGGCCGAGTGCTCGGCGTTCCTCACCGGGATGGATCTCGACGCGCGGCAGTCGATGATCGCCGGGCGGGTGCTCAAGGAGGTGCAGGCCCGGCTCGGGTTCCTGCTCGACGTCGGCCTCGACTATCTCTCGCTCGACCGGGCCGCGGGCACGCTGTCCGGCGGCGAGGCGCAACGGATCCGGCTGGCCACCCAGATCGGGTCGGGTCTGGTCGGCGTGCTCTACGTGCTCGACGAGCCGTCGATCGGCCTGCACCAGCGCGACAACCGCCGCCTCATCGACACCCTCATCCGGCTGCGCGACCTGGGCAGCACGCTCATCGTCGTCGAGCACGACGAGGACACCATCCGGGCCGCCGACTGGGCCGTCGACATCGGCCCGGGGGCCGGCGAGCACGGCGGCCACATCGTGCACAGCGGCACGGTCGAAGGCCTGGAGTCCCACGACACCTCGCTCACCGGCGCCTACCTGTCCGGGCGACGCTCGATCCCGCTGCCGCCACAGCGGCGCACGCTCGACCCGAACCGCAGGCTCACGGTGATCGGCGCCCGCGAGCACAACCTGCGCGGCATCGACGTCGCCATCCCGCTGGGTGCGCTGGTGGCGGTCACCGGGGTGTCGGGCTCGGGCAAGTCCACCCTGGTCAACGACATCCTGGCCACGGTGCTGGCCAACAAGCTCAACGGCGCGCGGCAGGTCCCGGGCCGGCACACCCGGATCGTCGGAGTCGACAACCTGGACAAGCTGGTCCGGGTCGACCAGTCCCCGATCGGGCGCACCCCGCGGTCCAACCCGGCCACCTACACCGGGGTGTGGGACCACGTGCGCAAGCTGTTCGCGGCCACCACCGAGGCCAAGGTCCGCGGCTACCAGCCGGGGCGGTTCTCGTTCAACGTCAAGGGCGGGCGCTGCGAGGCCTGCTCCGGCGACGGCACGATCAAGATCGAGATGAACTTCCTGCCCGACGTCTACGTCCCGTGCGAGGTGTGCAGGGGCGCCCGGTACAACCGGGAGACCCTGGAGGTGCACTACAAGGGCAAGACCGTCGCCGACGTGCTGAACATGCCGATCGAGGAGGCCGCGGAGTTCTTCGGCCCGATCAACTCGATCAGCCGCTACCTGCACACCCTGGTCGACGTCGGGCTCGGGTACGTGCGGCTCGGCCAGCCCGCCCCGACCTTGTCCGGCGGCGAGGCCCAGCGGGTGAAGCTCGCCAGCGAGCTGCAGAAGCGCTCCAACGGCCGGACGATCTACATCCTCGACGAGCCGACCACAGGCCTGCACTTCGAGGACATCCGCAAGCTGCTGCAGGTGATCAACGGGCTGGTCGAGAAGGGCAACACCGTGATCGTCATCGAGCACAACCTCGACGTCATCAAGACCGCCGACTGGGTCATCGACATGGGGCCGGAGGGCGGGTCCGGGGGCGGCACGGTCGTCGCCGAGGGCACCCCCGAACAGATCGCGGCGCACTCCACGAGCTACACCGGACAGTTCCTGGCGCGGCTGGTCACGCCGCAGGAGGCGCCGGTGCGGCGCACGCCTGCGCGGCGGCGGAAGATGGCGGCGGCGGGCTGAGGCCGGGTTTACCGCCACCTCGGCGCACTCGGCAGCGCGCGGTTGCCGAGCTGAAGATCGGTGTGAAATGTGTCCCGTCGTTGATCGAACAGCGGTGCTGCACAGTTCGCTGCGATCACGGTGTGCCGCCAGGCTCGTCGCACCGCGATCGAGCCGGCCCGGGCCGTCAGGCGCCGGACCGACTGAACCGGTCCGGGCGGAAGCGTGCGAGCTCACGAGTTTCCACGCCATCCATGAGTTCCCCGGCGACGAGTCGGGCCAGGTGCGACGCGAGCGTGACACCGCTGTGTGTGACGAGCAAGTAACAGCCCGCGATGCCGGGCGCGGGCCCGACGATCGACTGACCATCGACGGGCAGCGGACGAACGCAGACCTGCGCCGTGCCGACGGGGCGAACCAGGGCTGGGTAGTCCCACTCGCGCAGGCGGCAGACCCGCGACCGCAGAGCGGCCGAACCCGCCCCGGTGTCGGCCCACTCCAGCGTCCCGCAGTGGCGATACCACGGTGCG
>JBBSGM010000253.1:0-3722 GCA_038254065.1 Mycobacteriales bacterium | reverse complement strand
GTCGAGATCGCCGCGACAGGCTGCTGACCAGGCGAAACGCCCCAGCCTAGTAACACACGCGATACCCACTCTGACACCCATTCCCGCAGGTCAAAGCCATATCCGCGTACTAGACGATCAACCTAGCTGCGGAACGCAGGTTGGGGGCGGGCGCGCTTAGCGGGTGATGCCGGTGTGCCCCAGCGAGTACCGGCCGGGCTGCGGCCACACGCACAACCCGTGTGGGCCGTCGCCGACCGGAATCTTCGTGATGAGGTGTCCGTCGTCGGTGGAAAGCACGTACACCTCGTTGTTGTAGCGCCCGGACAGCCAGAGCTGCCGGCCGTCGGCGGTCACATTGCCCATGTCCGGGCTGCCACCACCGGGGATCTGCCACTTCGTGAGCACCGCCCCGGTGTAGGCGTCGAGCACGCTGACGCTGCCCTCGTGCCGGTTGGTGACGTACAGCCGGGTGGCGTCGCGGGACAGGTACAGCCCGTGCGCACCCGGCCCGGTCGGGATGAAACGCAGCACGTGGGTGGCCGCGCCGTCGAGCACCCAGACCCCGTTCTGCTGGCTGTCGGCGATGTAGAACACCGAGCCGTCCGGCGCGAGCTTGATGTCCTGCGGGCCCATCACCATGTTGCGGGTGGGCATGTCGACGGTGCGCAGCAGGGTCCGCGAGGCGAGGTCGACGACGGCGACGCGGCCGGCGAACTCGCAGGTGAACACGGCGGTGCGCCCGTCGAGGGTGAAGTCTGCGTGGTCGATGCCCGCGCAGTGCGGAATCTTCAGCTCACCCTGCTGCTGCCAGGTGTGCGGATCGTAGAAGACCAGCCGCTTGCGTTCCTCGGCCACCGAGATCGCGGACCGCCCGTCCGGGGTGAAGTACATGTTGTACGGGTCGATCACCGGGATGTTGGCACCCGGCAACCCGGTCTTCGGGTCGAACGGGGTGACCTTGTTCGTGGTGTCGTCGGTCGCGTAGAGGGTCTGCATGTCGTAAGCCGGCACGACGTGCTGCAACTCACCGCCGAGGAAGTGCCTCCCAACGACCGCGAAGGTCACCGGGTCGATCACCCACACGTCACCCGACTTCGTATGCGGCACATAGACCAGCGGTTTTGCCGCCTTCGCCGCATCCGAGAGCATCCCCGCGCCCGCGGCGGCATACACGTTGTGCGGGTCGATCACCGACGGCACACCCGGCCCGGGCGACGAGGTGGCCGGCGAGGTGGTGCCGGGCGAGGTGGTGCCGGGTGCCCCGGCCGAACAGCCGGTCAGCCCGGCGAAGGCCAGCAGCAGGACGGCGGCGAGCAGCCGCGCCACCCGTCGGTGCGGACAGAACAGCACGCGCAGCTCCCTTTCAGCCGAACAGGTGGCTCGCGGTCACGGGGGTGAGCCCGCTGGCCGCGAGGTCGTCGAGGATGCCGGGCACCGCCGTCAACGTCTCGGGATGCCCGAGGTGCAGGCTCACCACGCTCCCCGGCCCGGCCGCCCGCACCGCGCGCCGGATCGCGGCCGCGCCGGGGTCGGTGAAGTCGCGGGAGTCGACATCGTAGGACAGCACCGTCGGGTATCCGGCGGCGCCGGCCAGCCTGCGTACCTCAGCGGTGGCGTGCTGGGCCTGGGACGGCCGGAAGAAGGCGCCGGGTCCGCCGGTGAGCGCGGCGATCCGGTCCCGGCAACGCTCGATCTCCACGCGCACCCCCGCCTCGTCGAGGCCGGCGAGGTCGGGATGGGACCACGTGTGGTTGCCCAGCTCGTGACCCAGACCGGTGACGAGCTTCGCTGCCTCCGGGGTCTGCTGCAGCCAGGTGCCGACGGCCAGCACCGTGACCGCCGCACCCCGGTCGGCGAACGCGGTGAGCACCCTGCGGGCGAGGCCGAGGTCGCCCGCGCCGTGGAAGGTGAGCGCGACCTCGGGGCGTCCGGACGAGGCGTGCCCCTCCTCGTGGGCCGGACCGGCCGGCACGGGCGTCCGGGATGGCTGCAGCGGGGACGCAACGCCGGTGGGTGGCGCGGTCGGGTCCGCCGTCCCGGCCCCGCAACCAGCAGCGACGACCAGTCCCGCCGCCGCGAGACCGGCTCGCAGCAGCCGGCGGCGGGGTAGCGCGGCGAGGTCGTCGGAAGGCATGGTCGCCGAGCCTAGTGCCCCCGTTGACCAGGGAGTTCCTTGACCAGAACGTGGGTAACCGAAGGGACTCGGCACGATACGCCGGCGGGCGTGCGAGCCGCGTCGACGCGACCGTGAGTCTGTCGCCACAAGCGCGGCGAGACGCATGCGTAGTGCTGAGCAGTGCGTCTCCTCAGGCCCCGGCGCGGCCCACCACAAAGCTGATCGCGGTGCCGGCGCTGCCCCCGATGTTCAGCGTCGCGACGGTGCCGGCCCCGGGCACCTGGGTCTCTCCCGCCCGGCCGGTGACCTGTCGGGCCGCGTCATTCAGCATCCGGACCCCGGTCGCGCCCACCGGATGGCCGTGCCCGAGCAGGCCGCCCGACGGGTTCACCGGCAACGCGCCGTCCCGCTCGATGCGCCCGTCCTCGATGGCCTGGCCGGCCTTGCCCGGCGGGGTGATCCCCAGATGGTCCAGCGCGACGTACTCGGTGATCGTGAAGCAGTCGTGGGTCTCGGCGGCGTCCAGCGCCGCCGCACCGGGGATGCCGGCCCGGCCGTACGCCTCGGTGATCGCGGTGCGCAGGTGCGGGAACAGGTACTCCGCGCCGCGGCTCGCGCTGAGCTTGTCGGCCAGCGCGAGTGAGCCGGTGCGGTGGCCCCAGCCGCGGATCTGCGCCGGGACCGCGCCGCGACGGCGCGCCCACCGCTGTGCGTAGCGTCGCCCGGCCAGCACGACGGCCGCCGCCCCGTCGGTGATCCGCCCGCAGTCACTCGCCCGCATCTGCCCGGCGACCAGTGGGTTCGTCGCATCGTCCGGTGCGAACTGGGACGGCTCGCAGGTCCAACCGCGGGTCTGGGCGAGCGGGTTCGACCGCGCGTTGGCCCGGTTGATCTCGACGATCCGGCGCAGGTGGTCGCGGTCGAGGCCGTAGCGCTCGTCGACCTCCTCGGCGATCCGCTCGAACAGCACCGGCCAGGGCAGGCCGTGACCGAACTCCTCGCGGCCGACCCACGCCGCGCAGCCCAGGTGCTCCGCCGCGACCGCGCCGCCGACGTTGCGCATCAGCTCGACCCCGACCACCAGCGCGACGTCGTAGCGGCCCGCCTCGATCTCGGCCGTCGCGGCCAGCACGGCGAGACTGCCCGACGCACACGCCGCCTCGTGCCGCCCGGTCGGCAGCCCACCCGCCCAGGCCGGGTGCAACGTCGGGATCATCGCGCCGAGGTGGGCCTGCCCGGTGAACAACTCGGCCGCGAGGTTGCCGACGTGCACGGTCGCGACGTCCCGCGCCGGCACCCCGGCGTCGTCGAGCGCGCCGTGCACGGCCTCGGTGAGCATGGCGTAGAGCGGCTCGGGTGTCTCCCGCGACCAGTTGCGCGCGAAGTCGGTCTGCGCCCCACCCAACACGAACACCGGCTCGGCCATGCGGTCCTCCTTCGTACTCCTTATGGCGGCAGCTGCCACCACCATTGTGCAACGGGTGACGTCGGACAAGGCGTACCGTGCTGAGCTTCGGCCGGCCGGTGCATACCGGCGGATCAGGTGGCGTTTACTCCGGGTCCCTCTGCCAGGCTGGCGCGGTGTTCGGGTTCCACGCGTCGACCGTCCGGCTGGACTCCGTGT
>JBBSGM010000252.1:0-3724 GCA_038254065.1 Mycobacteriales bacterium | reverse complement strand
GTCAGGACCTCGATCAGGACGAGGCGGGGGTGTTCCGGATCGCTCGGCGGGTCGCGAAGGACCGGGTGATCTCCACCGTCGATCCGCAGGCCCGGCACGGGCACAAGACCGCCGCGCGCGGGTTCGACGGCTACAAGGGGTAATGCCGATATCGGCATTACCCCTTCAATGTCGAGCATCCAGTAATGCCGCGTAGCGGGTGGGGCGGGCGTCCGCGACGTGCTTTGAGAAGGTGATCGGGCAGTTCGCCGGTCGTCTGGCGCGGCATTACCGGTCTGACAGGTTCACGCTGCTCACCTCATCGGAGGAAGGAGCAGCAGTGGCCGGAGTAGACGGAGTGTGGGTGGATGGGCCGTTGGCGCCGTTCGCGGTCGGGTGCGGGCTAGCGCTCGTTGCCGGGGGTTACACCAAGCAGCAGGCACGGCGGTTGATGGGGCTCACCGCTGAGGTGAGCAGTTGGCTGGCAGCGCGTGACCTGCTGGCCGGCGACCTCACGGAGGCGGTGATCGGCGATTTCTTCGCCGGGCCTGGAGCGAGCCGTTCCCACTGCCGGACGGCGCGGTCGTTGCAGCCGATCATGGCGCATCTGCGTTCGCTCGGCGTGACAAGCGCGGCGCCAGGGGTGGCTTCGGGGCGCACGGTGGCCGAGGACGAACTGCTGTGCTGCCATCGGAACTGGTGCCTCACCCAGTGCGGGCTGGCCGCCACGACAGTGGAGCAGTACGTCACCCGGGTGGCTGTGTTTCTTGCGCTGTGGCGGCCCGACGCCCAGTTCGTCATCGCCGATCTGGATGGCCGTGCGATCCTGGCCACCATTCGCGTGGCCGCTGACACCATGCCGGCTCCCTCGCTTCGCTGCATGGTTACGGCGCTGCGCTCGTTCTTGCGTTTCCTGCACGCCACCGGCAGGACCGCGGTTTCGCTGGTGGCCGCTGTGCCGGCGCTCAAGACGTGGCCGCGCACTGCCCTGCCGTCGGTGCTGTCAGCCGGTGACGCCAGGAGGCTGGTGGCCGGTTGTGACCCGGCAACGGCGAGGGGCCGGCGAGATGCCGCGGTCGTGCTCGTGCTGCTGCGCCTGGGCCTGCGGGCCAGCGAGGTCGCTCGCCTCGGCTTGGCGGACATCGACTGGCGCAGCGGAGAGATGACGATCAAAGGCAAGGGCGGCCGCAATGACCTGTTGCCGCTGCCGGTCGAGGTCGGCGAGGCGATCGCTGCCTACCTGCGCGCGGGTCGACCGGCAAGCTCGAGTCGCTGCGTGTTTCTGACCGTCACCGCTCCGATCAGGCCGCTCTCACCGGATGCTGTCGGGCTGCTTGTCCGCCGACTCTGTGCACGCGCCGATATCGCCCGGGTTGGATCACACGCGTTACGCCGCACGCTGGCGACCGAAACCTTGCGCGCCGGGGCGCCGATGTCGGAGGTTGCGCAGCTGCTGCGCCACGCCGACCAGGCCACATCCTCGATCTATGCCGCCGCCGACGCCCGCGCGGTGGCGGCGCTGGCCCAGCCGTGGCCGATGGTGCGGTGATGAACGGTCCCAGTCTGCGGCGGGCTGTCGAGGACTACCTCGTCCTGCGTCGCTGTTTCGGTTATCGCCTGCAAGGCCACGACGGCCCGCTGGCAGAGCTCGTCGCTTACCTCGAGCGGGTCGGGCTGGACACCCTGACAGTGGAGTCGGCGCTGGCCTGGGCGGTCGAACCGCCCGCGACGCCGTTGCGCCACGCGCAGCGTCTGAGCATCGCCCGGGGATTTGCCACCTATCTTCACGCGCTCGATCCCCGTTGTGAGGTGCCTGCGCGGGGTCTGCTGCCCGAGGGGCGTCGACGCGTCCCACCGCACATCTACACCGCGGAGCAGATCGCCGAGCTGATCACCCAGAGTCGTCGCCTGCGCCCGCCGCTGCGGGCGGCGACGCTGGAAACGGTCCTCGGCCTGCTTGTCGTGACCGGCATGCGCTCGGGAGAAGCCGTGCGACTCAACCGCGGCGACGTCAACCTCAACGCAGGTCGCGTGAGGATCATCGCGACGAAGTTCAACAAGTCACGGGAGGTGGCGCTGCATCCCACAGTCGTGGAAGCGCTAGCCGGCTATGCACGCGTGCGTGATCGTTACGTCCCGCACCCGGCGGCAGGATTCTTCATGGCCAGCAGCGGCCGGCGGCTCAGCCAGGACAGCCTCAACCACACCTTCGCCGAACTCGTGCGCGGAGCCGGGCTCGAACCCCCGCCCGGGTCACGAGCCCGTCGTCCGAGACCGACCGATTTCAGACACAGTTTCGCCGTGGCCACTCTGATCCGCTGGTATCGCACCGGCGAGGATGTCCAGGCGCTGCTGCCCGCGCTGTCAGCCCAGCTCGGCCACGGCGATCCGAGTAGCACCTACTGGTACTTGACCGGCGTCCCGGAACTGTTGTCCCTGGCCAGTGAACGGGTGGACACGGCACGGGCGGTGTCGCGATGAGCGCCGTCGCTCCCACCGTGCAGGCCTTCTTCATCAGCCGGCTCGGTCGTCAGCGAGATGCCAGCCCGCACACCGTCGACTCCTACCGTCACGCGTTCCGGCTGCTGCTGGCCTTCGCCGAAACGCGGACCGGAAAGAAACCCTCCCAGCTCGATCTTGCCGATCTGGACGCCGTGCTGGTGAGCGGCTTCCTCGATCACCTCGAAGACGAGCGAGGCAACAGCGTCGCCTCCCGCAACACCCGCCTGGCTGCTATCCACTCTTCTACCGTTTCGCCTCCTACCGTCACCCCGAGCACGCCGAGACAATTCAACAGGTGCTCGCCATCCCCCGGAAGAAGACCGAGAGCACCCCGCGATCCTTCCTGGACAGTGCAGAGATGCAGGCCGTTGCCTCCGCGCCTGATCTCAGCACCTGGTGCGGCCGGCGCGACCATGCGCTGCTCGTCGTGGCGATGCGGACAGGTCTGCGTCTGTCCGAGCTCACCGGGCTGCGCTGTCAGGACGTCGAACTCGGGCCGGCCGCACACCTCAAGTGCCTCGGCAAGGGCCGCAAGCGCCGAGACACACCGCTCGACAAGCCGACCACCCGGCTGCTGCGTATTTGGCTGGCTGAGCGCCGCGGTGAAGCCGACGACGCCCTGTTCCCCTCCAGGCGGGGCGGGCGACTCAGTCCAGATGCGGTGCAGCACCTGGTCGCCAAACACGTCGCTACCGCAGAAACGAACTGCCCGAGCCTCGCGCGCAAGCACGTCAGCACCCACAACCTCCGACACAGCTGCGCGATGGACCTCCTTCGCAACGGTCTCGATGTCGCGGTGCTGGCGATGTGGCTCGGACACGAAAAACTCGAGTCCGTGAACGCCTACATCCACGCTGACCCGACGCTGAAGGAACGGGCGCTCGACCGTCTATCCCCGCTGAACCACGCCGCCAAGCCAGGGCGTTACCGGCCCGCAGACACACTGCTCGCGTTCCTCGAGCAGCTCTGATAATGCCGCGCGCACAGCGCAGCTTCCCCTGCCAATCGCCCTGACAAGCTGCCCGAGCTGTCAACTGCGTCGACTACGCGGCATTACTGGATGCTCGGCATTGAAGGGGTAATGCCGATATCGGCATTAAGCTTTGTAGCCGTCGAACCCGCGCGCGGCGGTCTTGTGCCCGTGCCGGGCCTGCGGATCGACGGTGGAGATCACCCGGTCCTTCGCGACCCGCCGAGCGATCCGGAACACCCCCGCCTCGTCCTGATCGAGGTCCTGACCGGT
>JBBSGM010000251.1:0-3743 GCA_038254065.1 Mycobacteriales bacterium | reverse complement strand
GGTCTGGCCGTAGACGGTGCGGGAGCGGGGGGCCAGGTCCGGGCGGGCGAGGAAGCCCGCCGCCGCGGCGCCGAGGACCAGCGGGGGGCGCTCGGGTCCGGGGAAAGCCTTCAGGACCGTGGCCGTCGCGGACAACGTGGGTAGGTCTGCGCCCGCTCGGGACCTGGTGAGCTGGCGCTCTGCCGCACAGGAAACGAGGTTACCGCGGACAATGCGCCATTGTCTGCGGATCATGCTGGCGGCGCCGGCGCCGGCTCTGGTTGGGTTCTGCGCGGGCTTGGGGTCGAGCCATGCTCAGGCGTCGGCGCCGGCCTGAGTTCCTTGGGTGCCCGGTCGAGGTCGTAGTGGTAGCGGCCGTGGACCAAGATGTGCTCAGACATCGTCGGCCCGACGTGGGAGACGTCGGCGTCCTCGATCGGGAAGCCGGCCGCGCGGAGCCGGTGCACGGCCGGGCTGAGCAGCCCGGCGTTGTAGGCGGCGATGCAGTTCACCACCAGGGTGATGCACAGGGCCTGGGCGGTCTGGTCGATGAGCTGGCGGTGGCGGACCTGGCCCAGGTGGGCAAAGTGCACCGTCTCCCGCAGGCCGTGGAGACTCTCGCCCTTGTTCAGCTGGCGTCCGACCCGCTTGCGCATCTCTGGGCGTTGCAGGTAGCGCAGGATGAACAGGGTCTTGACCAGGCGGCCGTACTCCTGCAGCGCCCGGGCCAGGGCGTTTTGGCGGGGGAAGGCCTGCAGCTTGGTGAGCAGCAGCGAGGGCAGCACCACGCCCTCATGGATCGAGGCGCCGAGGCGGAGCAGATCGTCCCAGCAGGCCAGGATCGGTTCCACGGTGACCCGGTTGGCCACCAACGGCGCCACCAGCTTCGGTGGAGCGGTGTCGCGGGGCAGCCACAGGCGCTGGTCGGCGAGGTCCCGGATGCGGGGACAGAAACCCAAACCGACCACGTCGTAGGCGCCGAAGAGCAGGTCGGTGAACCCGGCGGTGTCGCTGGTGTGCTCGGCGATGGCCAGCTCGCTGTCTCGGTCTCGCAGGGCGAAGATCTCATCCAGGGCATACAGGCCCTCCCGCAGCCGGGTTGGGATCACTTTGGTCCCGAAGGTGGCGTAGTGGTCGGTCACCGAGGTGAGCACCGACAGGCCCCGACCGAACCCGAAGTAGCGGGGCAGCGCCCCGGCGTTGGCCGCCTTGACCTGCACGGGGAAGCGTTGACCGTCGGAGGAGGTGAACGTCCCGTCGCCCCACAAGCGGGCCGCCGGCAGCCGGTGGTGGTAGTTGACTACTTCGTCGATGGCGGAGGTGAGGGTCTCCTCGCGCAGGTACCAGGCCGTGGCGTGGGCGACCTGGTCATAGGACAGGCCCGAGGCGCGGGCCATCGCCACCGGCCCGAGGTTGGTGGCCTGGGCCAGGATGGCGGCGTAGAGGTGGACGAGCATCGCTGGTGAGCGGCTCGTGGCGCCCCCAGCGTGTAGCAGGTGCTGGGAGAACCCGCATACCGAGTCGATGGCGATCACCACCTCGGCCAGCTCAATCTGCGGGAACACCTCCCCGACCAGGGCCTTGAGCTGTTTCACCGAGGCCGGTAGGTCATCACCGGTGTCCCGACCGACCACGAGGTGATCACCGTCCAGGCGTACCGGGCCCTCGCCCCGCGCAAGCATGTCCGCGAAGGACGCCAGCTCCTCATCGAGTTCCCGGCCCAGCTGGGCGATGCGCTCGGAGCCCGCGCCGGGGCGCCGCACGGCCGCGCAGTAGTCATCGCGCATCCCGGCCCAGCCGGCCCGGTCCAGCAGGTAGGTCTCGGGATCGGCGTAGCGCCGGGAACCCGCAACCCACACGTCCCCCGAGCGCAGGCCATCCCGCAGCCGCCACAACAGGGCCAGCTCCCAAAACCGGCGTGACACGGTGTCCTGCCCGGAGCCGACTAACGGCATCCAGGCCTTGGGGACGAAGGCCAACGGCGCCTCCCGGGGCACCTTGCGACGCCCGGTCCGGTTCAGCTCCCGGAGCACCTCGATGCCGGCCAGCAGCTCGTCGGCGTCGCGGTGAGACCGGAAGGTCAGCACCTCCAACAGACGGGGCACGCACTGGCGAAGCCGGGAGTAATGATCGCCCAGCAGATCAATGTGGGAGTTGTCGCCCGGTCGGGCGATCCGCTCGCAGTCGACCAACGCCGCCGCCAACCGGTCCTTGGGCACCGCCTTGAACAAGGTCACCAACCGGTTCTCGTCCTCAAGGTCGGGATCCAACAGCACCCGGGCGATCTCGGCCAGCAGCAACACCTTGTCGTTCGCGGCGGCGGCGATCGACTGCTGGTACTCACCCAGACGCCGCCGGGCCTTGGCGTTGGTGTCCCCCAGCAGCTTGTCGAACAAATCCACCAGCTCATCGGTCAGCTCCACCACGCGCCCGGCGACGAAGGCCAACAGCGCCGGGTAACGGCGCTCCGGGCTGGACTGGGCCAGCGCCTGATTCGAGGCCGCCTGCACCCAGCGGGCCAGGGTCGTGACCCGCCGGGCCGGCAGCGCCCCCAGGTCCCACTCCCCAGCGCCCAGCGCACGCAGGAACACCAACTTGTCCATCTCCTCGTGCATATCCTTCGGACACGCCTGAACCGCGAACCGGCGCAACCAGGTCGCCCTCGCCACCCCCAGCTCAGGGTCGACCTGCACCAGGCCATCGAGCAGTCGACACCGCTGCGGGGTGCACAACCCGGCCACCCGGGCGGCCGTCTCCCCGCGGGCGGCCTCCCGGGCCGCGCCGACCAGGGACTGCTCGATCACCGTCAACCCCGGGCGGACCAGACGCAGCTCATGCAGACGCTCGCAAGCCAGCCGAAACAGCACCACCGGGCGGTCCTCGACCAGTGCCTCGGCGCCCAACCAGTCCCGCACCTCCTCCACATCAGCGGCGGTAGGCGAGCGGAACCCCAAATAGGCCTTCACCTGGTTCACGTGGTCGGTGCGGGTCTGGGGCCGCTCCCCGTAACCGGCCAGCGCACCTGGATCAACGCCCAACTGCCGGGCCACGACCCGCACCGCCCCCGCCGGCGCCGTGGTCACGTCATCGGGGCAAAACCCCAACATCCGCAACCCGCACAGCTGCAACGACCAGCCCAGACGGCTCCCGTCGCCACGGCGCCGGCGGGCCTCGATCAAATCGTCGCCACTGAGCGTGAACAAACGGTCCAGGGCCTCATCGTCGAACTCCGCCGGGAACCGCGACAGCTGCTCGCGCTGCGCATCCGACAGGAACCGGACCGGCACCCCGCAGACCCTACGACCCCCACCCTCGGCCACTCACCCGACGATCGCGTTGGTTTCTAGTCCGCTAATGCGCCTACCCGTCACCCAGCCCTGCGGATCCAGCTCCACCCGATCGGGCAACCAGCCCTCCGGAGACACCCCCTCCAACCCGTCATGCGCCGCCCGACGATCATCCCTGCACAAGATCACCCCGACCGGCAGGCGAACCCGGCGTGTCGCGACCCGATCGGCTTAACGCACGGCCATTGGCCTCTAGCGACGGCGAGAGATCGGAATTACGTAATTACATCTGCACGTAACATTTGCACGGCATAACAATCTCGCGACGGCACGTGCGCCTGCAAAGCAGCTGCCGGGCAGTAGCGTCCATTCAGGTGATGAGTATTGATGTGCAAGCAGGCCGACCCCATATTCTTTTTGTAACGCATTGGAGGGCTGGTCGTGAGGCACGGCAGCGGTAACCGACCGCGTGGCTGC
>JBBSGM010000250.1:0-3749 GCA_038254065.1 Mycobacteriales bacterium | reverse complement strand
CGGCCGTTCGTGAGGCAGCTTGAGTTCGATCGGCCCTGCGGCGAGCATGACCAGGGCCAGGGCGGCATCGGCGGAGTGGAACCCGTAGGCCCTGCGGATCAGGAGGCGGACTTTCGTGTTCAGGCCTTCGACGCGGCCATTCGATCGCACCGTCCACTGCACCCGATCGCCAGGATCTGACTGATCGGCAACGGGTCCGGGTGGTCCACCCGTTCCACCCGTTGGCGGGTCAGGAGCTCGAGTTCGTCAAGCGTCGCAAGAACTGGCGAGCTGACCGTGTCTACGTGCTCGACGCCGGCGATGAGCTGGTCTCGCTGCCGGCTGAGTGGACCGACGTGGTGGGGCCGGACCCCTTCGTCGTCGTGTCGGCCGGGCGCTCACCCTTCCACATCACCGACCTAGTCGAGTTGGCCCGACTGGTGGGAGAGCTCGCCGATCGCCGGTCGTCGGGTGTCAAGCGGACTATGCCGTGAGTGTACGGAGGATTCTGCCGTCCGTGTGGGTTGGCCGGGCAAGGGAATGGGGCGGGTGGCGACTACTGAGTCAACTATTGCAGGCAGTTCGGGTTCACTCGTCGGCACCGTCCACCACTGAGGCTTGCAGAGCCGGCATAATCATATGGACAGCACGATGGAGGAAAAACGATGGCCAGACAACGACGGGACCACAAGGGCGACGAGCTGGCGCGCAGCCGGACGCTCAACCCGCACCCGGAGAAGGTCAGCGACGAGGCTTTCGCCTCCTCGGAGTTCTTCGACGCCCGCGACCTCGTGCAGGTGAAGTACGAGATGGTGCGCACGGTGGAGGCCGAGGGCAGCGCCGTCAGCGCCGCGGCGGGCGCCTTCGGGATGTCGCGCCAGTCCTACTACAGCGCCGCCGCGGCGTTGGCCGAGGGCGGCCTGGGTGGGCTCCTGCCCGCCAAGCCGGGGCCCCGGGGAGCGCACAAGCTCACCGCCGAGGTGCTCGACCATCTCGAGCGGCTGCGATCGGGGGATCCGGGCCTCGGCGCGGCGGAGCTTGCCAACGCCGTCGAGGCCCGCTTTGGCGTCTCCGTCCATCCCCGCTCGGTGGAGCGGGCCCTCGCCCGTCGAGAGGCGGCGAGGAGCCCCAAAAGTGGCTGACGACGCCGACGAGGTGGCCGGCTGCGATCCGGTCGCCCTGGTGGCCGGCTACGAGGCCATGCGGGCCGCGGTGCTGTCCGGGCACCCGGAGGGGTGGCGCCACGGCCACGGCGTGCTCGCCAGCCGAGGGGTGGCGGCCTGGATGGCCACGTGGGCCGCCGTGGCCCCGGCGCCGGCCGCAGGGACGCCAGCACCCGAGCCATCCGACCCACCGATCCCAAGCCCATCCCGCCCAACCGACCACAACCCCGCTGCTCCCACGCTGTCGTCCCTGCGCAACGCCGGCGAGATCGTCGCCGTGCTCGCCCAGATGGCACTCGCCCACCTCTGAACGGTCGCGCCCCGCCGCGGCCCGCTGCCAAAGGAGCCGAAGTGAACGACACCTCGAGCAAGGTCGCGCCCGACCACCTGCGCCGCGACGCCTATCTCTATGTCCGCCAATCGAGCCTCTACCAGGTGGCCAACAACACCGAATCCTCCCGCCGCCAATACGACCTGCGGACCCGAGCGGTGGCGCTGGGCTGGCCGGCGGAGCGGGTCATCGTCATCGACGTCGACCAGGGACAGTCCGGGGCCTCGGCTGCCGACCGGGAGGGCTTCCAACGCCTCGTTGCCGAGGTGTCGCTCGCCAAAGCGGGCATCGTTTTGGGCCTGGAGTGCTCGCGCCTGGCCCGCAACAACGCCGACTGGCACCGGCTGCTGCAGCTGTGCGCACTGACGAACACCCTCATCTGCGACGAGGACGGGCTCTATGACCCCGGCGCCATCAACGACCGGCTGCTGCTCGGCCTGAAGGGCACGATGTCCGAAGCCGAGCTGCACTTCCTGCGCTCCCGCCTCCAGGGCGGGATCCTGGCCAAGGCGGCCCGAGGCGAGCTCGCCCTGCGCCTGCCCGTGGGCTTCTTCTACGACGCCGCCGGAGCGGTCGCGCTGGACCCCGACGCCGGGGTGCGCGAGGCGATCGCCCACCTGTTCGCCACCTTCGAGGCCACCGGCTCGGCCACGGCGGTGGTGAAGGCCTTCGCCGCCGAGGGGCTGGGCTTCCCCGGTCGCCACTGCGGCGGCCCCCATGCCGGGGAGCTCTACTGGATTCCGCTGCGCCACGACCACGTCCTGTTCGTGCTGCACAATCCCCGCTATGCCGGCGCCTACTTCTACGGTCGTCGCCGGGAGGTGACCGACATTGAGGGCAGGACCCACACCGTCATCAAGCCCCGGGAGGAGTGGACGGTGTTCATCCCCGGCGCCCACGACGGCTACATCAGCTTGGAGCGCTTCGAGGCCAACCAGGACCGGCTCGCCGCCAACGCCGCCGCCCATGGAGCCGACCGCCGCGCCGGTCCGGCCCGGGAGGGCCCGGCGCTGTTGCAGGGACTCGTGGTCTGCAGCCGCTGCGGGAAGCGGATGACGGTCAAGTACCACAAGCGCTGCGACGGGAGCCTGGTCCCCGACTACAGCTGCCAGCAGGAGGGAATCGCCACCGGCGCAGCACCGTGCCAGACCATCTGCGGGTCCGTCGTCGACGCCGCCGTCGCCGCATTGGTGCTCGAACAACTCACCCCGCTGGCGATAGAGGCGGCTCTGCAGGTCAGCACCGAGCTCGTCAGCCGGGCCGCGGAAGCGGACCGCATCCGGGCGGCGACGGTCGAGCGGGCCCGCTACGCAGCGGAGGCGGCCAGGCGCCGCTACCTGGCCGTCGATCCCTCCAACCGCCTCGTGGCCAGCACGCTCGAAGCCGACTGGAACAACAAGCTCCGCGAGCTGGCCGACGAGCAGGACGACTACGACCGGGCGGCTCGGGCGGGTGCCGCGCCGCTCGACGAGGCGGCGCGGGCTCGCATCCGCGACCTGGCCGCCGACCTCCCGGCGCTGTGGAACGATCCCGCCACGCCGATGCGGGAACGCAAGCGGCTCATCCGCCTCCTGGTCACCGACGTCACCCTGCTCAAGGGCGACGAGCACATCACCGCCCACGTCCGCCTGCCCGGTGGCGCCTGCCACAGCCTCACCGTCCCGAGGCCGCTGCGCGCGTGGGAGGCCCACACGACACCGCCGGCCACCGTGGCCCTGATCGACGAGCTGCTGGGAGATCACACCTTCGACCAAGCCGTGCGGATCCTCAACCAGCGGGGTGTCCGAAGCGGGTGGGGCAAGCCCTTCACCGTCCCCACGCTCACGGCCCTGTGCAAGGCGCGTGGGATCCCCGGCCTGCGCCAGCGACTTCGGGCCGCGGGCATGCTCACCTCGCGCGAGATCGCGGCCGACCTCGGTGTGACGACACAGACGATCAAGAAGTGGCAGCGCCGAGGCGACATCACCGGCAGGCGCATCGACGGACGGTGCGAGTGTCTCTACGACCCGGGCCAGCACCGCCCCCTCGACGGACGCAGCCGGCGCCGGCAGGCCTCCGCCGAGACTGTCGCACCCATCCGCGATGATGAGACCGACCAGCCCGGTCAGCACATCAGCGCCGCATCCTCAACAGGAGGCGCAGTATGAAGCGCTCTCGTTGCTCATGTTCAGTCGGATGGCGGCGAGGATCCCGTCTCGGTGCTTTCGGACTGTCGCTGCGGCCTTGACGAATGGAGCGAGCCGGCTGCGTTGGGCCCGGGAGCACCATCGGTCGAT
>JBBSGM010000249.1:0-3786 GCA_038254065.1 Mycobacteriales bacterium | reverse complement strand
GCAAGGGCGAACCCGACCGAGCGGGCAGCCGGTTTTTCAAACCCCTACGCCAGACCATCGAATCGATCTTCGACACCTACAAAGGCCAGCTCAACCTCGAAGACCACGGCGGCAAGACCCCCAACGGCGTCCTGGTCCGCATCCTGCAACGCATCCTCGCCCTGACCACCGCGATCTGGCACAACGACCGCACTGGCCAGCCGATCAAGCGATCACTGCTGGCCTACGACCACTGACCCCTTGGAATAGATCATCTAGTGATCGGGTCAGGACACCAGGCTGACCTCGTCACCGATGACCTCGCAGATCGCGTGCGCGCTCACCGCGCCCTCGCGAAGCAGCCGGGGCTCACTGGGCGTGGTCAGATCAATGACGGTGGACGGCAGCGAGCCGGTGACGTAGCCCTGGACATAGACGCTGACCGAGTCACCCAGCTGCAGTCGGGCATTGTCGACTGTGGTGGCCGGGGAGTTGCCGGAGGTATTCGCCCCGGACACCGCCATCGGTCCGATCTTATGCAACAACTCCAACGCGAAGGGGTGCAGCGGCATCCGCACCGTCACAGTTCCTCGGGTGTCATCGAGATCCCAGGCCAGTGACGGCGCGTGGGTCAGCACCAGCGACAGGCCACCCGGCCAGAACGCCTCGACCAGCTCCCGCGCCACACGAGGTACCGCGAGCACCACACCGTCAAGAGCGGCCCACGAGCCGACCAGGATCGGCACCGGCAACTCAGGGCCGCGGCGCTTGGCCTCGCGCAACCGGCCGAGCGCCTGGCCGCTGAACACATCACAACCCACGCCATAAACCGTGTCAGTGGGCAACACCACGAGTTGCCCACCGCGCACCGCGGCCGCCGCGGCGGCCAGCCCTGCCGCTCGGTCCTCGCGCCGGCCGCAGTCGAAGGTGACGCTCACAACGGGAACCTATTGCCCCAACCCCAGACAGGCCACCGAACCGACCACCAAGCCCAAGATCACCCGGCTGACGGCACCTCCGCGTCCCGGCACCGGTCGAACACGGGCCATCAGCCGACCTTGCGGGGTCCCGACAGATCAGTCGCCGACACCACCGGGTGGGGCTTCCGCCGCTGTCCCGTCAGCGCGTGGACGACCCGAGGGTTCCTCCGCGGATAGCAAGCGAGCCAAAGCGTTTCGACTGGTGAAGGCATGCCTACGGGTCAGTTCAGGCGATCCGTAAAGCTCCGTCATGATGTTTTGTCTGCTATATCCCTTTGATCGTCGTCAGAACCGCTGACCTAGGACGCCGCAGTCTGCTCCCCGGCCAGCAACCGACACCACACACCGCCCACGACGACCAGCCCAAGACGGCGGGGAGGCATCGAACAGGAGGTCGTCGTCGAAGGTGACGTGACGCACTCGGCAATGCGCCCGCACCGCCTCCCGCCATGACGCCGCACCCCGCGCTAGTGGTGAGGTTGGCGGCCGGATCATCGCGAGGCACCGCCTCAGTAAAGCAGCGCCGCGGAGTCGTACCCGGGAAGGACACGGCCAGGTCGATACCGTAGGACTCGGATGAGTGTCGCCAAGTGACCCGGCCAACCGGCGGTGGCCAGTTCGGGTCCCGGGATCCGGACTTCGGCGGCTGAGCCGAGGTCTCGGCGCGATCGGTTCGGCGCCCCGACACTGGCCCCGACCGATCCCCGACGGCCAGTTCGTGAGTGCCTACTCTGCGGCGTTCAGCGCCGCACCGTACTGCGAACTCGACGTCCTGGTCCTCGCCGCGATCCTCATGTTGGTGCTCCAACAAAGACACCGGCATGTAAAACTAAACGGGGGTGAGTGAGATTCTTTTCCGTACCACCTATGTGAGAAACCGCAGGTGACGATGGTTGCAGGTAACAGGCTCGGCCCGCGCAAACGATCGCAGTGTGGATCTTGTCGGGTTGGGGTTCGGTCATTGCGACAGGAGTGACGGCCGTCCGGTGACCAGTGCGCCGGCGTCGCGGAGGCGCGTTAGGGCGCTGGAGAGAGGTCTTGACTGATGAGCCATAGGTGGCCGAACGGGTCTCTGATTCTGCCTTGGCGTTTGCCCCAGGGGCGGTCCTCGATGGAAATGATGACCGTGGCGCCGCCTTCGACCATCGCGGCACCGACCGCCGACGAGTCGGCGACCGTGAGCGTCAGCAGGACCGGTGAGCTGGTCGCGGACTCGGGCGAGTGGAGGCGGTAGTCGTCGTGAGCCTGCGTGAGCGAGATCGTGCTCTCGCCGATGCGTACTTCGGTGTGCCCGACGAAGCCGGACGGTTCGGCGTGACGAGGGCCTCGTACGGCTCCGAGGTATCGCTCGTAGTACGCGATGGCGGCGTCAACGTCCTCGACGACGAGGCGAGGTTGGATGTGGGCGACGGCGAGGCGAGGTCGAATGTGGGGTGTCATGTGTGCTGTGTGGGCGAGCACGTTGATGATGGTCCCGGCTGGATCCTCGACGAAGAAGCGCCGCACTCCCCATGGCTCGTTGCGGAGTGGGTAGACGACACGCAGCCCGCGCTGGAGCGCTGCTGCGTGCGCCGCATCGACGGCGTCGGGGGTGCCGAGGTCGATCCCGAACTGCGGCTGGGGGTCTTCGAATCCGACGGGCGGGATGAGGACTTGGGCGGTGCGGTTGGCCGGTGAGGTGAGCCCGAGCACCGGGTCTTGCATCGCCACTTCGAAGCCGAGCACCTCGGTGTAGAACGTCCGTGACGCGTCGAGGTCGTCCCCGCGCGCATAGGAAATCACGCGCGTCGGGAATGCGGTGTCGGGCAGGTCAGCCATCGACGGTTCCGTTCGTCTCAGTCGGGGCGGCTGGGGTCCATTGCAAGTGCGTGAGCTGCCAGGGGTCGTGTTCGTTGATCACTGCGGTGATGAACATCGGCCGTGCGGCTTCGTCGGCGGCGGTGCCCACGTCGGCGGCGACGGTGATCACGGTTGTGGCCGCTCCGAGCAGCCGCACCGCGGGTTCGGCGAGGATCCGGTACCGCCGGTACGGCGGGTGCGAGGCCACCGAGTCCAGGCATTCCTGCTTGCCGAGCGGCTTCGCCAGGCCAGGAAAGACCAGCACCGCGTCGGCTCGCAGGTGCCGGTCGAAGAAGGCGACGTCGCCGGCGGCGAAGGCGTCGAGGAATCCGCCCATGCGAGCGAGCAGCTCTCGCGTCCGCGGCTGGGCGGAGGCCACCGCCAGCTCGCTCGCCCAGCTGGTCGAGCGAAGCCACCCGGCCAGGCCGTCCAGGGCCGCGGGCCGCAGCTGATAGGCGCGGCCCCGCCCGTCGTCGGCGACGTCGCTTCGGTCGACTAGCCCTGCGTTGCGCAGCAAATTCAGGTGCCGGCTCAACGCGGCCGGCGTCATACCGGTAGCAGCCGCCAGCTCCGAAGTGCGCAGCGGACCGGCGGTCAGCGCGTCGAAGATGCGCACCCGGGTCGGATCGCCCAGCAGGTGAGCTGTTGTCGCCGTGTCGGACACGCTGGCAAAGTTACTCACGCCGACGTGAGTAGTCAACCACAATCTGAGCGACATCGAGCTCGACAATCAGCAGGGCTTGCCTGGTCCGGGCCGACTGTCCTACAAGCCGATCCCCCCCCGGACAGACTGATCAGCTTGAGCGAGGGAGTCCTGAACAGCCGCGCGTGATGTTCGTTAGCCGTTCGCGCATGGGACGGAATGACCGTCGCTTCGGGCGTCGGGCAGCTCGCACTTGACAGTCAGAGGCGGTCGATTGAGACAGGTCGGCAACGTCCATGCGCATCAGCCGATCTGCTCGAACAGGGACACGATGATCCCCTCAGG
>JBBSGM010000248.1:0-3834 GCA_038254065.1 Mycobacteriales bacterium | reverse complement strand
GCTATTATCACGTCTACCAGCCACTCCCCTCGCAGGCAGCTTCCGAGACAGACCGCGCTCGGCCGGCCACGCCGCCGTATGTCGCGCGAAGGCGGGTGTGCGTGACGTGGGCGCGGACACGAGTCCCTGTTGCAACACCAACCTGCGGGAACGTGGTGGCGTCACCCACATCGGTCGCAGCGAGTGCCGCCGGGCACAACCGATGGGATGGTCGACGCCCCGGCGAAAGGCTACGACGACATGGCTGCGACTGACGGATCACGATCGATGCGGAGTGGGTGAAGCGGTGGAGCGACCGCTACCCCACCGCGGCGGAGGCCGAACTCTTTGATGAGCTCGGTCCTGCGGTCGCGGCCCGCGGCTACTACACCCGCGACGAGTTGATGCAGGTCGGTGAGTGGAAGAGTCCGCGAGCGAAGTCGTACCTCGCGCGCAATCCCGACTCCGACATCGAGGACATCAGCCGGCTCGCCTTAGCCGCGCCCGAGCGGCTGCGGCACCGGATCCTCGTCCTGCTGGGCGGGGTCGGGATCCCGATGGCGAGCGCACTTCTCACCGTCGCGGATCCCTATCGGTTCACTGTGATCGACTACCGCGCGATCGAGACGTTGCGCGCTTACGGCGAGCTCGACGTCCGATGGCCGTCCTACAGCAGCTATCGGGCCCTGTGCCGAGACCTCGCCGACCGCACCGCGACAGATCTGCGCACCCTCGACCGAGCACTGTGGCAGTGGAGCAAGGAGCACGGAGGGAAACCTGTGACCGACGACGAACTCGACCAGCAGCTTCCAACGGATGCGTACTAAAGGGAAACCGCACTAACGGACTGTCAGAACTGCATCCGTGCAGGTCAGGCTATATGTCAGAGTCCGTTGATCCAGTTTCTGGTTAGTAATACAGACACGCCCTCCCGGGCCACCGCTCGCCCGTAAGCCATCAGAACTTACCCGGACGGAAACGGCATCAGGATCGTCGAGCCTCGGGTCTGAGGCCGGGTCTGCGTCAGACCTTGTTCTGGGTGCGCCCGAGCCCCTGCGCGACTACGGACCTCTATCCCGCAACCGCGACCACCTGATGCGCCTTGCTATGCCAACACCGCATCGAGCGTCCCGCAGGCCGAACCCCCACCGGCAGTCCTCCCGGTCAACGACCAGTCGATCCGAAGGCCAGAAGCGGGAGTGCCGTAAGGATGGTTCGGTGATGTGTTCCGGTGATGGGGGGTTAACCGGCACACTGGGACGGTGACACTCAAGATCGGGTACCCCACAGTCCGGCTCAAGCAAGCTAGTGGCCGCGTAGTACGGCGACGATCTGGTCTATGACCCGATTGCGCTGTGTGTCGGTCAGGCGGCCGAAGTGCTCGCCGAGCATGTCTAGGGGCATCCCATATCACGCGGTCGGCGAGCACCACGCCGTAGTCGGTCTCGGTGGCATAGGCGGTGGCACGGTAGCGGGTGCCGGTCTCAATCTCGGCGACCAGCACGGTAGGCCCGCCGGCGGAGTTGTATATGTCAGCCGACACCACTGTGGACAGTTCACGTTCCCCGGTGAGCGGGGAGGGGTTGGAGATCAGGACGTCGCCCTGGCTCGGCGTGGCGTGGCCGGGGGCCGTCACCGCCCAGTCTTCCACGTGGACAGCGCGCTGCTGCGCGACCGGGCCCGGGCACGCAGGCGGTCGACATCGTCGGCCCCAGCGAGCATCACCACGTGCTCGGCCAGGTCGCGGCGGGTCAGCTCCGCTCTCAGTGCCGCATCGACCAGCCCGGAGAGTGTGGTTCCGGCGTTGCGTGAATGCTCCAGCGCGCGGGCGTGGGTCGCGTCTGGCAGTGAGATGCCAATCTTCACGGTCATGGCGGCAGTCTCACCGATGGTCAGACCAACGTCCAGACCGCAGCAGCGTTTCGCGTGCGAGGTTCCAAGTGGGCCCCGAACCCCGTGGCCGCCGGCGGACAGCCAGACGGGTCTCCGCAAAGTGCATTGCGCGCAACGAGCCGTCCACGCGGTTGGCCTTGAAGATCCACCCAGTTTGCGGGGCGGGCAGCGCTTCAGCGAACGCATCGAGGCGTGCCGAGCGTCATCCACGGTGGGCGACTGGATGGCCATGCGGCCCCGGTAGTGCTGGTCGGTGCGGCGTGGACGGCCCGCTAACGACTCTTATGTTCGGTCCGGCGCTCGTGACGCGCTCGCTTGAGCGAGCGGTGGTCACCCGTGGCCGTGATCGAGAACGGGCGGGGGGAACGGGCCCGCGGAGCCGCGTCACCGACAGGCCCTCGCGGCGTAGCTCCACCACCCGGGCCCGGGCGCGGTCCTTGGCCGGGGCGCTCTTCGGGCCGGGCTTGGCGGGGGCGGCGAACATCTGGACCTTGCCGGCGCGGAAGTCGCGCAGCAGGCTGGCCATGCTCGCGCGGGTGTAGCCAGACCGGGCACCGGCCTCGGCGAGGGTGGTCTGCTCCACGAAGTAGGCGCGCAGCGCCTCGTACCGGCGCTGGTTGGGCTCGGTGGGCGCGGTGAAGAACTCCAAGCCGGGGGCCGGTTCCGCTGTCACGCGCCCGGTCTATCCGACCCGCCACGCGGGGCAGGTGAACCTGGGTGCGCGCGTGTCGTTCCCCGGCCTGGCCTGAAAGCCCTGCTCAAGAGGCCTGACAGCAGGATCCGCGACCTGTGCCCACCTAGGTCACGAACAGTAACACTATTGGCTGACCTGCATCTGGACACCTGAACATACCTCCAACTGCGGCGGGCACCTGATCTCACCGCAGCACATCCCTGCTGCTCAGGCGCAGTCTCGGCCACAGCAGCCCATGCCACGGACCATGCCGATGGAGGGAGAATTAGTGCGCGTGGAAGCACCTCCGACCGGAGCCCGCCACGACCGGAGCGTCCCTCCCGCGAGGATCGTGAGGAGCGTCATGCGGTTTGGAGTTTGGATCGAACCGGTGCCGTGAGTTCGTCGGCCTCGATGGCGGCAGTAACCCGTTCCGTGGGCAGGCTAAGCCGGACCGCCAGGTAGAAGATTCCGAGACTGAACGCGGCCACCACGCCTAGGTCGACCCACTCTGGGATGAGCTTCGTTCCATCGTATTGCCCGAAATAGGAGATCACTGCCAGGCCGGTGAACCATGGAATTATCCAGATCAATGACCTCGCATCCAGGGGCGGTCGCTCGATCGGGCGGCCCAACGCGTAAGAGATCCCGAATACCAGGTAGCCGGCGACGATGGCCAGCATCATCTTCTCCACCGTGGTCCAGGAGGTCCAGTAAATGATCTCGTTCGCGGCGACGAAGGCCAGCGGCGCCAGGACCGAGACGGCTGGTAGCCGGTACGGGCGGGCGCGGTGGGGGTCAGCTTTGCGCAGGGCTAGCAGGGTGATCGGCGCAAATGCGTACATGATCACTGTTGCCGAGGTGACCAGCGAGACCAGGCTCTTCCAACTGGGGAAGGGGAGAAAACAGATCAGACCCACGACGAACGCCAGGATGATCGAGGTGTACGGGACCCCGCGACTGCTGATCCGGCTGACGCCCCGGGGAACGTAGCCGGCGTGGCCCAGCGCGTAGGACAGCCGCGCGGAGGTGGCGACATAGATCAGGCCGGTGCCAGCCGGTGAGATGAACGCATCTATATACAGGATGACGGCCAGCCAACCCAGACCCAGACCAGTAGCCAGCGTCGCGTATGGCCCGAAGTCGCCCTTAGCCACTGGGTTGGCCCACCCGTGCAGGAGGTTGGCCGGGTTCAGGGCGCCGACGAAGGCGATCTCCAGCCCCAGATAGAGCACGGTACCCAAGATCACTGAGCCGATCACGGCGCGAGGCACGTTGCGTTGCGGGTC
>JBBSGM010000247.1:0-3923 GCA_038254065.1 Mycobacteriales bacterium | reverse complement strand
GGGGGCGGCGACTTCGGGGGCGGCGACTTCGGCGGCGGCGGCGACTTCTGAGCCCGCGGCAGCAACCGCTCCACCTGATCCACGGCCGGTTCACCGGCCCTCCTCCACCGACCGGCCCGGAGTGCTCCATCCCGGGCCGGTCGGTGTCGTCCGGCCGTCGCCGGCTGGCAGGTGGGACACCAGAAGAGGTTGCGCGCCGCGTGCGCGACACGCGCGATGGGCGTTCCGCAGACCAGGCAGGGCAGCCCCGCACGGCGGTAGGCGTAGACCTCGCCGCCGTGCCGGTCCCGCCGCCCGGCCTCGCCGCGCCGGCGCGGGTCGTGCCCGGGACGCACCGTGTCGATCCGTCCGCGGCGCACCCCGTCGCACATGAGGGCGACCAGGTCGGCCCACAGCGCGTCCCACCGGCCGCGCGACAGCTCCCGGCCGGGCAGCAGCGGGTCGAGGCCGTGCCGGAACAACAGCTCGGCCCGGTAGACGTTGCCCACCCCGGCGATCACCGACTGGTCCATGAGCAGCGTGGCCAGCGGCGCCCGGGACCGGGAGACCCGCGCGAACGCCCGGTCCGGATCGGCGTCGCCGCGCAGCGGGTCCGCACCGAGCCGGGCGCGCACCGCGTGGGCCTCGGCGTCGGTGAGCAGCTCGCAGGCGGTGGGCCCGCGCAGATCGGCGTAGTGCGCCATCCCGATCATCCGTAGCCGGAGTTGCCCGCGGGGCGGCGGGGCGGGCAGCGGCTCGTCGTCGAACGTGCCGTACAGCCCGAGGTGCACGTGCACGACGAGCTCGGGGCCGTAGCCGTGGAACAGGTGCTTGCCGTGCGCGTCGGCCGACTCCAGCACCCGCCCGTCGACGATCTCGGCGCTGGTCGCGAAGCGGCCCTGCGGGCTCGACACCGCGACCGGGTGTCCGACGTAGCGGCGGCGGTGCAGCCGGGCCAACCGGTGGAGGGTGTGGCCTTCGGGCATCGGTCAGCCGGCGCCCGGAGCGCCGGGCAGGGGCGGGGCTAGGCCGGTGCGCTCGTAGTCGGCGAGCGTCCCGATCCGGCGCAGGTGGCGCTGGTCGCCGGAGAACGGTGTCGCGACGAACGCCGCGGCGATCTCGGCGGCCTCCTCTGCGGTGTGCATGCGGGCCCCGATGCCCGCGATCTGGGCGTCGTTGTGCTCGCGGGCCAGCCGCGCGATCCCGACGCTCCAGGCGAGCGCGGCCCGGCATCCGGGCACCTTGTTGGCGGCGATCTGCTCACCGTTGCCCGAACCGCCCAGGACGAACCCGACGCTTCCCGGGTCCCCGACGGTCCGGATCGCGGTGGCGATGCAGTAAGGCGGGTAGTCGTCGGTCGGGTCGAAGGCGGGGGGGCCCACGTCGATCACCTCGTGGCCCAGCCCGGCCAGGTGCGCGAGCAGGTGGACCTTGAGGTCGAAACCGGCATGGTCGGAGCCGAGGTAGACGCGCACAAGCCCCGATCCTGCCCTACGCCCTGCACCACCCCGCACACCTACCCGCGAGTCGGGGTATTCGTGCGACCGAGTCGCGCTATCCGTGCGAGATCCTGGCGTATGACCGACCGCCGGGGTGAGGTGGATCGTGCGCCTCAGACGCGGCTGAACGACTGCAGGACCATCGCGCCGTCGCTGCCCGTGCCGACGACGAACCGGTAGGGCTCTCGAGTGATCGTCCCGTCCCGGCGGGTGAAGACGATGGTGGCCTGCACGGTGTTCCCGCCCACCGCCTGCGCCGACTCGACGGCGACAGCACTCAGCTGGGCATAGAAGCTCCGGTAGCCCTCGATCCCGCCGGAATCCTCCTGCGCGGTCGGGCTGAGCAGCGCGAAGGCAGCGTCGACGTTCCCCGGGAGCAAGCCGTAGTAGCGCTGGACGAACGCCACCGCATCGCCTTGGGCGGCCCTGGCGGCCGTGGTGGTGGCCGCCGTGGTCCTGGTGGCGGTGCTCCTGCTCGACGAGGGCGCGGAGGTAGTGGTCGGCGACACGGTCGTGGTGGGCGCGACCGACGTGGTGGTCGGTGCCGCTGTCGGCGTCGGCGTCAGCGTCGGTATTGGCGCCGGCGCCGACGGGACCGGAGCTGCGCTGATCTGCCCGGTGTCCGACGACGTCCGCACCACTCCGATGACCACGCCCACCCCGACGACCAGCACCACGAGCAGGGCGAGCAGCAGCACCGGGAGCCTTCGCCGGGGCCGCGGCGGCTCGGGCGGCCCCGCGGTCGGGCGGCCATCGGAGGACGGTGGTGGGCCGTTGAACGCCACGGCCGGGACCTCGAGCTCCGCGAGCGTCCGCGGGGCCGACCTCGGCGCGGCGGCCGCAACGTTGCCGGCGCCCGCGAGCACCCGGGTCCCTTCCTCCGCGCCGGGCACGAACGCCCCGGCGGCGACGGCGGCGAGCGCGTCGCGGGCCTGGGACGCGGTCGGTCGCCGCGCGGGGTCATCATTGAGCAGCCGCGTGAGCAGCGCGGTGAGCGGACCGGCCCCGACGGGCGGCCGGACGTTGCCGGTGGCGACCTGGTGCAGCAGCGCATAGGCGTTGTCGTCAAGACCGAACGGCGGCTCACCCTCGACCGCGGCGTAGAGCGTGGCCCCGAGCGCGAACACATCGGATGCCGACGTCGGCTGCTGGCCCCGGGCCACCTCGGGCGCCAGGAACGCCGGGGTGCCCGCGATCATCCCGGTCCGGGTGAGCTGCACATCGTCGACGGCCCGCGACACCCCGAAGTCGGTGATCTTGGCCCGGCCGTCCTCGGAGATGAGCACGTTGCCGGGCTTGACGTCGCGGTGCACAACCCCCGCGGCATGCGCGGCTGCTAGCCCGTCGGCGACCTGCTGGCCGACCGCGGCCGCCTCGCGCGGGCTCATCCTGCCCTTCTCGTGGAGCACCGCGGCGAGCGAGCGCGACGGCAGGTACTCCATCACCAGCCACGGCCGGTCATCGTGCACCACGACGTCGAACATGCTGATCACGTGCGGGTGCTGCAGCCGGGCGCCGATCCGACCCTCGCGCAGGATCCGCTGCCGCGACTCCTCAGCGTCGACGCCAGGTGGCGCGGCCACGGCCAGCAGCTCCTTGATCGCGACGGTGCGGTTGAGCAGCTCGTCGGTGCCGCGCCAGACCGCACCCATCGCCCCGGCGCCGATGCGCTCGTCGAGCCGATAGCGGTTCCCGATCCGGATGGCATCGGCATCGGACGGGCTCATGGAACTCCACGTAGGGATCGCAGGGTGCAGAACGGGCCACCGGCCCATCAACCTATCGACCGGCCAGGAACCTCCGTTACAGTGTCTCTGACATGCCGCCCACCCGGCTCACGACCACCCGCGTGCGGGCCCTCGCCCCGGACGATACCGGTACCGCCGCTGGCCCCGCTTGACGCACTCTGTGAGATCGGCCCTGTGAGAGGCCGTGCCGTCGTTCGCCCTCACCCGTGCATTCGGGGTGGGGTGCTGGATCCACCGTCCGGTCACCGCGGCAGTCCGAGCTTCGCCGCGCAGGCCGGCCACGAGCCGTAACCGCCGCGGCTGTCGCGGACCTTCGTGGCGACGGCGATCTGCTGTTCGCGGGTGGCCTGGTCGGGCCGCGGAGCATACGCGGTGCCGCCGTAGCCGCGCCAGGTGGCGATGTCGAACTGCAGGCCGCCGTAATAGCCGTTTCCGGTGTTGATGGTCCAGTTTCCGCTCGATTCGCACTGCGCGATGCGGTCCCAGACATGCTGGTCGGTGGGGGTTTCCCGGGGACGGGTGGGTCGTGGCGCCGGGGCGGGGGCCGGGGCGGGCGCAGGTGCCCGGACGGGTGCAGCTGCCGGCGTCGGTGCCGGGACGTGCGTAGGCACAGGCGCGGGCACAGGCGTTTGCGCGGGTAACGCAGCGCGCCCGGGTTCCGCGGTGGTCGCGGGTTCCGCGGTGGTCGCGGGTTCCG
>JBBSGM010000246.1:0-3950 GCA_038254065.1 Mycobacteriales bacterium | reverse complement strand
TCCGCAGCTACCTCGCCACCGCCGAGAAACACGGAATCAACTTCTTCGACGCCCTGGTCACCCTCGCCCAGGGCCGCGCCTGGATGCCCGCAGCATCCTGAACCGCGGCTCCGCGACCTCGACGACCTGACCAGTTACCGTTCCTGATGGACCCGGCGAGGTCACGGCGGCCCAAGCGGGCGCTCTCCTACACCGGGACGTTGGGAGATGAATTCGCTCGCCATATCGGCGCTCTGACCGCAGTGAGCAGTGGCTTGGAGCGGCCCGACCTCCGGACGGAAGATCAGTACGCAGAGGAGGTCGACACCTACCTGGCAGGCTTGCAGAGTGATCTGGAAGCTCGGTATCTCCATGATCTGGCCAGGCACCAGCCGGCGTCCCTGCAGCTCGTGGTGGACAATCCAACCGAGCACAACTTTGAGCGTGTCCGCCTGGTGATCCACGTCGAAGGTGACGTGGACCCGTGGCCCGAATCCATGCTCGGTGAGCGAGACAAGCCACCGATGCCACGGGCGCGACCTCGGCCCCTGGGCACTCCGGAGCGCATCGACCCGTTCCTGCCTGACCTGAGCGCTCTGGGTCTTGGGCGATCGCCGTCGTTCGGCTATGGACCCACGTTGCCAGGGTCTCGTGGCTACACAGCCGAGTCGACGGGATCGGCGACCATCACCTTCGGGCAGTTCCACCTGCACCCGCTCACGCCCAAGGCATTGCCGGTCGTGCCCCTGATGGTCCGGGCACCAGCGGGGAGTCGGCTGCGGATCACGTGGGACGCCGTGGCGGCGAACGCCGTGGGAAAGCTCCACGGCGAGACCGAGGTCGTCGTGGCGGCCACGAGCATGAGAGTCGAGATCCCGGAGCTTCCGGAGACCGGCAGCTAATACTACAGGGACACTTGCATGATCCAGAGTTCTTCGACCTGCGCGGACGTTCTCCGCGCCGCTGCCGTGACCAGGGATCTGTCCCTGTAGTACTAGTGCGCTGGTCGGCGCGCCTCCTGCGCGCGGGATCCGTACTGCGTGAAGATCCAACGCCGTGGCTCTCAACGACGGCGGCAGCGACGATGTGGTTCGTGACGTCGAGAATCTGCCCGTCGGGCCGGCGGGGCTGCCGCTGGCCCGACGGGCCTCGATCAGCCGTTCTCGGTGACCGTGGTGCGCGGGTGACGCGCCGCGGTGACCGGGGTGACGTAGCGGCCGGTGATCGCGCTGCGGTGCGCGGTGCCGGTGGCATTGCTGCTGCCGGCCGGGTTGGTGACGGTTGTGCGGGGGTGACGCGCCGCGGTGGCTGGGGTGACGTAGCGGCCGGTGATCGCGCTGCGCGCGACCGTGGCGGAACGGGACGAGCTGGAGCGTGAGGAGCGGGACATGACGGACACCTTTCTGCCGCCGACCCCGGGGTGGGATCGCGTCGACACCGAAGGTGTAGTGCCGCTACTCGGTTTGTCCCCCAACATTTTGTGGTCGGACGGCGGCGGGGCGGCGGGCGGCGCGATCAACGATGCGCTGGGCCACGTCGACCTGGACGCGACCACGGGCCTGCGCGGCGTCTTGGGAGCCGAGAGAGGAACGGCTGATGAGCACCGACATCGGCTCTCGCGCGGGCGGGCCGGGTGGTGGGGTGGTGGGGTGGCTCATGCGATACCCAGTTTCCTGATCCGGTCACGGTTGTTGGCGAGCATGCGTTCGACGGCCCTCTCGGACACGCCGAGGTCGACGGCGATCTCGGCCTGGGAGTGATCGCTGGCGATCATCTCCAGCGCGCGGTGCACCCGCGGGTCACGGATACCCCGCACGCCTCGGCGGATGTAGCCGCGGGCCACGGCCTTCCACTCCGGACTGTCGGCGGCCGAGGCGAGCGCCTCGAGGTGGTGGGCGTCGAGGTCGGGGTCGATGAGCCGGTCGCTGGCGAGTTCTTTCTCCAGCCAGGCGCGGTAAATGTTGGCGAACCGGATCTTGCACTGGCCGACGAAGAACGTCGTGAGCCGCGCTCCCTTGGTCGGGTCCCACCGGCGGCGCAACAGCACGTCGTGGTGAAACCGGGACAGCGCCACCGCGACGGTCTCGCCGGCGAGCTCGTCCTGGGCGTCGCGGTCGAGGGCGCCGTCAGGGGGCCGGCGCAGCCCGTACCCGGAGTCCTGCATCTTGGAGAAGATCTTCCCGGTCCGTAGCCACCCCGTCATCACGTCGAGGCCGTAACGGGTGAGCTCGGTCTGGAACTCCCGGTACTCGGGGCCCGTAAAGCCGATGAGCGCGAGCCGGGTGTGCAGGTCGACGTCGGCGGCGAGACGGTCGACTTTCCCCCCGTGCGCGCGGGCTCGTTCGTCGTTGTCATCTCCGACCCACGACCACGCGGAATCATCGGTCCCGTCACGGGCGGCTTGTAGCGCCTCATTGTGACGCCGCAGGTCGCGGCCGGACCCCTCGCCCGGCGAGGGCCGGGCGGCCCGTTCACGATCCATAGCGGCTGTCTCCGGTCGGGTGCCTCCACCGCCTCCTCCGTACGGCGGTCGATGCTCCCTCATAGTGCGGACCGGAGCCTCACCCCCCAAGAACTTTTTGTGACGTGGGTCACTTATCTTGGTGGTGGTCGGGCCAGCTTCTCGTATGCGTCGGGTCGCCCAAATTACTGGTCGTCGCGGCGGGTAAGGAGCTCGACGATCTGCTGCATGCCCGCGGCGGTCTGGTCGAATCGGCCGCGGATCTCGGCGAACCCATTGTCGACCTTGGTCTCCAGGTCCGTGAAACGCTGTTCGAGCTGGTCGAAGCGGCCAGCGGTCTGCACGCCGAGCGCGTTGATCGCCTGCCGGTTGGCGTCGACCTTGACGCTCAGGTCGGCCAAGTCGCGGTCACGGGCGGCGGCGAGGTGCCGGGCGGCCGCGGCGTCGGCGGCAACCTCCTCCATCCGGGATTCGAGCGCGGCGAGCCGGGCCTCGACGTCGGACGGGTTGGTCACAAGATGAGGGTACCGAGGCCCTGGGTCGGGGCGGGGTGGCCGTGCTCTGTCGGGGTGGGTCGGTGCGCAGCTGCTCCAGCTCGGCCCGGAGCCGGTCGAGGGTGGCGCGGTCTTCGGTGGCGCGGCGTTCGGCGGCGGCCCGGTCGGCGTCGGCCCGTGTCTGCGCGCTGCCGGCGGCGGCGGCCTGCTGCTGCGCAGCCAGGATCTGGGTACGGGCCTCGGCCCGAGCGTCCTCGGCGGCCCGGTCGGCGTCGATGATGCGGGCGGCCGCGGTGGTCTCGGCCTTCTCGACCCGATCACGCGCCTGCGCGTCGCGACCTCGCGGTGGTGCTGCTCGGCCGCGGGTCTGGGCGGCGGCGACCTGCGCGGCCGCGTCGGCGCGGACCTGGTCCAGCTTGTCGTGCGCGGTGGCCGCGCCGCGCACAGCGGTGACCTCGGTGCCGGTCACGGTGGTCACGATCCACGGCAGTCGCGTCCGGGCGGCCAGGATGATGTCGCCGGGCCGGATGACCGACCAGGTGAGCTCGACGGGTGCCCACGCGTCGGTGGCGTGCTCGGTGCAGCAGTGCGCGCATCCCTCCGGTTCCGCCTCGTCGACCTCGCGTTCGGGTGGACGTCGCACGGCGTCTCACCGCTCGACCGGCTCGCCCGGGCGCCCGCCGCGGGCCCGGCACAGCTCGGTCTCGTCTGAGTGGGAGAACTGCTCGCCTGCCGCGTCGTGGACGGCCTGCGCCTGTTCCCCGCAGCCCGGGCAGATCAGGACGGCCGGGTCGACGAGCTCAGTAACGTTACATTGGGTTACGTTACGTTCAGTTACGTAACGGTATATTTTGATTTGTTTTGTTCCGTTAATTCGTTCGGGTTGGACGCTCGGCTGGGCCTCTGACGAGGATCGGTACAGGATCCTGAGCGAGGGGCGTCGATGATCCACGCTGTTCGGGGCCAGGCATTGATCTCAGCGAGCGGTCGGCTGCCCGGTGCGGATGTGGCGGTAG
>JBBSGM010000245.1:0-3990 GCA_038254065.1 Mycobacteriales bacterium | reverse complement strand
GCTGTGCGTAACAGCAACCATCCCGACGGCGGGATGGTGCTGTTCACGCCCGCCGAGATGACCGCTTGGATCCACGGCGTCAAAGCCGGCGAGTTCGACGATCTCACGATTTAGCAGACATGGATGGCCAGCATCGCGATGTCGTCATCGGTGGGTGCGCCGGCCAGGAGGTCGTCGCACAGCGGTTCGATGAGGTGGCGTACGTCGGCAGCGACGCGGGCGACAAGATCACTGAGATTGTCAGTCAAGTTCGTGCCGCGGCGTTCGATCAGCCGTCGGTGTAGAGCAATAGGGTCGATCCGACGGCCAGGATGACCTCACCCTCGGTGCGCGGCGGCGTCTGGGTGCGTACCAGGGCGGTACCGGTGACCCCCCGTCAGAAGCTGAGCGCCGCCGGCTGTAGCGAGTAACGGGGGCGGGTGCCCGGCACTGGCCCAGCGCATCGTCCAGCGGTCGCCGGTACGGGTGAGGTTGGCGTAGAGCAGGGTCGCGAACGGGGTGATCCCGAGCCCGGAGTTGACCTTGGAAAGCCTGTCCAGGATCGCGGCCGGGCCTTCGTCACGGTCCAGCGCCAACCCTCGCACCGTGGCGCGAAGGTGGCCCATCGCCGCAGCAGCGGTGATGTCGTGCCCGACGACGTCGCCGATCACCACGGCTAGCTGATCAGGGCCGCGCTGGAACGCGTCGTACCAATCGCCGCCGACCTCGTCACGCCCGGCCGGGCGGTAGCGGGCACAGATCCGCAGCCCGGGCACGGTGGGCGGTTCGGTGAGCAGGCTGCGTTGCAGCACCAACGCCGACGCCCGGGTCGCCTGGTAGATCAAACCATGTTCCAAGGCGATGCCGGCGTAGCGGGCGATCTGACCCACCTGCAAGTCATCCTCGCTCCACGTCGGTCGGGTGTGATGCAGCAGGAAGGACACCACCGCGACCACCAGACCATCCACGATCACCGGGGCCACCACCACCTGGCTCAGCCCATCGCTGAAGGTGGCCACCGTTCCGGTCTTCTGCGCCCACGATGGCGTCCCGGCTGCGGGCATGGGTTGGCGTAGCAGCTCTCCCCGGCGGATCGCCGCGGTCATCGGGTCGCCGTTGCCGTCCCAGCGCAGACCGGTCAATCTCGGTGCCAGCGTGATGCCGGGTACGCCGGCGACGGCCACCCGGTCGGTGATCACCGGCAGTGGCGGATCGGTACCGGGGGCCACCGGGCGGTGCAGCACGTGCACCGTGGACAGATCAGCGAGCTCGGGAACCACCGCCCTGGCGAGCTCCTGGAGTTCCGCGCTCGGGTCGAGGCTCCGGTTCAACGCCGCGCTGGCCCGAGCGAGCAGTTCCTGACGACGGGCGTGGCGTTCGAGTTCGCGGCGGCTCTGGACCTCCCCGGTGGACACCGGCCCAGTTTAGTGTTGTGACCTGAGGTATTCGTCGCGCATGAGTATCGCGCACTGCGGGTAGCGGTCCACGACACTTCAGCGTGACCGGTTGCCCATCGGCGTAGAGGATGGGGACAGCGATGCATCAGGCGAACCGGCAGAACGAGAAGAAGAACGGGCTCGCTCGCCGGGTGCTCGTGACGGTCGTCGGGGTGGCGCTGTGCGTGGTAGGGATCGCGTTGCTCGTGTTGCCTGGGCCGGGCCTACTCCTGGTGCTAGCTGGCCTGGTTCTGCTCGCCAACGAGTATCCATGGGCGCGCCGCATGACCGGACCGGTGCGAAGGCGGGCGATGCAGGCCGCCACCCAGAGCGTGGCCTCACCACTGCGGGTCAGCGCGACGGCGTTGTGCGGACTGGCGCTCATCGGAGCCGGCCTCGCCTGGATCCTGGTACCGTCGCTGCCCTTCGGCGGCGTGGCAACCGGATCCAGCCTGATCGTCTCCGGCATCGTGGTGCTGATACTGCTCGTCTACAGCTACCGCCACTTCCACCAGGTCAACAGCAGACTTCGTGGCGACGAAGAAACGTGAACCCTCTGCGCTGGCACGCCGCTAAGCTAGTCGGGCCTGCACTCGGCGAGAGATGTCACCATTCAGTTGTCGGGGACCCATCCAGAACCAGCGGGGACCCAGTCAGTGTTGAGCGGGTTGCGGCCGGCCACGAGCTCGAAGGGCTTGCCGTGATCGTCGATAGGGATGTCGACGCGGTCGCCGTCAATGACCGCCTCAAGGACGAGCTTCCATCGAAGGCGTTTCTCCTGCCCTGATCGGGCGGCGAACACGATGCGCTCGCTTTTGCCCGCGTCGAGCTGGAACCCGAAGTACGGCGACGGCGGCGCGCCCTCAGCGGAGGTGCTATCGATGAGCGTCGCTGTGCGCGTGTCGAGGTCGACCGAGAGATAGTTGGTCTCAAGGAAGCCGCCGATAGGACACGCGGTGGTGTCGCCCACCTCCGCGGGAAGCACTTCGGTCTCCACTCGCAGTGATCGAACAACCAGTGCCTTACGAGCGGTGATCACGACGTCGCCGGACGTGGTCTCGTAGTCGGCACCGCGGTTCGCCGCGGCCCATTCGTGGGATCCGTAGCATCCGAGCGGGCTCGGTCCCGGCGCCGGTCCCGCTTTCCGCAAGGCGCCGTGCGGGAACCAGAATCGCGCCGCTGCCGACGCAGTAAACGTCCGGTCCTTTCCGCTGACCATCTCCTCGCCGATCCGGACGTCAATCGTGTACGGGTGCTTTCCAGTCACGGCCTCGAAAACGTCCTGGAGGCCGCTCTGTACCGGCGGAGCGAGGACCGCCGCCAGCGCAGCGGCGACGATCCCGAGGCTCCAGGCGATCGCTGCCCGGGGGCGCCGGGGGCGGTCGCCATCGTCCGGTGCACTGCCCCGGCCACCGGTCGAGCCGTCGGTAGGTCCCGCACCCGGTCGCGGCGGGCTGGGCGGAGGATCGCTCATGACGTCGCCGTCATCGGGGAGAACACGATCTCGCGCACACCGGAGGCCACGACCGTGCTGCGTCCGGAGTTCTCCTCGATCAGCTCACTGGTGTCGCCGGTTGGCCGGCAACGCAGCCGGTGATCGGCATCGGCAGTCCGCGTTCCGCACGACATGCTGTCGATCAGCACCCAGCCGACGACGGACGACGCATATCGGTAAGTGTTCGGGCCCACGTTCTCGTCGCCCGCGCACGGTGTGGTGCGCGAACCGTCCGCCCCGCCCTCCGACCATGCCGCCGACACGAACCCGTTGGTCGACATGGCGACGTCCTCGACGACCGGCGACCGGTGGCCGGCCCAGTCCGGCGCAGCCGCGACGACATCGGCCGCCGTACCCGGGGGTTGGGGGAGCACGTTCACGGTCCGGACGTCGCGTCCGTCGGCCGTCATCCACGTCAGCCCGCTGGCGTCGAGCCTGACGAATCGCCCGCGTGCGTCGCGCCGATCGGCAGCACCTGGCAAGGGCCGCACAGCCAGCGAGGTTTCGCCGACGCCCTCGGGTCGAGGACGAAAGCCGCCTCTGTGTCGTCCACGAGCAACAGCTGGTCTGCGGAGTAGGACCACGCGCGAGGGCGCAAGCCTGCTGGGACGTCGGCGGTGACATCACCCCGATGGACATGCCAGCCAGCCACGTCGAGATAAGCGACCGCGATGCCGACACCTGCCTCTCCGGCAGGCGGCAAGGCGCTCTCGGAGATGCCCCCGCATCCGGCCACTGCGAGCATGCCAGCGATGACCGTCACCCGAAGTGACCTCTTCAACCGGCGCGGTATCGGTCGCACGCAGTAATCGTCGGCCGGTTAGCAGTAGATCGTTACTCCGGAGACCAAAGTGACGAGTCCATGCCGCCGGCGTACCGCGCCATCGACCAGGGCTGCGACGACGGCCTCTCGGAGAAGCCCGGCAGACCGGTGGTGCACTGGTCCTCGTGGAGACGAAGGGGCTCGAACCCTCAACCCCCGCCTTGCAAAGGCGGTGCTCTACCAGTTGAGCTACGTCCCCATGCTCCGGGCGCGATCAGCGCACCCAGCGGTGGCTCAGGAGTTCGGTGCGGTGGCCT
>JBBSGM010000244.1:0-4140 GCA_038254065.1 Mycobacteriales bacterium | reverse complement strand
GCCGCGACCGGGCAGGCCGCCGGCGGACAGCCGGGGGAGGCGGAGAACTGCGTCGGGTTCCGCACCTACAGGCATCGCGTGTCGCCCTCGCATTTACCACGAGACTTTATTTGGGAAGTTACCCCGCCCACGCCCAGGGGTCGCTCAGAGCACTGAGGGACGCGCCTATGGTAGCAGGGAGATGTCCACTGCATCGAGGTCGGCCCGGACTGCGGCGTCCACGTAGTTCCACCAGCGTGTGGACTTGATCTGAGGCGTACGTGTGCATCGTGGGCAGCGGAACACGTAGGACTCGAGCCCCGTCATGCTACGTGGCTTGGCTGATGGGCCCATTGGGGGTGCGAACATGCGCAACGCATGGCTCATTCCGATCGACCCATCGAGTTCGCGTCTGGCAGTCGTGAGTAGAATAGGTTCGTGCTGCCCTCGGTCGGTGCAGATCACGGAGATGAAGTAATCGACCTCTTCGCCGCCACGGTTGTACTCTCGGCGCCTGTCTGGGTTCGTTCGCGATCGCCTCGACGTGGGCTCTCGATCCTCTCGCACGCCGCTATGGTTCCACGAGGGGTGTGCCGGGGGTGCCGGGGTCGGCTAATCCACGTAGAAAGAAGTCCACGGTGATGCCCTCGCCGGGCGGCAGATCACCAGGATGGCCGGGGGCGTGGGCGGGTGTCTGGTTGATGCGGGCAGGGTGCGGCATCCCGTCGACCTCCCCGAGGGCTACCACACGGCACCCCGGGCGCAGGCCTGGCAGGATCGGTGTCGCTGGGCGCGGATGCTGCGCTCGGGGTGCCGCGCGGTCGGGCTGCGCCAGGTCGCCGGGATGCCACACGAGCCCCGCAGTGGGTGACGATCGGGTGATCCGGTCGTTCGTCAGCCATTCGTCAGGCCGCCCACAGGCAGCGCGAAACGACCAGAACCGGCGGGGACTGGTCATGCAGCTCAGAGCTGGTATCGGGCCATTCTCGCAGGAAGGCGACCTACCTCGGTTACTTCCGGTTCAACGTCTGACCGAGGACGGAGCGATCTGTTCCACGTCGCGAATACGCTGATCCAGTCGTACCGAGTTGACGCCTTGAGCGGCGTTGCGGGCGCGGTCGAGGGTGGCGCGTGCAGCGTCGGCCTGACCGGCTCGAGCGTAGGCTTCGGCCAGCCAGGACAGGTACAGGCCGACCTCACGGACGTGATTCGCCTGGTATCCGGTGATCGCCGTGGACAGCAGCGGTTCGGCCCGCGCAGGCTCGCCGAGCTCGATCAGGCAGCGACCGGCCATGACGTCGATCTCCCGGCGGTCGAGCCAGTACACCCACTCGGGCTCGGCCACGCCCGGTGAGCGCTGCTCGAAGGTGTCGTCCACCGCGTCCAGGGCCCGTCTGGTCCCGTCCTGATCTCCGGTGCGGGCGCTGGCCCAGGCCAGGCGCTCCAGCAGGAGGGTCCGCACCACGGGCGACGCGAAATCGGCGCCCTTCACCGCAGACCGCGCCAGCAGCATCGCGTCACGCGGGTCTCCGACGTTGGCCATCTGATAACTCAGCGAGCTGAGCAGTTGGCCGGCCAGAACGCGATCGCACGCTTCCTGTGCTGCGGACACGCCGGTCAGGTAGACACTCTGCGCGCACGCGTACCGGCCGCCGTCGCTGGCGGTCCACCCGGCCAACTGCGCCAACTCGGCCACCACCGTCAACAGCTGCCGCCCGGTCTCCTCGGTGTAGCTGGCGCTGTTGAGGACCTGCTGTACGTCGGCAAGCTCCTTCTCCACCACCGGGTACAGATCGCCGCCGCCGAGTGTGTCGTCGAGGTGGCGCAGTCGGACCACCCGCGTCTCCAACTCCACGGCGAGGCTCGGTCCGACTCGCCGGCCCGCGCGGGACGCGACCGCAACCGGAGAGTCGGCGACAAGCCACTCGTGCGCCACCCGCAGCGGACCCTGTGGTGGTCCGTAGAAGAAGTCGACTGGCATGCGCAAGGCCCGCGCGTAAGCCCGGACGTGTTCTGGATGGACGGTCCGCCGGCCGGTTTCGATCAACCCGAGAAGCGACTTGCTGAAGTTCGTTCGCCGCGCCAACCCCGCCAGGCTTATCTCGGCCGCTTCTCGGGCCGCGCGTAGCGCCGGGCCAAGTTCCGCCATGTCTTCACCACCTGTAGACGCGTGTAGACGCCGCCCTACTTCCGGTCACCGCCGACAACGAGCAGGTTACTCGCAGCGGATGTGATGGCCTGATCCCAGCCGGCCACCGCATCCGCATCCAGTCGTGAGGGAGATTGACATGAACGCAGACATGCGGAGCACCGGCGCCGAGCGTGGCGCATGCACGACGGTGGCCGGTCGGTCGAGGGCGGAACTGCGCTGTTGGTTCCGGGGTGCAGGTCTGGGAGAAGGCTGGTGAACGATGTCGTGTTCTCGGTCCACGTCACCAAGCCGGACGAGGTGGGTGCGGTAGAGGTCATCTTCACGACCGAGGACGAGGCTCGCGCGTTCGCCGAGTCGCGTTCACAGGACTCCTACGTCCAGTCGGCGTCCGTGACCCGATTCGTGGTCGATGGGCTGGGTACGCGGCATCCGGCGGCGTGGTACGTCGGTGGTGTAGAGCAGCCACCGCGATTCACCCGTCAGCTCTATCCCACCGACGGCTGTCAACCGTCGTAGCGTGAAGCGCCTCGGCGTCCAAACAAGGGGAGGGCAGTCGCGCTTGCCATCGCACTGGTGGTGGCCCTGGCAGGCGGTGGTGCGGCCGGTCTGGGTGCTACGTCGACGGTCGGTGGCGGTGCGGCCGGCGCGAGGGAGACGTGGCGAGCAGCTCCCGGGTGGACGCGACGAGTTCGCGCAGCGCGGTGCTGCGGCTGGAGCGGAAGGGCTTCCGGGTCACCGTCCACGGGACCTCCGACGAGGCGGACTGTGCAGCGCACTCCTACGGCAGGGTTCAGGAGTTCTTCCGCAACATCCAAGGCGACTTCAACGCAGCGGCTGCGACGGCCGTCGACGCGGGCATCAACGCGGCCGACGCAGTGGCCGGCATGAACCTCGGACAGCGGTGGAAGGGACCACACGAGCAAGCAGCGGACTTCGTCGCCAAGGCAGGGGAGGAAGGCAAGGAGGTCGCACGTGAGCTGAGGCGGCTGCTTCCGCTCAAGACGCAGGCCCACTACGAGCCCGCGCAAGTGTCGGCGACCAAGGCGCGCAGTGCTGTAACCGCCGCCGAGCGTGCTGTTGGCATCGCCCGACGGGTGATCGTTCGCGCTCGCTGAGCGCTCCGCCGTGGCCGCTCCCGAACGCAGGCCGCCAGCCGTGCCCAGGGCGGGATCGCTGATCAGGGTCGGCGCTCCCGTCCGCCGTACTCGAGGCGGCCGAGCACCGCGGGTTCGCCCTTGCGCACCGCAGCGGCGATGGGCCCGCAGCCGGCTGCACCGACAAGCGTGCGCAACCGCCCGCAGCTCCTGCGAAGCGAGCACGCTACACCCTCTCGCGACAGTCGACGAGGGCTTGCTCGACCGCGCTCCGTCGTCGCTGCGCCGCGGCCAGCTCCCGCAACAGCCCGGTGTCAGCCCGCGCGATCAGCGCTGCGATCGCCTCCTGCGCCGCGTCCGCGACGGCGCCCAGATCCGGCCGCGCGATCAGATCCAACACCGTCTGCTCGACCGTGGTCACCCACCCCTGACCGAACTCGCTCTGATACCACTGAAGATCAAGCCGGGCGACGTCGCGACGCACAAACACAACATCGGCCTCCCGATCCGTCAGGCACAGAGGCGCCGATGTCGCTCAAGAGCCACCACCGCGACATTGAGAGCCCGAGGGATCGCCACATGAACCCGGGCCGCGCTGATCCCCATCAACGCCGCCGCACCCGCCCGGCCACCGACAGCGCCGATCCCGAGCGCGGCCGCTTCGAGAGGCGGCAACCACTCGGGGAACCACTCGGGGCCCACCAAGTCGTCGGGTACCGCCACGTGGCCGCGCGCGGTGGGGCCGTCGCGTTAGGGCTCGCGCGAAAATTATCCAGTGTTTTGCGGCGTGTCGTGGCGCGGAGGGTCTACTGGTCTGATCGGTCCCGCACGGTGTAGTTCCAGTCACCGTGGAACTCGTGGCGCTGCAGATGCCGAGCCTCGAAAGCCCGTATCTCCTTGTCTGTTATCTTGATG
>JBBSGM010000243.1:0-4143 GCA_038254065.1 Mycobacteriales bacterium | reverse complement strand
TTGACCGACACCCAGATCGACTGGGTGATCGACGCGTACACCCGCGGCGCGGTGGCCGATGAGCAGATGTCGGCGCTCGCGATGGCGATCCTGCTCATCGGCATGGACGACCACGAGACCGCCCGCTGGACCCAGGCCATGATCGACTCCGGGGAGCGGCTCATCCTCCCGGACGTCGGGCGCCCGCTGGTGGACAAGCACTCCACGGGTGGGGTCGGTGACAAGATCACGCTGCCGCTGGTGCCGCTCGTCGCGGCGTGTGGCGCGGCGGTGCCGCAGCTGTCCGGACGCGGGCTCGGGCACACCGGCGGGACGCTGGACAAGCTGGAGTCGATTCCCGGCTGGCGCGCGGCGCTGTCCGCGCCGGAGATCGCGACGCAGCTCACCGACGTCGGTGCCGTCGTCTGCGCGACGACGCCCACCCTCGCTCCGGCCGACCGGAAGCTCTACGCATTGCGCGACGTCACCGGCACCGTCGAGTCGATCCCGCTCATCGCCGGCTCGATCATGAGCAAGAAGATCGCCGAGGGTACCGCCGCCCTGGTGCTCGATGTCAAGGTGGGCTCCGGGGCGTTCATGAAGACACCGTCCCGGGCCCGGGAGCTCGCCGAGACGATGGTCCGGATCGGCGGTGCGCACGGCGTGCCGACGACCGCGCTGCTGACCGACATGTCCGTGCCGCTGGGACGGACGGTGGGCAACGCGCTGGAGGTCGCGGAGGCGGTGGAGGTGCTGCGCGGGGGCGGGCCGGCCGACGTCGTCGAGCTGACGGTGACGCTTGCCCGGGAGATGCTGGCGCTGGCCGGGCTGTCCGATGTGGACCCGGCACCGGTGCTCGCGTCCGGGGCGGCGTACCCGGTGTGGGAGCGGATGATCGCCGCGCAGGGCGGGGACCCGGGCGCACCGCTGCCCGTCGCGGGCCGGGTGGAACTGGTCGTTGCGACGCGGTCGGGCGTGCTGGCGCGGTGCGACGCGCTGTCCGTCGGAGTCGCGGCGTGGCGGCTCGGAGCCGGGCGCGCGCGCAAGGAGGACGTGGTGGCGCCGGCGGCCGGGGTGCGCCTCCTCGTCGGGCTCGGCGAGCCGGTGGCGGCGGGTCAGCCGCTGCTCGAGCTGCACACCGACGCCCCGGAGACCATCGCGGGCGCCAGGGCTGCGCTGCTCGACGCCCTGACCGTCGCCGACGAGCCCCCGCCCCGGCCGCCCCTGCTCCTGCACACCATTCGCTCACCCCGTCCCCGCGAGTCGGGGTATTTGTGCGAGTGAGTTGGCGTATCTGTGCCCGGTTCACCAGGAGCTGCCGTCAGGACGGCGACGAACCAAGCGAAGCAAGCGCGATGGTGGCTGCCGCACGCGGCTGGGTTTGACGCCGGGTTCCGCCTGTCGCGATGGCCGTTCCGCATCCCTTCGCCCAGGAGGATGGGTCGGCGACGCGCTGGGTGCAGCCAGCCGTGGTCGCAGCCTCGCCACCCGCCGACTCCACTCGCACAGATACCCCGACTCGGTCGCACAGATGCCCCGACTCGCGGGCGTGTGGGCTCACACGCGGCGGAGCCGTGCCTCCAGGGCGGCGACCAGCACGCGCCAGCGGGCGGCCTCGGCGTCGAAGGGTGGGCTCGGGGCCAGCCGGGTCGGGTCCGGTCGCACCATGAACGACACCAGCCAGCCCAGGCTCTCCGACTCCGCCAGCGCCGCGCGCGGCTCGTCGTCGCCCGCCCACTCGCCCACGTCCAGCAGCAGCTCGGCAGCCAGCTCCAGCTGCGTCGGGTCGACGGCGTGGACGCCCTCGGTGATGTCGTCGTCGATCCCGGTGAGGACGTAGGCGTTGACCTCGTCCACGGTGATCTCGAGCTCGCCGACGCTCGCCCGCTCGACCACGTCGGGCCAGGTCGCGGCCGCGGCGAGAGCGTGGCCGTCCCGGCCGGCGGCGGCGAGGTGGCGGGCGAGCGCCCGCTCGCTGCCGAACACGTCGATCGTGCCGTCGGTGCCGAGGAAGACCGGTTTGTCGTCGAGATAGCAACGCAAGGTGACGAACTCGTCGTCGCGGGTGGTGATCCGGATCGGGTCGATCCCGACCTTCTCCCAGAACCCTGGCGGCGCGTCGTCCCGCTCGTCCGCGGCGACCTGCTCCTCGACGGCGATCTCCGCGGCTTCGGCCTCGATGTCCTCGTCGTCGGCCTCCGGGTCGGCGACCCGCAGCGCCCGCTCCTGCTCGGCCTCCCGCTCGGCCAGCGCAGCGGCTTCGGTCTGCGCGGCGACCAACGCGGTCGCGTCGACCTGCGGGGCCGCGACGACCCCGTCCAGGGCGTCGATGACGTCGTCCCACCGCTGCGCGACGGTCTGGAGCAACTGGGTCCACAACCGGGCGCCCTCCCGGCCGTCGAACGCCACCGTGCCATGGTCGAGCAGGGCGAACCCGGGCGCGGAGTCGAGCACCGCGGTGACCGTCTCCAGGCCGCAGACCTCGGCGAGCGACCGCACCATCTCGACGACCTCGGCAAGGTCACCGACGGTCCAGACGTCCGCGTCCTGCGCGACGAGCGCGGGGACCCCGACGATGTCATAGCAGCGGGTCCCCTCGGGAGTCAGCTCGGCGACGGTCAGGTCGGGCACCACCGACCACGCCGGATGGTCGGTCAGATCGTGCTCAGCCACCGTCCGGACGAACGCGGCGAGCTGGGCGACCTCGGGGAAGGCGAACAGCGCGTCGTCATCGCCGAGGAAGGCCTCCCACTCCTCGCCGTCCTCACGCCAGCGCGGGGCCCACAGCGTGACCAGGTCGCCCTCGGTGAGCGAGAGCCGGATCGGGACGATGTCACTTGCCACGGCCGGGAGGATAGCGGCGCGGTCGGAGAGGACCCCGTCCGCGCCCTGCAGACCGGCTCACCCACCGGTCCCCCAGCGGTCGCCCCCGGCGCTGCACCACGCGCGAGGAGGTGCTGCGCCGCCCGCGGGGAGGACCTTCCCGCGGGCGGCGCCCCGCCGCGGATGAGGGCGGCGGGCGGGGTGGCTCGGTACCGGGTGGATCAGGTCGAGCTGTGCAGCCTGACGACGCCGACCCTGACGTCCTCCAGTCCGCCGCGGTCGAAGTCGCGCCGCAACTGGTCGGCCTTGACGGTCGCCGTGAGCCCGTCGAACGGACCGTGGGCGTCCACTTCTCCGGTCTGTGGATCGACGGCCAGTACGACATATCCGTCGCACTGCGTGAGCTTCTCCGCGGCCGCGACCAAGGTCGCCTCATCGGAAGTCCTGTTCTCCGGCACGGGGTCACCTCCTCGTTATCTAGTAGAGCGTCGGAGAGGCCTCGGGCGTGACAGTGTTCTCGGCTTACCACCCGTTCGGGCCAGGGTGAATTTGGAGGGTGATGACCTTCTGTATCCGAACCCGCACGCAGCGCATATGAGTTGGACGAGCAGTGCGGCTTGCGTTCCGCTGCTGGCACTCTTCGTGATCATTACCGTGGGGAGGCCTCCGTCCTCGGATCCGGCCTGCCAGGCCGGCAGCGGATCCGGAGGCGGTCCCCGGAGCCCCGAAGCCGGGTCTGCCGTTGCTCGCCTCCCTACAGTGATCGGTCACCTACCGTGTTCTCGGCCGCTCGGTCGGGCAGTCAAGGTCATCTCGCTCGGGTCGGCCGCGCGGGCTGTCGTGACGATCGGCAGCGGGTTACGGAGCACGGTTGGCGGCTCTCCACGGACGAGGGACCGCCGAGGATGCGGCCTGGATCGGAGCCGTACGGCTGTCCGGCAGCCGCACTCGGCGAGCAAATGTGGCCGCGCACCGGCGCGGCGGTGCGCCGACCCCTCGGCAGGGGCGGTATCCGCAAGCGGGTGATGCTGCGCGACGCAGGCTGCTCGCGCAGTGGTGGCGCGGTCGCCGGTCACTGCCGGTCGGGTATCGGTCTCCCGCGGGCTCCGGCCGAGACCGGGTCGGGTGGCCCGTCCGTGATGTCGGTGACGCAGTGATGACGCGGTCCGGCGCGGATCGAGATTCCGGAGCGGCCGGTTCCCTGAGAGCCTGTTGGCAAATGGTCACGCGGCTTGCTGATCTTGTCGGTCGGGTGCCGACGCTACGGCGCGGGGCTGGCCCCAGCGGGGATGAGGTGGCGCGCCGGACCTGTTGCGGTCCAGTTGCCGGGTCATGATCGCG
>JBBSGM010000242.1:0-4147 GCA_038254065.1 Mycobacteriales bacterium | reverse complement strand
GTTCATCAAGGACCACCGCCACCTCGGCCACCGCATCCACGAACCCCTGCGCGAACGACTCCGCCGACCACACGATCTCCGCCATAGCACAAGACTAAGATCAAGTCTCGTCAAATCCTAGCTTATTCTGGCGCGAGTCCTTAGGCGGCGAACCTGCAGCGGCAGATCACGCGCACACGCCGCGGCAGATCACGCGCGACAAGTGCGGCGAAATAGGCACAAAAGATCCCGTTCGGTGGCATGCTGAGGACATGGACCCGCTTCCCGAGTCGCCCCTGGGTCGGCTTTTGCCCCGCCGTGCCTCGTCCATCGTGTCGGAGGCTCTCGGGGATACCCGGGTCGTGCTGGTCAACGGCGCCCGGCAATCCGGAAAGAGCACCCTGGTTCGGTTGCTCGCGCTGGAGGTGGGTGCGGCATACCGATCTCTGGACCGGGCGGCGATCCGCCGCGCGGCGCAGGAAGACCCGGAGGGCTTCGTCGACGTATCGCGGCCGTTGGTCATTGATGAGGTGCAGCGGGTACCCGAGCTGCTTCTGGCGATCAAGGCCGAGGTGGACAACCGACCTCGGCCGGGCCGCTTCCTGCTGACGGGGTCGGCACGGGTGCTAGGCCTGCGTGGGGTCCCGGACGCACTTCCCGGCCGCATCGAGACCGTCGAACTCTGGCCGTTCTCGCAGGGTGAGATCGATGCCCGGCCGGACGGTTTCGTCGATGCCGTGTTCACGCACGGACCGGCTCTATGTCACGACTCGGCGACCTCCCGCGCAGAGTACGCCGACCGCGTGGTTCGAGGTGGCTTTCCGGAGGCGGTCGCCCGGGCCGAGGGCCGCCGGCGCAGCCGCTTTCTCGGGTCCTACGTTCGTGATCTTGTCATCCGCGAGGTCACCGAGCTGTCGGAGATCGAGCGAACTGGTGAGATGCGCACATTGATCCAGCTGCTGGCTGCTCGATCAGGACAGCTGCTGGTCACCAGTGCGCTCGGCAGCGCGATCCGCCTGCCTGACCGGACCGCGCGTCGTTACGTCGACCTGCTGGAGGAGGTCTTCCTGATCAAACGCGTCCCTTCCTGGTCACGGAACCTCAGCACGCGGGCCACCGGGACGCCGAAGGTCGCGATGGTCGACTCGGGCGTGGCGGCGCATCTCCTGGGCGTCGACGCCGCTGGCCTGCTTGAGCCCACCGCGCCACTCGGACCGCTGCTGGAAGGCTTCGTGCTCATGGAGTTGGCTCGGCAGCTGACCTGGTCGGATCAGGAGGTGGAGCTGTACCACTACCGAACCCGGGACAAGGTCGAGGTGGATGCTGTGCTGGAGAACCGTCGAGGTCAGGTCGTCGGGATCGAGGTCAAGGCGTCGTCGACGGTGCGGACCGAGGATTTCCGCGGCTTGCGCCATCTTGCCGACCGGCTCGGCGCGGACTTCGTCCTCGGCGTCGTCCTGTACACCGGCGGTCACACGCTGCCGTTCGGGGATCGAATGCGGGCAATGCCGGTGTCTGCTCTCTGGGAGACCGCACCGTAGCCGGCCGCGTCGTAGTGGCAGTCGCGTCTACCCGACGGTCACTACGACGCCAACATCACCGGTCCCTCCCAGAGCCGCGGTTGAGTCGGCGAGCCGGCCCGCTCCACCTCGTCGCGGCCGAGCCGGGTTCGGCCAGCCGCGCCGCGTCGGCGCCATGAAGGCGGTCCGCTGCTTCTGCATCCCCCGGGTCGACGGGGATCCTCGCCCCGCCACAGCCGCAAGTGTCTGGCGATCCGGGGCGGCGTGACGGGTCCGGGACTGTCGGTGCTCGCGGATACGGTGTGCGGCATGTCGCTCGACGTGCACGAGACGCTGACCGGGATGTTCGTCGCCCGACCGTGGTTGGCCCACGAGATCATCGCCGATGTGTTCAGTGTCGACGTGCCCCAGTATGAGGAGGTCCGGTTCGACACCGAGGAGTGCACCGATCCCCTCCTGACCGCCTACCGCCCCGACGTCGTCGTCCTGGTCGGCCGGGGCCGCCCGGTGCTCGCCGTTGCGGTCGAGGTCCAGCTCGAGCGCGACGAGGCCCGCCGAGAGAGCTGGCCCGCGCGTGTCGCGACCACCAGCGCACGGCTGGGCTGCCCCACGTTGCTGCTCGTGATCTGCCTGGATCGAGCCGTCGCCACCTGGTGCGCCGAGCCGATCGAGGTCGGCCCCGGCGCCACCGTCCGGCCGCTCGTTCTCGGCCCCGACCAGCTGCCCGAGGTGACGTCGCCCCTCGATGCCTACCGCGATCGGAGCTGGCCGTCCTCTGGTGCGCGATCCGCGCCGTCGACCGGACCGCGGGGCCTCGCGGACCTTGCGGTGGTGCACCGCCACCCGACGGACCGCCTTGCGCCGGTTCACCGAGCCTTTCTGCTTGCGGGCCAGCACCCGCTGTGCACGCGCCAGCCGGCGCTGTCGAGAGCGAAGATGGCGCGGGGTGGTGATGACCTGCCCGCTGGAGGTGACCACCAGCCGATCCAACCCGAGGTCGATCCCGACATCGACCGGTCTGGCGCAATGATCACCGCGGCGTTCATTGGTGCGTCTCCCGGGGTTGGTGTCGGGTTGGTGAGACGCGGAGCCGGGCCGAATCTGTCCGAGGCGGTGACGGACGGGTCCGCCGAGTAAGGGCTGGCTCTGCCGGCGTGGCAGGCCCGTGTGCCGCGCCGTGGCGTCGTTGTCGGGCCGGCTGGGGTCTTCGGATCGTGGCTCATGATCGCCTCACCGTGATCGGCAGGGTGAAGTGTGCGTGCTCGCGGGTGGTTTCGCGTTCGACGACGGTGAGCGGTCCGAGCCCGGCGAGGGCGGCGATCACGGCGTCGACCAGTCGGGGTGGGGCCGAGGCTCCGGCGGTGAGCCCGACAACGCGGACCCCGTCGAGCCATGCCGGGTCGATGTCGTCGGGTCCGTCGATGAGATGGGCGGGAGTGCGGTGGCGGCGGGCGAGCTCGACCAGGCGCACTGAGTTCGAGGAGTTCGACGAGCCGACCACCAGGACGAGCTCGGACTCCTCGACGATGGCGGCGAGCGCGTGCTGGCGGTTGGTCGTGGCGTAGCAGATGTCGTCCGAACCCGGGCCCTGAAGGCTGGGAAACCGGGCCCGCAGCGCGGTGAGGATCTCGCTGGTCTCGTCGGCGGCGAGGGTGGTCTGGGTGAGGTAGGACACCCGCGCCGGGTCGGCCACGTGTAGGTCGGCGACCTCGCAGGCGGTCTGGACCAGCACCGTGTGGTCGGGGGCCTCGCCGAGGGTGCCCTCGACCTCCTCGTGCCCGGCGTGCCCGATCAGGACCACGGTGTCGCCGCGGGCGGCGAACCGGCGGGCCTCGGCGTGCACCTTGGTCACCAGCGGGCACGTCGCGTCGACGACCTCCAGGCCTCGTTCGGCCGCCTCGTCGCGGACCGCGGGGGACACCCCGTGGGCGGAAAACACCACCACGGCCCCGTCGGGGACGGCGTCGAGCTCCTCGACGAACACCGCCCCCCGCGCTTGCAGTTCGGCGACCACGTGGGTGTTGTGCACGATCTGTTTGCGGACATGAACAGGGCCGCCACGCCGGTCCAGCAGCTGTTCCACGATAGCGACGGCGCGTTCGACCCCGGCGCAGAACGATCGGGGCGCGGCGAGTAGCACGGTGCGGGCTTGCGGGGGGCCGGGCGCGGGACAGGACATGGTGCCTCCGGGACTGCGCCGCTTCCGGGCGGCGACGGCGTGGGGCGCTTGGGCGGGCGGGACGACGCGGAGGGCCAGCAGCTGGATGTCGTGGTCGAGGACCCAGCGTGGCGAGCGCGTCGATCGAGCTGCGCGGCGATCGGGAGGTCGGGGCGGCCCGCAGTTCGCGGTTCGCCCATGTCGGCAGGTCCTCGACCTGGTCCGGCTGAAGGTCCGCCCGCCCGCGAGGTCCACCAGCTCCGCGGGTCGGGTCGCCTCGCCGGTGTCCCCCGCGGCCGGTCCGTTCGGGCAGCCTGCGCCGACATCGGCTCGGTACCGCCCGCACCCCGGGTCTAGGGCGTGTCTGCGGGATCTTGATGTTCGGGTGCGGTAGATCTTGCTCATGCATGCTCGTCATGATCTGACTGATGTTGAGTGGGCGCGTCTGGAGCCGTTGTTGCCGGATCGCACGCCGTGTCGGGGTGGGCGG
>JBBSGM010000241.1:0-4148 GCA_038254065.1 Mycobacteriales bacterium | reverse complement strand
CCGAGCCGGTTCGGCTTGGCCGTCGGCGGCACGGCGGTGTTGAGCCGCTGCATCTCCGAGGGCTGGAACTTCGCCGGGTCGACGTCGGCGTTGAGCACCTGGCTGTTCAGGTCCGCCTGGATCGGCGGGGCCGAACCGTCGAGCGTCGGCGCCTTCTTCGCGATACCGGTCAGGAAGATCTCGACCAGGTCGTTGCGCGGGGTGGCCGGGGCCGGGATGCCGTAGATCGCCTGGATGAGCTTCGGCACCTCGGGATCGGTGACCCGCGCGACGACCTCCGGGATGGTGGCGTCCTTGTCCGGGGTGATCGCGTTGAACGCGTCCTTCAGGCCGACCGGGATGACGAGCTCGTTGACCAGCGGGTTGCCCAGGCGGGACACCTGGACGTAGTCGCCGTTCGGCTTGGCCCCGCCGGTGGGCTGGAGGCTCAACGAGCGCATCTCGGTGGTGCTGTAGACGCCGATCACCGGGTTGGCCTTGCCGTCGCCGTTCAGCGCGACGTTCTTGATCGGCACCTGGATCGCAATGGTGTTGATGTTGTAGCCGGCGAAGGTGTCCTGCCCGACCTCGGAGAGGTTGCCGCCGAAGATCAGGTCGAAAATCCGCAGGTCGATGAAGAACGGCTCCTCGGACTGGGCGACGACGGTCTGGCCGCCCCCCGGGAGCGGGACGGTGGCCTGGGCCCGGAGCTTGCTGTAGTCCGGAATCGAGGCGGGCCCGGTGTTGGACGGGGCGACCTGGGCGCTCTTGATGAGGACCTGGGACTTGCCGTTCTTGATCACGGTCAGCGTGTAGAACTGCCGGAACAGCAGGTTCGGGTCGTCGAGGCTGGTCACCGGCCCGTTGTCGTACAGGAAGGTCTTGGCCGGGATCCGCCGGTCGTCGGTGGTGAAGTCCCACCGGTAGGTGGTGTCCGCCTTGCCGTCACCGTCGGAGTCGATGTTGATGTCGTAGTGGGCGTTCTCGGCCCACTGGTAGAAGTTCGGGCCGCCGTTGGGCTCCTGGAAGCCGAACCAGTCGGCGATCAGGGTGACCGTGTCGGGCTTGTCCGGCGACACGAACGAGTAGACGTCGGTGTTGTCGACCAGCGGCATGGTCGAGATGAGCGGGGCTTCACGGTGACTCGACGCACTCGCTGTACCAGCGGGGAGCAGGGCGAGAGCGGCGGTCGCCAGCGTCGTGCCGGCGGCGATCATCGCGGTCGCGAGTCGACGCTTGCGACGCGGCGTGGCCGGTGAGCCGGTGGGGGGAGCGGACATCCTCCATCCTTTCCCCGGTGCCGGCAGAACGGCCGGTCCGGGCGCGGACGGTGCGCAGGGAGTGCGCACCCGGGGCAGTCGTACGGCGGGTCCGAACGGGCCCGTCGATTCGAAAACGAGGACCGCGCCACCGTGATACGGGGCTCTCATGTTTTCCTTGGACACGTCAGGGTGATCGCCGTTGACGACTTTCTTCACAATGTGAGTACTATCGCCGTATGTCAGCGTATGCAATCGAAGTGCTAATACAGTTAATTTGCAATAGTAGTGGAGCTTCTGTCCACCCGGACCGGCCCGCAGGCTCGTCGCCGCTCGCGCTCAGGCGTGCGCCGACCCGGTCGCGGGCCCGGGCACCGGGACGGCCGTGGCGCGTTCGCGCAACCGGAACCGCTGGACCTTGCCGGTGGCGGTCCTGGGCAGCTCGGCGAGGGTCAGCACCGCCCGCGGGCGCTTGAACGCGGCCAGTCCCACCCGGCAGAACGCGATCACCTCGTCCGGGTCGATCTCGGCGCCGGGCCGGGGGACCACGTAGGCCAGCGGCTTGTCCAGCCCGTCGGCGTCGGGCACCCCGACGACCGCGGCCTCGACCTCCGCGGGGGAGACCCAGATTCCACCGACCTTGAGCACGTCGTCGGCGCGGCCCAGGTAGGAGTAGCTGCCGTCGTCGTCGCGGGTGTAATGGTCGCCGGTGCGCATCCACTCGCCCTGGAACACCGTGCGGTTGACCTCGGTGCGGCACCAGTAGCCGGTGCAGATCGAGTCGCCGGCGACGTAGAGCATCCCGGCCTCACCAGGCCCCTCGACCACCGTGCCGTCGGTGCGGCGCAGCTCCACCCGGTACCCGGGCACCGGATACCCGGAGCTGCCCGGCACGACCTTGCCCGCCACGTTGGAGATGAAGATGTGCAGTGCCTCGGTGGAGCCGATGCCGTCGAGCACCTCGACGCCGAACCGGTCGCGCATGTCGTGGAACATCCGGGCGGGCAGGGTCTCCCCGGCCGAGACCCCTTGGCGGACGGTCGCGAGCCGGGCCGGGTCCACGTCGCCGGCCAGCAGCGGGCCCCAGAAGCTCGGCACCCCGAACAGCAGCGTGACACCGTGCTCCGCGACGAGCCGGCTGTACCGGTCCGGGTCCGGTCGAGACGGCTCCAGCACCGTGGCGGCACCCACCGACAACGGGAAGAACATCGAGTTGCCGATGCCGTAGGCGAAGAAAAGCCTGGCCACCGACAGGCACACGTCGTCGCGTCGGATGCCCAGCACCTTCCGGCCGTAGGTCTGGGCGACGGTGCGGATGTCGGCGTGCCGGTGCATCGCACCCTTGGGGGTACCGGTGGCACCGGAGGTGTAGAGCCACAGCGCCGGCGACTCGTCCCAGGTCGGGTACGGCGCCGCGACGGTGGAGGCGCCGGCGTCGAGCAGCTGCTGCCAGGTCAGCGGGGTGACGTCAGCGCCGTGCGGGCCGGGCTCGCCGGTGAGTACCACGTCGCGCAGGTCCGGGGCGGCGGCCGCGGTGCGGACGGCCTCGGCACACTGGTGGCTGCCCAGCAGCACCCTGGCCCGCGAGTCGATGACCAGCGCGGCGAGCTCTGCGCCGGTGAGCATCGTCGAGCAGGGCACCGCGACCGCCCCGATGTACATCGTGGCGAGGATGCCGGTGAACAGCTCGACATCGTCGACCATGCAGAACAGGACCCGCTCCTCGGGTCGGACTCCGAGCGCGGTGAGCCCGGCGGCGACGCGGCGGACCTGCGCGACGAGCGCGGTGTAGGTCAGCGTGCCGCCGGGGTGCCGCACGGCCACCCGGTCGCCGTCGCCGCTGGCGACGCGACGCGCGGTGAGGTACTCCGCGGCGTTGAGGTGCTCGGCCATCCTGCTGGCTCCAGGTTCCGGTCCAAAGTGCTCGTACTCTACTGCGTGACCGCCGCGTCGCCGATTCGTCGAAGCTCGGCTTCCCCGTATCCCCGGACACGCAGGGCGGCCGGTGAGGTTGTCGATCCGACAGGGACATCGGCGATGGAGGCGTTGACGTTGCAGTTCGGCCGGTACCACGAGGAGTTCGAAGTCGGCGCCCGCTACCGGCACTGGCCGGGCAAGACCGTCACCGAGTACGGATACCCCGACTCGGTCGCCCGGATACCCCGACTCGCGGTGGTCCCGCCCCGGTTGTCCCGACCCGACTGTCAGGTGGGGAGGGTGGCCCAGCGCGTGAGGGCGGCGAGGAGGCCGTCGGCGAGGGGGAGCCCGGCCAGGGCGACGGCGTCGACCCATCGGGTGTCGGCAGCGTCGTCGCCCGGGCACAGGGTTCCGCCGACGGCCTCGCAGCGGTAGTCGGCGATGGCGTAAGGCCCGCGCCGGACCTGGCCGACCAGCGCGCCGGGCCGCACGACCAGCCCGGTCTCCTCCGCGAGCTCGCGGACGACGGCCTGGTGGTCGGTCTCACCGGGCTCGACGCGGCCACCCGGGAGGGACCACCGGCCGCGGCCGGGCTCGTTGGCTCGTTGCACGAGCAGCAACCGCCCCGCGGTGTCCAGGACGATCCCCCCCACGCAGGGGATGTGTCGGCTACCCTTGGTCATCGAACAGAACGGTACGCTTGCCGGCGTGCCGGTATCGGAGCGCCGCGGGTTGCGGTAGCCCTGAGATGGCCCCTCGGCGCTGGAACGGTGGGACGGTGAACGTGACGAACATCGGCAACGTTCTCCCCAGCGCCGCGCAGCACGTCTCCACCTTCGTCCACCCGCTCGGCGGCTGATCCCATGCTGGCTCCCCGTGAGATCGACGAGTACCTGCTGCCGACCGAGCGCCGGGTGATCCGGGTGCGCCAGCATTGGGCCGTCCTGGCCAAGGCCATCGTCCAGACCCTGCTGCTCGTGCTGCTCCTGGTGT
>JBBSGM010000240.1:0-4327 GCA_038254065.1 Mycobacteriales bacterium | reverse complement strand
GGCCTGCTGGTGTCCACCCGCCGGACCTCGTAGCCGATCTGCTCGCCGAGCTGGGCGTAGACCTGTTTCAGCTCGTCCTCACTGGCGGCGGTGAAGAACTGGCCGCCCGACAGCGTGGCGATCTCCTGCATCGACGCGTCGTCCACGGCTACCCGGATCCGGCCGCCCTCGATCTCGATCGTCCCGTACTCGGTACCGAAGGAGATCGTCGACACCGGGATCTTGGCCTGCGCCGCCTCCCGGGCCGCGGTGAACGCACCGCGCGGCTCGTTCTCGCCGTCCGGGCCGGGCACCGTCTGCTTGCCGTCGCTCATCAACACGATCCGGGCCGGGGGCGGCCCCTCGACGCCACCGGCCGCAACGGACCGGGAGAACGACTCGACCGACTGCATGGCCGCGAAGATCGCCTCACCGGTGGCGGTGGACTCCGCGAGCCGCAACCCGTCGACCGCCCGCTTGACCGAGTCCCGGTCGGTGGTCGGCGAGACGAGCACGGCCGCCGTCCCGGCGAAGGAGACCAGCCCGAGGTTCACCCCGGGGGTGAGCTGGTCGGCGAACTGCGTGGCGGCGGCCTGCGCGGCGGCCAGCCTGGTGGGCGCGACGTCGGTGGACTGCATGGACAGCGAGACGTCGATGACCAGCATCACGGTCGCCCGGTTGCGCGGCACCTTGGCCTCGCCCATCGGTCCGGCCAGCGCGACGGTGAGCACGCCGAGCGCGGCGATCAGCGCGGCCGCGGGCAGGTGTCGATACCAGCCGAGGCGCTTGGGGGCGACGGTGTCGAGCAGCTCCAGGTTGGTGAACGTGACGGTGTCCCGGCGGCGTCGGCGCAGCAGCAGCAGGTAGCCGGCGACCAGCCCGGCGACGACGAGCAGCCCGAGCAGCCACCACGGGTGGGAGAACGTCATCGGCCACCACCCGACCAGGCCCGCTTGCGGACCAGCGCGAACCGCACGACGTCGGCGACCCAGTCCGAGTCGGTGCGCAGGGTGAGCTGTGCGGCCCCGCTGCGGCGCAGCGCCGCGGCCACCCGGTCACGGTGCGCGGCGGAGGCGGCGGCAAACTCCCGGCACAGCAGCGGTGTCGTGACGACCTCGCGCTGCCGGCCCGTCTCCGGGTCGGCGAGCACGACCGTGCCGACGTCGGGCAGCTCCAGCTCGCGCGGGTCGAGCACCTCGACGGCGAGCAGGTCGTGGCGGTGCGACAGCGCGCGCAGCGTCCGCTCCCACGCCGGCTCGCCGAGGAAGTCCGAGATCACCACGGCCAGTCCGCGGCGGCGCGGCGGGCGGCGCAGCTGCTCGATCACCGCAGTCAGGTCGCCGCGGGTGCCGTGCGGGGCACGCGGGGTCTGCGCGGCCCGGCGGATCAGCCCGCGGGCGTGCGCGACGCCGCCGCGGGCCGGTATCCGCACGGTCTGCTCGCCGGTGGCGACCAGCGCCCCGATCCGGTTGCCGCCGCCCCGGGTGAGGTGGGCGACCGCGGCCAGCGCCGCGACCGCGAGGTCGCGCTTCTCACACGCGGCGGTGCCGAAGTCCAGGCTGGGCGACAGGTCGAGCACCACCCAGGTCTCCAGCTCGCGGTCGGCGACGGTCTCCCGCACATGTGGCTGCGCGGTGCGGGCCGTGACCGCCCAGTCCATCCGCCGCACGTCGTCGCCGGGCTGGTAGACCCGCGCCTCGCCGGGCTCGCTGCCCGGCCCCGGCACGAGCCCGAGATGGTTACCCTGCAGCAGCCCGTCGAGCCGACCACGCACCGACAGCTCCAGGGTGCGCAGCGCGGCCTCCAGCCTGCCGTCGCGCAGGGACGGCGGGGCGGTGGCCGGCCTTCGGCCCCTGGGAGGCGGCGCGGAGCTCACGTACCCGTGCCCGCCGGGCTGTACTGGGCGGGGTTGGGCTGCGGCCGGGCGGTGACCTGCGGCAGCGGCACGGTCTGCAGCACCCGGGAGATGATGTGCTCCATCGGGACCTGGTCGGCCACCGCGTCGTAGGACAGCACGAGGCGGTGCCGCAGCACGTCGGGGGCGACGTCGAGGACGTCCTGCGGGAGCACGTAGTCGCGGCCGCGGATCAGCGCGAGCGCGCGGGCCCCCGCGACGATGCCCAGTGTGGCCCGCGGCGAGGCGCCGTAGGACACCCAGCCCGCGATGTCGGTGAGGCCGTGCTCGGCGGGCGTCCGGGTGGCGACGACGAGCCGCACCACGTAGTCGACGAGCGCGTGGTGCACGAACACCCGCGACGCCACGCCTTGCAGCCGGCACAGCTCGGCCGGGTCGATCGTCTGCTGGGCCACCGGGGGCTCGACCCCCATCCGGTAGACGATCTCGCGCTCCTCCTCGACGCCGGGGTAGGAGATGAGGAGCTTGAAGAGGAACCGGTCACGCTGCGCCTCGGGCAGCGGGTAGACGCCCTCGTTCTCGATCGGGTTCTGGGTGGCGAGCACGAGGAACGGGTCGGGCATCGGGAAGGTCCGGCCGCCGATCGACAGGTGCCGCTCGGCCATCACCTCGAGCATCGCCGACTGCACCTTGGCCGGCGCCCGGTTGATCTCGTCGGCGAGCACGAAGTTGGCCACCACCGGGCCGAGCTCGACATCGAACTCCTCGCGGCCCTGCCGGTAGATCCGGGTGCCGAGAATGTCGGCGGGCACCAGGTCGGGAGTGAACTGCAGCCGGGCGAAGGTGCCGCCCACGACCCGCGCCACCGTCTCCACCGCGAGGGTCTTGGCGACGCCGGGCACGCCCTCCAGCAGCAGGTGTCCCCTGGCCATCAGCCCGACGAGCATCCGCTCGACCAGCCGGTCCTGCCCGACGATCACCCGCTTGATCTCGAAGACGACGCGTTCGAGCAGCTCGGCGTCGTGGGCGGGGCTTGGCACGGACTCCGGCGCACTCACCGGCCCATCCCACACCGGGAGCCGTGAGACGGGGGTGAACCGTCCCGGTCGCCGCCCGTACGGCCGCGTACTGCCCCTTTATTGACTTCATCTGAGCCCTGTATAGACTTTGACTGACGGGGGACGATGCTCGGCGTGGACGCTCGCCCTACGGTGTCGGCGGTCGACGGGTGGATGCCGGCCGCGCGTGGTCGGAGGCGGGAGGGGCGAGCATGGGTGCTGGTGGCCACCGACGGTGGCGGGTGGCCGCGGTGGGTGCTCTGCTGGGCGCAGCCACGCTGGTGGGGTGCGGCCACGACACCTCCGGGGCTGTCGTGCTCAACTTCTACACCCCGGCGGACGCGGCGACGCAGTACGCGCAGGCGGCAATGGACTGCAGTACGGAGTCGGGTGGTCGTTACACGATCCTGGCCCACTCGCTGCCCAAGATCGCCGACGACCAGCGCCTGCAGCTCGCCCGCCGGCTCGTCGCGGGTGACCAGGCGTTGGACATCATGACGCTGGACGTCACCTGGCCTGCCGAGTTCGCGGAGGCGGGCTGGATCCGCCCGTTTCCTGCCGACATCGCCGCCCAGGTCCACCAGGACACCCTGAAGGGTCCCTTCGACACCGGCACCTATCGGGACCAGCTCTACGCCGCACCGTTGAACACCAACACGGAGCTGTTGTGGTACCGCACGGACCTGGTCCCGAACCCGCCGGCGACATGGGCCGAGATGGTCAGGATGGCCGGCGATCTCGCGGCGCGGGGGCTGCCGCACCACATCGAAGTGCAGGGCGCCCAGTACGAAGGCCTCACGGTGTGGTTCAACACGCTGCTCACCAGCGCCGGTGGCTCGATCGTCTCGGAGAACGGCGACGTGCAGGTGGCGCAGGGGGACGCGGCGCGCAGGGCAGTCGCCGTGATGCACGGCCTGGCGACGTCCCCGGCGGCTGACCCGTCGCTCTCGGTCGCCAAGGAGAACGAAGGGCGGCTGGCGATGGAGGCCGGGCTGGCCGCGTTCGAGGTCAACTACCCCTTCGTCTATGCCTCGATGCACCTCCCGCCGCCCGACGGCGTCGGCAAGGGCACCTTCATCGACGCGCAGGGCAGGGCGACCAGCCAGGACACCGGGCGCCGCGTCGGTGACGTCTTCGGCTGGGCCGCCTACCCGGGGATCGACGCGGGCCGGCCGGCGTCGGTGACGATCGGTGGGCTCGACCTCGCGGTGAGCGCCAGCTCCCCCCATCCCGACGAGGCATTCGAGGCCGTCCGGTGCCTGCGCAACGAGCGCAACCAGCTGCGCAACGCGGTGGACGCGGGGGTGCCGCCCACCCTGTCCGCGCTCTACGACGACCCGTCGTTCCAGCAGAAGTACCCGGAGTGGCGCGAGATCCGCGACGCCCTGCAGAACGCGGCCGTGCGACCCAAGACCCCCGCCTACCAGAGCATCTC
>JBBSGM010000239.1:0-4395 GCA_038254065.1 Mycobacteriales bacterium | reverse complement strand
ACTCCGCGCCGGACACCAGCGGGCCGTAGACCTGCAGCGCCGCCGGCGGGAGCAGCGCCGCGGTCCACTTCCCCGACGTGTCGGTGGGCCACCACCGGTGCGCTGCGGCCGGGCCACGGACCTCCGAGATGTGGGGTTGGGGTGTCAGGTCGGCGGCGGCGCTGACCCGGTGCAGCTCGCAGTGATCGGTTCCGCCCGGGGCGAGCGCGTCCTCGGCCAGCAGCAGGACCACTTCCTCCAGTACGCCGGGGAACACCCGCTCGGTGAACATGACCAGCCGGACCCGCCCGAAGCGTTCCATCAGGTAGCGCCGCACCTGCGCGGCGTAGTTCACGCTCAGCAGCTCCGCGGGCAGCACCAGCCCCAGCCGCCCGCCGGGGCGAAGGAACTCCGCGGCGTGCACGGTGAACGCCGCCCACGACGACGCCAACGCCGTCAACCCGACCCCGCCGTGCAGCGCGGCGCTGCGGCCCGCGGTCCGCGCCGCCCCGGTGAAGCCCTGATACCGCACATACGGTGGATTCCCGATCACGGCGTCGAAGCGGCGCTCGCCCGCGATCGCGAAGAAGTCCTCCACCCGCACCGTCAACGGTCGCCCGGTCCTGGTGGCCACCCGTTCCTCCGCCGCGGCGGCGCTGTGAGTGTGGACTTCGACCCCGACGAGCTGCGCAGCATCGCCCGTCGCGCCCATGACGTCGAGTCGTTGCGCGGCGGCGAGCAGGAACGCCGCTTCTCCGCACGAGGGTTCCAACACCCGGTCTGTCGGCCCGCGCACCGCCCACTCGGTGATGTAGGTGCACAACTCGGGCGGCGTGAAGAACGCGCCGCGCGCCTTGCGCGCCACGGCGCCATCCGGCACGGAGTGCACCGGCCCGGCCGCGATACCTACTGTGCTTCTGGCGCTCATGCGGCGTCGGTGGCGTCGGTGGCGTCGCGTAGGGCGTCGGCCAGCAGCTGCGCCGCGTGCTCGCTGACCGACAGCTCGCGCAGCCGCGCGGAGCGCAGCAGCGACTCGGCCACCTCCACCGGCATCCGCACCAGCACCGCCTTCCGGTCACCCCGCCACTGCGGCCGGCGCCCGGGGCCTGATTCACGCTGCTCGCTCACAGCGCAATCTTGTATCAGGTTCCGTCGCGAGCCCGACAGGCGCGCCGTCGAGGGGCCAATCTCATCGTCAACCAGTGCGCTCGTAGAGGCACGGCCGAACGGTCGGCTCGTCATTACGAGCATCACGGTCTCGTCCAGGCCGAGGCCCAGGAGGGTCAGCGGCGTCTGGCGGCGGGGTCGCGGGTTTCCTGCCAGCGGGCGAGGGCGTCCGGGGGAGACCCGTGCGTAGCGGGCCAGCGAGGCGACGCTGGTGTGACCGGAGTAGGCCAGCAGCGTGGAGGTGGGGGCGCCGGCCTCGGCGGCATGGGTCAACGCCGAGTGCCGCAGCTGGTGCAGCGTCCACGGTCCACCCGGCAGCGTCGCGGTGGTCTGGGTGAACCGCTCGGCGGCGCGACGGTAGGACAGCCGGGCCCGGCCGCTGTCGGGATCGAGGTCGCTCCCCGGGAGGGGGATGCACGCCGCGCGGTCGGTGAGAAACACCGGGCCGGCCCGGCGTCCGGCCAGCAGCCGGGGCAGCAGCCGCGCGGTGGGGGTCTGCCACACGATGACGTCGACCGCCCCGCCCTTGCGGCGCACCTTCGCCCACCGGTTGCGCAGGTCCAGGTCCTCGATGTCCAGGCGCAGGACTTCCTCGGCGCGGGCGGCGGTCTCATACAGCAGCCGCCACAGGGTGCGTTCCCGAAGCGCCAGAGCGGGGGCGGCGAGCAGGGCCTCCAGGTCGGGCCTGCCCAGTGCCCGGGTGCGGTCGGGGGTCCGTGGCCGGCGGCGGATCCGCATCCGCGGCGACCGCTGGAGCACGTGCTGCGGCCGGGGCTCGGGGCTCGGACTGTCGTACCCCCGCAGTAGCGTCGGAGCCGCCCTCCGACCACCCACCCGAAGGAACCAGATGCCCGACCCGCGCGCCTTCGTCAGCTTCGATTTCGATCACAATCAGACCGAGAAAGCCCTCTTCGCCGGGCAGGCGAAGTCGGACTCCCCCACCCCGTTCACGGTGCAGGACTGGTCCAGTAGGACCAGCCTGCCGCAGGCCACCTGGGAAGCCGAGATCAAGAAGAAGATCGGTCGGACCAACATGTGCATCGTGCTGGTGGGGAAGACCATGGCCAGCGCCACCGGCGTCGCGAAGGAGATCGCGATGGCCAAGGAACAGAAGGTCCCGGTGTTCGGCGTCTACGTTGGCGGAGCAACGTCCATCAGCAACCTCACCGTCGGTCTCGCCCGCAACCGCACCGTCGGTTGGAACTGGGACAAGGTCGCGGTGGTGGTCGACCAGTGCCTGATCGAGGGCAAGAATAACAAGAGTAAGACGTAACCATCCCGGCTGTGCGCGTTTTCGGCCCGGCGCGGTTTCTACCGGCTGACCCCCGGTGGCCAGATGATTTGCAGGTCGCGGCCCTGCTGACAGGCGTAGGCGACGACATCGGCGGTCCCACCGAGCCCGCGCGCGGGCTGGCCGTCCCACACGACGAGTAGACGTTGACACAGATCGACCACGCGCCGGCCGGCGGCATAGAACGCCTCCTCGGATGGTTCGTCGAACTGCAGCGTCTCCCTCGTCACGGCCTGCTCGAGCAAGTGCCAGTATGTCGAACGGTCGGTTGCCTTGAACGTCTCCTCATAGCCTTGGCAGGGCAACACCACGTACAGCCGCCCGCCCGCGGCGAGCACCTCGCTGGCAAACAGCTGGTCGGTACCGGCGGCGAGTGCTGTGACTCCGATGAGCTCTGCGCCGACCCCGGTCACCGCCTCACGGAGGCCGGCGACGACCGGCGCGTGCGCCGCGGCGGGCACCATCTGGTGGCCGCTGATGCCGAGCCGGGTAACGCTGCTGCTGGATATCACAACCGGTCCTGCGCGGCCATGCGTCGGTAGTGCCGCCCTAACGGGGTCAAACGACATGCCGTGGAGTTCATGGCGGCAAAGTACAAGTGCTCGGCGTCCACCGGATCAACAAGCTTGGCCGCTCGACAATGCTGCAGTACGGCGAAGTCTGCCTCGTGCTGGGCGTCGCGAGGATCGACAGTTGGCTCGTAGGAGGGGTCGAGAGGCAGGTCTGCCTCTGCGGGATTGAACAGCTGCGGTAGCTGGCGTAGCTCCCCAAGGGGGACGGCTGGCGCACAGCGGCGCAACTCATGAAGCCGATCAACGTTGGCTTTGAGCGTTGGTCGTTGCTCCCAGGCCCCGAACGACTCGGTGAGGTAGGCATACAGCCCGGCCAGGGTGACCCTGCCCAGGACGTCGGCGGCCCCGCCGTCGAGGGCGCCGCCGAGGTAGGTGGAGAACAGTCCGCGGCCGGCGGGCGTCTCGGCCGAGGTCTGGTCAGCGCGGCTAGCGGTGAGCATCGACAGCCCGGGCCGAAGGGCAGCGGTGGGGGTGCCGAGCTGAGGGATACCGCCGGCCCCGCCAGAGAAACAGCAATCGAGGATCACGATTACCTCGCCGGCGGGGCTGGCCTGCACCCGTCCGAGTAGGTCGGAGAGCTTGACCCCCGGCCCCTCTGGGGTGCCGTCCGTGGTGACCAGGGTGACATCGCCGGCTTCCTGCGCTCCGTGGCCAGCGAAGTAGAACAAGGCCACCTCTGCGCCGGGCGCCAGTAACGCGTCAACGGCCTTGAGCAACATGGCACGGGTGACTTTACCGGCGTTGCTGGTTCGAGTCTGGCAATCGAAGTTCGGGGTGGCGTCCTCGTGCCGAGCGAGTAGCGGGGTCAAGGCGGCGACGTCGTTGACGCATCCGCCGAGCGCATTGAACCGATCATAGTCGTCGATACCGACGAGCAGCGCACGCTTCATGCACCACTACTACCGCCCAACACCCGGCCAGCAGGCCGGTCAGTCCCTGTCGCCCCGGCGGGTGGCCCGTTCCGGGCTGGGCGACATCTCGCTCGTGTCCGCCGCCAGGTCCAGCGCCGCCCACGCCGGCGCCTGCCTGCTGGAAGGCACGAGCGTCAGCGCGCCAGAAGACGTTACGGCCACGCGGAGTGACCACCGCATGCTAACTGAGCGCGCCCAACCGAACATAAGGCCGATTAGCGGGCGGGCGCACCGCCTAACCAGCGCGTCCACGCCGCACGCCAAGACCCACGGCCGCGCCGTCGGTCACCGTTTCCCGCGGTCGTGACCGCGGTGCGGTGGATCTCGTGTCAGCGGCGGCGGCCGAAGGCGCGTCCGATGAGGAAGCCGATCAGGACTCCGATGAGCAGCACGAGGACGAGGAAGCCCAGGACGGCGTCTTTGACGGTCTTGAGGATGTTGATCGCCGCGAGCTGGTCGTGCAGGGCGGCGGCGT
>JBBSGM010000238.1:0-4407 GCA_038254065.1 Mycobacteriales bacterium | reverse complement strand
CGCTCGACCTCGAACGCAGCGCGCACCCCGGGAGCACTCCGCGGCGTGGCCACGGCGGCGGGCGCCTGCGGGTCGAGCTCGAACAGCTCGCGCAGTGCCTCGGCGTAGCTGGTCCCGTCCGGGCCCTCGGCAAGGCGCTTGACCTGCACCGTCGGGGTGTGCAGCAGCTTGTCGACCACTCGACGCACGGTACGGGTGAGCTCCGCACGCACCGCGTCGTCGAGGTCGGGGAGCCGGGACGCCAGCCGCAGCAGCTCGGCGTCGACGACCTCGCAGGCGCGGCGGCGCAGCGCCGTGACCGTCGGGGTGACCTCCGCGGAGCGCTGTGCGGCCAGATAGGCCTGGGCCTCCTCGGCGATCATCCGCTCGGCCGCGGCCACCGCGTCACCGTCGGCGTCCCGGACCAGCCTGCGCTGCAGGGCGATGAGGTCGACGACCGTCACCCCCGGGATGGTGGCCACCTCAGGGTCGACGTCGCGGGGCAGGCCCAGGTCGCACACCACGAGCGGGCGGCCGGCCCGGCGGGCCTGCGCCGCCGACACCACGGCCCGTTCCACGACGGTGCCGACCGCTCCGGTGCAGGCGACCATCAGGTCGGCGCCCACCAGCTCGGCGGCCAACTCGTCCAGCCCGCCGGCGCGGGCGGCCGTCCCCCGCCCGGTGGTCCTCTCGGCCAGCCGCTCGGCCCGCTCCAGCGAGCGGTTCAGCACGACGATCTCGGCGGCCCCGGCGCGACGCAGCTGCGTGGCGGCCAGTGCGCCCATCGCACCGGCGCCGACGACGACGGCCCGGATGCCCGCCAGGTCGCGGCCGAGCCGATGGACGGCATCGACAAATGCCTCGGACACCACCGACGCGCCCGCTGCGTCGATCCCGGTGCTCGCGTGCACCCGCTTGCCCACCCGCAGCGCCTGCTGGGCCAGCTCATGCAGCACCCGGCCCACCGAGCCGAACTCGTCGGCCGTGGCGTAGGCGGTGCGCAGCTGGCCGAGGATCTGCGACTCCCCGACCACCATCGAGTCGAGCCCGGCCGCGACGGAGAACAGGTGCTGCACCGCGGACGCCGCATAGTGCACGTAGAGGTGCTCGGTGAGCTCGGTGAGCGGCAGGCCGGCATGCCGGCCCAGCACCGCGGAGACGTCGGCGAGCCCGCCGTGGAACGCGTCGACGACCGCGCACACCTCGATGCGGTTGCACGTCGAGAGCAGCACGACCTCACTGACGTGCGGCGCCCGCAGCATCTCTTCGAGCAGTTTGGGCACGTCCTCGACGCCGACCGAGGCCTTCTCCAGCAGCTCCACGGGTGCACTGCGGTGCGACATCCCGACGACGAGGACGCTCATGGCCGTCCTCTCGTGCTTTCCTGGACGGTGCACGGTTCTCGACCGGTGCGCTGCGGGATGATGCGCTGGGCGATGGTGCGCTCGTTCATCGGGGACAGCACCGGCGATCCGTTCGTCGAGGCGCGCCGGACACCGCCGGACACGCCGTTGGCCGCATTGTCTGCGACCTCGCCGCCGGGTGCATCTCCATTGTCGGCTACCACGCCCGCCACGTGGCGGCGCGCCACGTGGAACGCCAGCACCTGCAACTCGACCGCCAGGTCAACCTTGCGCACCTCCACCTGGTCGGGGACCTGCAGGACGACCGGCGCGAAGTTCAAGATGCACCGCACCCCCGCCGCAACCAGCTGGTCACAGCTCGACTGGGCCGCCGAGCCCGGGGTGGCGATCATGCCGATCGTCACCCCGCGCTCCAGGCAGATCCGGCGGATGTCCCGGACGTGCTCCACCCGGATCCCGTTGATGGGAGCACCCACCAGATCCGGAGCCACGTCGAACAGCGCGGTGACGGGGAAGCCACGGCCGTCGAAGCCGCCGTAGCCGGCCAGGGCATGCCCCAGGTTGCCCACCCCCACCAGCGCGACGGCCTGCTGGTGGTCCAGTCCCAGTGTGCGCTCGATCTGGTGGTGCAGCACCGCGATCTCGTAGCCCACCCCACGGATACCGGATGAACCGATATAGGAGAGATCCTTGCGCAGCTTCGCCGAGTTGACTCCGGTGGCGCCGGCGAGCTCCTCGCTGGAGAGCGTCCGGGCACCCTGCCCGCTGAGCTCGCCGAGCACCCGCAGGTAGAGGGCCAACCGGGCCACTGTGGCGTCCGGGATGGACCGCGCCAGCTTTCCGGCCGGGCCCGCCGGGCCGGGCTGCGGCGGCAAGCTCACGCTGGCTTCTCCTTGAGCATCGTTCGGGGCGATTCACTGCCGGTAACCGACGTTCGGCGCCGGCGCAACCCGGCGAAGCCCCGGGGCGGTGGCGACCGGACCTACGGTAGCCGCTTGTGAACAGCCGCACAAAGTTGCGATCTTGGTGCCCGGCGTGCTCGCCGCGGCTCCCGACGGATCGCCACGTCGTCCATGACGCACCCGGCACACGCAGAACTCCCGGTGACCGCGGGAGGCGGTCACCGGGAGCACGGTGCTGCGTCGATCGTGGATCAGCTGGCCGACATGAGGACCTTGTCGATCACGAAGACGGTGGCGTTGCTGGTGGGGATGTTGCCGCACAGCACCGTCGCGGTGTTGCCCTTGCCGTCGGTCAGGGTCGGCGCCGTGGCGGTGCCGCCGACCTTCACGGTGCCACCGTAGAGCTCGGTGGTCTGACCCGCTTTGACCAGACCCGCTGCGTCGTAGCGGGTTCCGACGACGTGGTACTTGAGGACGTTGCCGAGCGCGGTCGGGTCGGCGAGCAGAGCGTTGAACTTCTGGTCGCCCATAGCCGTCTTCACCGCGTCGAACGCACCGTTGTACGGAGCGTAGACGGTGATGCCCTTCGCCTGGTTCAGCGTGTCGACCAGGTTCGCGGCCTTGACCGCGGTGACGAGAGTGGTCAGAAGCGGGTTGGTGGAGGCCGCGCTGGCCACCGGCTGCGGACCCATGTTGTTCAGCGAGCCGGGCGCGTTGCCCTGGGGCAATATGTGGCAGGCGGCGCCGAAGACCTGGTCGTTGGTGGTGACGCCGTTGGGGGCAACGGTCGGTAGGGCGAACTCCGGAGCTAAGGGAGGTCGATAGAGTTCCGAGGTACCTGATGCCGGAGGAGGCGATGATGAGTAGCTGCTCTTATCCATCCCGCCGTTCACCACCAGGGTTATGACAATAGCAGCTCCAATGCTCACAGCCGCAGCTGCCGCGATGGTGGCTCGTCGGATCGCCCTGGTCGTCGATGGGGATTGGCGGGCTGCTGTCGGCACACGTCCGCCGCTCGACCCGGACCAGGACTGCCCTGGGGCCGGACGGATGGGAAGTCTGCCCACGTGCTTCGGCTCAGAGGGCCGCACCGCGGGCGGTGCCGACGGTGGTGCTACGGCCTGACCCGTGACGGGCAGACGTACCTCGCCAGTCAGTCCGGACACGGTCACTGTGGCATCCATCCTGCCAGGCTCCTCGGGTGTCCAGCTGATCGATACTGTTGATCCGTCGAGGCGTGCAGTCACCGGGCCGGCGACCGTGAGCATGGTTGACCCGAGCGCCAGCAGGGTCCCCTGGAGCTCGGTCTCGGACGATCTTGCTGACTTCCCTAGGAGGACCTGTCCGAGGTCGACCGATGGCACGGAGAGTCGGAGCGCGGTCTGCTGGAGCGCCGCGTTCGCCACAGAGGACACGCGGCGGCTGTCCTCGTCGGCGAGTTCGGCGAGCGCGAGCCGGGCCGCGGCGGCCCGCGGCAGGTCGTTGCCGCGGGCGGCCTGTTCGAGCAGTTGCACCGCTGTCACGCGCACCTCGACATGCGGATGCACGACGAGTTCCACCAAATCCGGGGGCAGTCGCCCGGGCACGATCCGGCGGCGGGGGTTCCGGGCGAGGTAGAAATCACCCTGTAAGTCGAACTCCCACTTGCATGGGGTCTGGCGGGGCGAGCGCTCGCGGACGCGGTCATAGACGTAGTCGTACAGCTCGCCGAGCGAGACGTACCCGTCGTTGTCGCGGTCGGCCTCGCCAGTTGTCAGGCCCTCCACGAGCGCGGCGGTGAAGACCGAGGGCCGCGCGACGCCATCGGTGAGTGCCGAGCCCTCGAACGCGTACTCCATCGCGCTGGACGCGGTGATCACGGCGCGGCCCCGCCCGCCACCGAGCGCGTCCATCGCGAACTGGTTCCCCACGTCGACCGTGCCCCCGAGGCGGGCAATCACGCCTCGCTCAAACGCGCCGCCGTAGCAGCAGTCCAGCAGCAGGACCACTCGGCGGGCCCGGCTGCGTCGCATCAACCGGTTGACTAGGGCGTGTCTGCGGGATCTTGATGTTCGGGTGCGGTAGATCTTGCTCATGCATGCTCGTCATGATCTGACTGATGTTGAGTGGGCGCGTCTGGAGCCGTTGTTGCCGGATCGCACGCCGTGTCGGGGTGGGCGGTG
>JBBSGM010000237.1:0-4472 GCA_038254065.1 Mycobacteriales bacterium | reverse complement strand
CACCGCCCACCCCGACACGGCGTGCGATCCGGCAACAACGGCTCCAGACGCGCCCACTCAACATCAGTCAGATCATGACGAGCATGCATGAGCAAGATCTACCGCACCCGAACATCAAGATCCCGCAGACACGCCCTAGTAGATTGCTTCGGCACGCCTGCGCCGGCAACAGCGGTGGCCCTGCCACCATCGTCGCGTGGTCACCACCGATAGTGACGGCTCCGCGGCGACGGACCCGCCGTCGGAGGGGGACGGAGCCGCCGAGAAGAGCCGGATCGGTCCGGACGCCGAGGGGGACGGCCCGCCGCTCGGCGGTGCGGCCCGGTGGAGCCTTTGGATCTGGCCGGTCGTGGTCATCGTCCTCATTGCCGTGGCGAGCGAGACGCTCGGGCGGATCGGCGCCCTGCTCGTCGGCGGGTTGAGCATCGTCACGGCGGTGATCACCGGCGGAGAGGTGCTGTACGCGGGTCGGAGACGGGTTCCGGCCGCCGTCGTGGCCGTTGCCATCGCATCGTCGGTGGTCCTCGTCGCGGTGGCTCAGCCAACACCCACGCCGGCTCTCGGCGCTCGCTCGTCGGCCTCTCCCACGTCACCGGCCACCCCGGAGCCGTCGCGGGCACCCGCTGGGAACCTGGCCGGTGCCGTCGTCGACCAGGCCACGGCGGACCGGCTGGACCTACGCGGCTCCGACCTGCGGGGGGCTCGACTGGAGGGTCTCCGGCTGATCGGTCGCCAGCTCGACGGGGTACAGGCCGCAGGCGCATCGTGGCACGGGAGCACCCTCACCGGGGCGAACCTGCGCGGCGCCGGCTTGGCCGGAGCTGATCTGCGCGACACCTGCCTGCGGGGTGCAGACCTTCGTGGAGCGGACCTGACGGGAGTCGACGCGACCGGCGCGGACGTCGACGGCAGCAAGTTGAGCGGCGGCGCAGTCGACCGCGCGGCCTCCTGGCCCGCCCCCTCGCAGACGGCGCTCGTCTCGGCCTGCGGGTAGCGCCCGCGGAGGTGAGGGGGATCATTGCCGTCCGTGAAGCTGGTGCACAGCGGCAAGGTCCGCGAGGTCTACCTCGACGGGGACGACCTCCTCCTCGTCGCGTCCGACCGGCTCTCCGTCTACGACGTCGTGCTGCCGACGGCCGTGCCGGACAAGGGCGCGATCCTCACCGCGCTGTCGCTGTGGTGGTTCGACCGGCTCGCCGACCTCGTGCCGAACCACGTGATCTCCGCAACCGACGTGCCAGCGCAGTTCAGCGGGCGGGCGATCCGCTGCCGCCGCCTCGACATGCTGCCGGTGGAATGCATCGCGCGGGGCTACCTGACCGGCCTGGGACTGCGCGAGTACAGGGTAACCGGCAGCGTCTCCGGTATCGCGTTGCCGCCGGGTCTGGTCGAGGGCTCGCGGCTGCCGGAGCCGATCTTCACCCCGACGACGAAGGCGCCGCTCGGGCAACACGACGAGTTCCTGACCTTCGACGAGGTGGGGGCTGCGGTCGGCGCGGACACCGCGGCCCGGCTGCGCGAGCTGACCCTGGCGGTGTACCGGCGCGGCGCCGAGACCGCCGCCCGCAACGGGATCCTCGTCGCCGACACCAAGCTCGAGTTCGGGCTCGACCCGAATGGGGAGATCGTGCTGGCCGACGAGGTGTTGACGCCCGACTCGTCGCGGTTCTGGGCTGCGGACCGGTGGGAGCCGGGACACCCGCAGTTCTCCTTCGACAAGCAGTACGTGCGCGACTGGTCGTCGACGATCGGATGGGACCGCACCACACCCGGCCCGGAGGTGCCCGCGGCGGTCGTCGCCGTCACCCGGGCGCGCTACGTCGAGGTGTACGAACGGCTCACCGGTGTGGCCTTCGGGCCGCACGATCAACGCTGACCGGGGGTGTTCTGCAGGTGTTCGCCCGGTCCTCCCCCGGGAACGTCCGTCGTTCACCCTGGGATGGCTTCATGGTGCGCATGGCCGCCCGGCTCGTCGTGTCGCTGTCCGGACTCACCGCCGACTCCGCGCAGGTTCCCGCGGCCGCTCTCGCCCGCGCGGTGGAGCTGGCGGCCGCCCTCGACGACCGCCGGGTGCCGCTGTCGCAGCTGTTCCGCCCGTCCGGCCGTGGCCGCGTCGTCGATCCGGGGTCGGCGCTGGTCGGCTGGCTCCGCGAACGGCGCGCCTGCGGGGACGCGATCGTGTTGCACGGCTACGACCACTCGCACGACCCGCTGGGCACCCGGCTGGCCGGCGGGCTGCTCGGTCGCAGGGCCGAGTTCGCCGGGCTGCCCCGGCACGAGGCGGGTCTGCGGCTGATCGCGGCGCGGCGCGCGCTCGCCGTCAACGGGCTCGGCACGGACCTGTTCGCGGCGCCCCGCTGGCTCGCTTCCGAAGGGACCGTCGCAGCCCTGTCCGAGCACGGGTTCACGGTATGCGCCGACGACTCCGGGGTCCGGCTGCTGCGCGGGCCGGGCGGTGACACGGTGCTGCGTGCCCGGGTGCTGGGATTCCGGGCGGCGGGGGAGAAACGGCCGGTGGCGCGGGACCGCAAGGCCGCCGAGGCGTGGCGTTGCCGGGTACTCGAGGCCGAGGCCGTCCGCATCGCGCGCCGTGGCGGGCTGGTCCGGATCGCGCTGCGGTCCAAGGACCTCGAGCGCCCGGCGCGGGTGCACGCGGCGTTGGCCGCGATCGACGCCGTGCTGGCGTCGGGGGTCCGTCCCGGCACCTACGCACCCACCGAGGCGTCGCGGGTGGCGTGATCCCGCCTCCCGCCCGCGGGGTGACTCCGGACTGCGCTCCCCCACCAGAGGACTCGACCGCAGCGCGGGGTCGCACGGATAGCGCGACTCGCTCGCACGGATAGCGCGACTCGCGGGGGACGTAGGGTGGGGGGATGGCCCGAGTCGTGGTGGACGTGATGCCCAAGTCGGAGATCCTGGACCCGCAGGGGCAGGCGGTGTCCCGCGCGCTGTCCCGGATCGGGGTCGTCGGGGTGCTCGAGGTGCGGCAGGGCAAGCACTTCGAGCTCGAGGTCGACGACTCGGTCGACTTCGACACGCTGCACCGCCTGGCCGGCAGCCTGCTGGCCAACCCGGTGATCGAGGACTGGACGGTGACCCGCACGCCATGACCCGGATCGGGGTGATCACCTTTCCCGGCACCCTCGACGACGTCGACGCCGCCCGCGCCGTCCAGTGCGCGGGAGCCGAGCCGGTCGCGCTGTGGCACGGCGACCACGATCTGCGTGGGGTCGACGCCGTGGTGGTGCCGGGCGGCTTCTCCTACGGCGACTACCTGCGTGCCGGCGCGATCGCGAGCCTCGCGCCGATCATGACCGAGGTCGTGGCGGGAGCGCGGCGGGGGCTGCCCGTGCTCGGCATCTGCAACGGCTTCCAGATCCTCTGCGAGGCCGGACTGCTGCCCGGTGCGCTGGTGCGCAACGCCGGGCTGCGCTTCGTCTGCCGCGACCAGCGGCTACGGATCGAGTCGACCGACACGGTGTGGACCTGCGGCTACACCGAAGGCCAGGAGATCGTGGTGCCGCTCAAGTCCGGCGAGGGCCGCTACGTGGCCGACGCCGACACCCTCGCCGAGCTGGCGGCCGCCGGCCGGGTGGTGTTCCGGTACGCGGGTGACAACCCCAACGGCGCGCTGTCCGGGGTCGCCGGGGTCGCCTCCGCTGACGGCCGCGTCGTCGGGCTGATGCCGCATCCCGAACACGCCATCGACGCGTTGACCGGGCCCTCCACCGACGGGCTCGACATGTTCACCTCGGTGCTGACGGCCATGGTCTGCACCTGACCGGCCGCCGGGACACCCGACACGGGGATCGTTCTACACTGACCCGTTCGTATGCCGTCGGATCGAGGAGGATGTTCGAGCCGTGAGGCGACCGCTGGCGGGTGCGGTGAGCCACCGGGTGCTGCTCGTCGAGGACGACCCCGGCGACGCATTCCTGGTGCAGGAGCTGCTCGCCGAGGTCGATCCGGGGATCGCGCTGACCGTTGCCGGGTCGGTCGCCGAGGCCGTCGAGCGTGGTCTGCTCGGGCCCGCCGACTGCGTGTTGCTCGACCTCAACGTGCCCGGCAGCAGCGGGTTGGACGGGCTGCGCGACATCCTGGCCGCCGATCCCGTCGCGGCGGTGTGCGTGCTCACCGGCCTGGACGACGAGCACCTCGGCATCGCGGCGGTCGGCGGCGGCGCCCAGGACTATCTGGTCAAGGGCAAGGCCGACGGTGCCGTGCTGATCAGGGCGATCCGCTATGCCGTCGAGCGCAGGCGGGCGGAGAGCAGCCTGCTGCGGCTGCGCGAGGAGCAGTTAGGGCGTGTCTGCGGGATCTTGATGTTCGGGTGCGGTAGATCTTGCTCATGCATGCTCGTCATGATCTGACTGATGTTGAGTGGGCGCGTCTGGAGCCGTTGTTGCCGGATCGCACGCCGTGTCGGGGTGGGCGGTGGGTGGATCACCGGCCGGTGGTTGATGGGGTGTTGT
>JBBSGM010000236.1:0-4509 GCA_038254065.1 Mycobacteriales bacterium | reverse complement strand
TCTTCAGCTAACGCAGCATGTGGGCGGTTTGGAATCACCCCCCGCAGGGCGACTCCGGAGGGCCTACCTCCATCTTCCACGCAGCACCGCCTCAAGAGGCTCTACCTACATCAAGCTCCTCTCAGCGTTCGTGACACAAGTAAACGGACACCTGCCTTTCGACGTCATCGCGCACGCCGAGATTCAGGTCGACCAGTCACACGTGCCAGGAGGTTCCTACTGCGGGCGGAAGCATTCGCTGTGGTTCTGCGACGCTCAGGAGGCCGGACAATACGCGTGGTTCGAGACGGCCTTCATGGTTCTTCCAACGATGGCGGTTCGCCAGACAGGATTCTCCGCCAAGCGGTCGTACGAGCCCTTCGCTGCAATGCCCAATGAGGAAGTCGCTCATCAAGCGCTCGGGCGAGGCATCGGTACGTATCAACTCGCATGGCCCTTCACCGCGCTCGTCGACGAAGCCCTCGGTGAATTCATCGACCGGTGGGCAACCTGGTTCGCGACCGCATCGTCCGGCCGGCTGCAGTACCCAAACCAGATGCCAGAGCGGCAGCCATCCGGCAGCTGGCGTCGATCCTAATTGTACTCCTGGAGCGAAACTGGGTGGCGGACGCGACTGCTCCTGGTCGGCGTTGTCTCAGCGGCGCTACATCAGCAAACGCAGCAGGGTCCAACCAAACCATGCCCTCGCCGGGCGGGCAGGTCTCCAGGATGGCCAGCCGCGAGAACTGCTGCGGCAGGTTGGGCGGGCAGGGTGTGGCATCCCATCGACCTCCCGGAGGGCTACCACACGCCAGCCCGGAGGCAGAGCCGGACGGCGCACGTATGGGTTCCGTCGAGGGCTGCCCCCGGGCTGGCGTGTGGTCGGGCACTGTCGACGGGATGCCACACGAGCCCAGCGTGCAAGATCATCGGTGACCACTTAGGGCTAATGATCGTTTGGACACTTTATGGTACTAAACACATCCATACAGCCCAAGATGACCACAAACGACGGGCGTTTGCAGTCGCGAAAGCCGCAGGTAATCGGTGCTATCCACGAACAATCACTACCACGGTCCGAGAATCCTTGGATTCTGGGTTCGAGCTCATGCGCTGAGGTACGACAGTGTGAAGCAGCACGGGTCGGCAGATACGCGCCCACGCCCCGCCAACAAGCCGCCGCATGCAGGCAAGCCCCACTGGTCTCGGCACCGTTGCGTCTCGATGCACCAGCACCGAAGGCAGAAGCGACAACAAGAATTACGGGAACGGTTCGTCTTGTCTCCGCTCCCTCACTTGTAGCGCAGTCCAGGGTGCCGGGGGCTCGAATGGACCCCATGTGATGCAGCTGCCGGAGAATTCCGCGTCGCAGAAGGAGACCTCACCGCCAGTGAATTTCGCGTCATTGAAGGAGACCTCACCGCCAACGAACTTCGCGCCGGTGAAATAAACTTCACCGCCGGTGAATTCCGCATCATGGAAGGAGACTACGCCACCGGTGAACTTCGCATTGACGAAAGAGGTCTCACCGCCGATGAATTTCACGTCGTTGAAGAAGATCTCACCGCTGGTGAACTTCGTGGCCAAGAAAGAAACCCTACCGCCGGTGAATTCCGCGTCACCGAAAGAGACGAAGCTATCAGCGAATTCCGCGCCGAAGAAAGAGACCTCACCACCAGTGAACTTCGCGCCGCGGAAATCACCACCATCGACCGTGGCGTTCGAGAAGTCAAGGTCACGACCACACCAGGTGATAGGAGCGTCGGGCTCTCGAAGATGATCGCGAATGAGGCGGATGATGGTGTACCGGACTTCCGGCTCACCTTCGCGGTGCTTCCCGCTGGTAGTATCTGGCTCGTAAGGCATGCGCAAGTAGGCGCACAGGACATCGATGCAAACCTGACGTTGCTCATCCCAGTCGTCGGCGAGTCGGGCCATGGCGTAGACACCAGCGAGGCGCACCGCAGCTTTGTCGTGCCCGAGCTGGTCGGCGGCTGTCGTATAACGCTGAGCAAGCTGATCGGCGTCGGCTCGATGCGCGTCTCCCTCGACGAGTCGCTGCTTGCGGTAGCCATAGACGCCAACAAGAACGGCACCGACGAACCCGGCAACGGTGATCGTAGTCTTGATGACGTCGAGCGGATCGATAGAAGCTGGCCCACCGTTGGGCCCGGGACGTGGCACAGCGACCGCCCACAGTTGCAGATAAATGACCCACGCTAGGGCGCTGGCTAGCATGACCCAGATAGGCGCGACAAGCCACACAGGCCACAGGGATGGTGCGTACCGGCCCTGGGCGTGGTCTTGTCGCCGCCACCACTTGAGGCGCCGCCACTTGTCGCTCGCCATGGGCGGACTCTAGATGGCTCCCAGGCCTGGGCGCTCAGAGAGCGGTGGCTCACCAGGGTGTGGGTATCCCGCCACGTCGGCGCCCAAGGGCATAGCAGACCAGGGGCGGCCCCCGAGCAAACTCGCCGACACGACGAGATGCCCACACCCCTACCTCCTGCTGAAGAAAACCAGCCTATGATCATCTCCACCGCTTACCTACCTGAAACAGCCGGTAACCTCCCGCATCAGCACGTACCTTCCAGAAATGTCAGCGCTGGCCAGACGAACCGTTCGGTCATGACCGGCACTGTCCTGTAGTGGGTTCTGGTAATCGCTAGCTAGCAGGTTGGCGTCCTGCGCTGAGCCAGACACCAGGTTCAGCGGAACCAATTGCGGGCGCTCGCCGCCCCGCACCCCGGCAGACCTCCGGGATGGCTGACACGAGCGTCAGGTCCGGCAGGGCGTGGTGGTGTGGCATCCCATCGACCTCCCCGAGGGCTACCACCCGGTGCCCCGGGGGCAAGCATGGCAAGCTCGGGCAGCGGTGCGGCGGAATGTTGCCCCCGGGGCACCGGGTGGTCGGGCTGCGCCAGGCCGACGGGATGCCACCTAGTCCCGACATGCACGATCCGTGATCGCTGCGGAGAGTCTGGTGGAGAAGCACCTGACCACGAATCAGGTGCTTGGCGGCGTACATACAGCTGATCAGAGCCCGCCACCGAGGAGCGCCCTGCCCTACATCAATTGGTACATCAACGGCTACGGACCACCATGGACATCCTCGGACCCGAACCCGAAGATAAGGCCCAACCACGGACGAATCCGCACGTAGTGCAGGGTGCTGCTTGTGACTACGGATCAGAAGGCCCCTCCTCCGCCGTCCGTGACACGCACGAGGCCCGAAGCGTCACCATTCCGTGCCGTAACGACGGATGTCCTTCGCGGCAATCGATATCATTTCGGCTGCGTAGATGAGTGACCGGATTTCGTCGCGGCTAGGCAACGTGTCGCCAGGCCGGATCAGCTCAAGTCGACGTACTCGGTCAACGAGCTCCTCCAACATGTCTTTAGTGGAGCGCTGAGGGGGCTCAGGATCCGGCGAATGCTGCAACGCTGCGTTTATCTTTGACTCAAGCGTGCCCCACATAGCTCCGAAGAGTTCGTCCACGCGTTCGGTAGGCAAAGGCGGCTTACGTACAGCCATGAGGTCGTGCACGAGCCTCCTCATGCCTAGCTCATCCAGCTTCTGCCCTTGAAACGCTGCCAAAGGCCCTGTTACTTCGGATGGAAGGATGTCGATATACAGCGGTACCACTCGGCCAACTTCCAGACGTTTGGCCAGGGCACCCGCCTCGAAGATCAGCCAGGGCGCATGCTGGCTAGAGCCAGTGACACAGACGATCCCGAAGTCCGTCTCTTCGAGAGCTTTAGCGACCTGGTCATTCCAGCGCGTACCACTCTTGATCTCCTCGTCCGACACCCAGGGTACGACGTGCTGAGCGACACTTGGCAACCAGTCGCGCAGTGCACGAGCGATCGACTGACTAGGTTCACCGCTCCACGAGATGAAGACCTTCACGTCCGTCTCCTCTGAGCTGGTAGCCGGTCGAGGATACCGTGAGCCGTGCGTGCATCTGGCCCAGGCGTTCACACCCGTCTGCACAAGCGGCGTGACGAGCGCGCACCGCTCGATCTACCCGGGCACGTAGTGTCAGCGCGGCCGGGTGGTGTGGGCAGGTGGCTTACTTTTGGGCGTGCTCAGGCGCTTCACCCGGTGGTGGGCGAACAGCCAGGGCAGCAAGTTGGGCTCTGCGAAGGCGTGGGTCCAAGCGTCGTGGCCTACATGGGGATACTCGGTGTAGTGGGGGGTGCCGCCGGCCGCTCGCAGGGCCGCGACTGTCCTGCGCGAACGCTCGACAGGGACAACGGGGTCGCGGGCGCCATGGAAGGCCCACACTGGTACGGCTCGCGCGGCGACTGCGGCGGTCTCGTCGGCGCCACCGCAAATCGTCACTGCAGCGGCGAAGCGTTCGGGCCAGCGACTCAATAGATCCCAGACGCCGAAGCCTCCCATCGACAGGCCAATAAGGTAGAGGCGCTGTGGATCGATGGGGTAGCGGCCGAGGAGCGACTCGACAAGCTCCATCGTCGCCGACAAGGGCACCGACAGGTTCAGTGGCAGGACGTGGCGTTCGGCGC
>JBBSGM010000235.1:0-4525 GCA_038254065.1 Mycobacteriales bacterium | reverse complement strand
TGGCGGTAGCGGTGGGATTTGAACCCACGGAGGGCGTGAACCCTCACACGCTTTCGAGGCGTGCTCCTTAGGCCGCTCGGACACGCTACCGCCGAGGAGCTTAGCTCAGGTGCTCCCGGCTCCCTGGCCGGGGCGACCACCGGGAACGCCGATAGCCTCCCCCGAAACAGACCAGCCGACGCCCGCGGCGGCCAGGCCGATGTCGACCAGGCTCACCCGGTCGAGCTCCCCGAGCCGGTCCAGCTCCACCCAGGCCGCGCGGTCGGTGGAGCCGCCCACCTCGTCACGCAGCTCCCCGCCGACGACGTGTCCGGTGTAGATGATCCGGATGCCGTGGTGGTCGAGCGGCTCACCGTCGAGGTCACGGGTGAGGCGGATCGAGTCGACCGTCAGCAGCGTGTCGAGCGCGACGTCATAGCCGGTCTCCTCGGCGACCTCGCGGACCGCGGCGTCGCGCGGGTCCTCGCCGTGGTCGAGGCCGCCGCCGGGCAGGGTCCACCGCGGACCGCTCCGGCTGATCCAACGGGCGAGCAGCACGCTCCCGTCCCGCACACAGACGACGTACGCCGCGACCCGCAACAGCCGGGCGACCTCGAGTGAGCTCACCGGGCGAGGGTAGTAGATCGGCGGCGTGGAGGACTCAGGTCGCCCGGTGCCCGGCGAAGAACGCGTCCAGCAACGCGGCGCACTCCGCCTCGCACACCCCACCGACCACTTCGGGGCGGTGGTGGAGCCTGCGGTCGCGCAGCACGTCCCACAGTGACCCGGCGGCACCGGTGCGCGGCTCCCACGCGCCGAACACCACCCGGGACACCCGGGCCAGCCCGATCGCGCCCGCGCACATCGTGCAGGGCTCCACCGTCACCGCGAGCGTGCAGCCCGCAAGCCGCCACTGCCCCACCACCGCGGCCGCCGCGCGCAGGGCCAGCACCTCGGCGTGCGCGGTCGGGTCACCCAACCCCTCGCGGGCGTTGCAGGCCGCGGCCAGCTCACGACCCCCCGGATCGACGACGACCGCGCCCACCGGCACGTCCCCGGTGCGCAACGCACCGGCCGCCACCGCCAGGGCACGCCGGACCAGTGCCTCGTCGGTGCCGACCGTCACCGGGCGTCGACGACCTCGGCGAGCACGTCGGCGAACCCGCAGCGCCTTCCGATGGCGGCGAGCTGCTCGTCGGGGTAGAGGTCCAGCTCGCCGGCCAGCACCTCCAGCTCGTCGGCGGGCAGCCCGAGATCGGCGAGGATGCCGAGGTCACCCTCGGGCCACGGCGGCGCGTCGACCGCGTCGTCTTCGGGGGGCAGCTCGACCCGGAGCAGGTCGAGCACGTCGGCGGCGACGTCGTAGTCGAGCGCGGCGACGGCGTCGGACACCATCAGCGACACCCCGCCGGGGATGGGTCGCAGCAGCACGAAGAACTCGTCGTCGACATCGAGCAGGCCGAGCACCGCCCCGGTGGACCGCAGCGCCCGCAGCTCGGTGATCGCAGTGTCCAGGTCGACCAGAGCCTCGGGACTCAGCCGGGTGCAACGCCAGCGACCATCCTCCCGGATCGCGGCGACCGCATACCCGGGCAGGGCCTGTTCCCGCACGTCCGCGGGCGCTGTGACACTCTGCACCGCCATGAGACTACGGTAAGCCCGCAACGGACTGTGCTCCAAGCCACAGCGCGAAGTTGGTCCCCCTGTCACCTGTCGGAGGTGCCAGGATCGTTTCATGGCCGCCGACCCCCAGCTCGTCGACTCCCAGCTCGCCGGGCTCGGGGAACAGGCCCGCGCGCTGCAGCCGCGCACCGTCGCGCTGCGCCGAGCCCTGCACCGCCACCCCGAGGTCGGCCTCGACCTGCCCGCCAGCCGCGCCGCCGTGCTCGCCGAGCTGGCCGACCTGCCGTTGCAGATCCACCTCGGGAAGGCCCTCAGCTCGGTGGTCGCGGTGCTCGACGGCGCCCGGCCCGGGCCGACGGTGTTGCTGCGGGGCGACATGGACGCGCTGCCGATGCGCGAGGACGCCCAGGTGCCGTTCCGCTCCGAGCACGACGGCGCCATGCACGCCTGCGGGCACGACACGCACGTCGCCATGCTGGCCTCCGCCGCCCGGCTGCTGACCCGGCGTCGTGACCAGCTCGCCGGCCGGGTGCTGCTGATGTTCCAGCCCGGCGAGGAGGGCTTCCACGGCGCCCGCCGCATGATCGACGAGGGGCTGCTGGCCGCGGGCGGGCCGGCCGGGACGATCCCGACGGCCGCCTACGCCCTGCACATCAGCGCCACCCTGCCCTCGGGTGAGCTGCACACCCGGCCCGGGCCGATCATGGCGGCGGCCGACGTCCTGCAGGTGACGGTGACCGGACGTGGCGGGCACGCGTCCGCGCCGCACGACGCGCTCGACCCGGTGCCGGCCGCGGCGGCCATGGTGGGCGCACTGCACACCATGATCACCCGTCGGGTCGACGTCCACCATCCCGCCGTGCTGACGATCTCGCATCTCACCGCGGGCACCACCAACAACGTCATCCCGGAGACGGCGTTCCTGGAGGGCACCCTGCGGACCATGTCCGAGCGGGTGCGCACGTTCGTGCACGAGGAGATCCACCGGGTGTGTCGGCACACGGCGCTGGCCCACGACTGCCTCGCCGACGTCGCGATCGTGCCCGGCTATCCGGTGACGGTGAACGACGCCGCGGCCGCGCAGCGGCTCGACGACCTCGGCGCCAGGGTGCTGGGCAGGCGCAAGGTGTTCACGATGCCCGACCCGATCATGGGCGCGGAGGACTTCTCCTACGTGCTCCGCCGGGTGCCCGGGGCGCTGGCGTTCCTGGGCGGCTGCCCGCCGTGCGCCGATCCCGACTCGGCGGCGCCCAACCACTCGAACCGGGTGGTGTTCGACGAGGCCGCGATGGCCGCCGGGGTCGCGGTGTACGCCGGGCTGGCGCTGGACGCCCTGCGTTGAGTGTCCTGCGCTGAGCGCGCCCGAGCCGTCCGACAAGGTGACGACGTGACCAGGCCCGTCCCCCCGTTGCGCGAGCTGGCCCTCGCGATCCGCTCCGGCGAGCTGACCCCCACCGAGCACGTCCGCGAGGTCCTGCACCGGCTGCGCGCCGACGCGCACAACGCCGTCGTCACCCTGGACGAGCGGGGCGCGCTGGAGCAGGCCCGCGCGCTCACCGACGAGCTCGCCCGCGGAGCGTGGCGCGGCCCGCTGCACGGGGTGGCGGTCGGGGTCAAGGACCTGTTCGACGTCATCGGGCTGCCCACCCGGGCCGGGTCCGCGGTGCTCGCCGACGCGCCGCCCGCGACCACCGAGGGCCCGGTCGTCGCGCGGTTGCGGGCGGCGGGCGCGGTGCTCGTCGGGAAGCTGCACACCCACGAGTTCGCCTACGGCCCCACCGGTGACGTCGCCGCCACCGGCCCGGCCCGCAACCCCCGCGACCCGACCCGGATCACCGGTGGCTCGTCGTCGGGTTCGGCGGCGGTGGTGGCCGCGGGCCACCTGGCACTGGCGCTGGGCACCGACACCGGCGCGAGCGTGCGGGTGCCGGCGGCGCTGTGCGGGGTGGTCGGGCTCAAGCCGGCGCTGGGGCGACTGTCCACCGACGGCGTGTTTCCGCTGTCGGAGACCTGCGACCACGTCGGGCTGCTCGCCGCCGATCCGCATTCCGCGGGTGTCGCGTTCGACGTGCTCAGCCGGGCGGATGGCACCGGCGGCGGGATCGCGGCGCCGGGGGTCTCGGGGGTGCGGGTCGGGGTGCTGCCCGACACCTACTGGCGGCCCGCGGACCCGGTGATCGACGACGGCGTCACGGCCGCGGTGCAGCGCCTGGCAAAGGCCGGTGCACCCGTGGTCGAGGTGCGCACCCCGATGATCGACGAGCTGGCCGTGACCTACGGCGAGATCGTCGGCGCCGAGGCCTACGCAACCCATGCGGCGTGGCTGGCCCGGCGCCGCGACGACTACCAGCCCGACACCGCCGAGCGGCTCGAGCGGTACGCCGACCAGCCCGCCCGCAGCTACGTCGAGGCGCTGCGCACCCGGCGGCGGCTCTCGGCGGCGCTGCGGGCCGCCTGTGCCGGGATCGACGTGCTGGTGCTCGCCACCACCCGGCTGCGGGCCACCCCGGTCGGCGCGGCGAAGGTCATCCTCGATGGCGTGCCGGTGTCGGTGCGCGGCTCGCTGCTCGCGCTGACCCTGCCGTTCAACCTCACCGGCTGGCCCGCGGTGTCGGTGCCCGGCGAGGTGTCCGACGGCGGGTTGCCGCTGGGCGTGCAGGTGGTCGGGGTGCGGCTGGCGGAACGCGGCATCCTGCGGGTCGCCGCAGCCCTGCACCGGTCGTGAGCGGTGCCGTGATCGCCGACACCACACGCCCATGGTGGGCGCCACGACCACCAGCGGGCGGTGAGTAGCCGGGGGGATTTCACCCCCCGGCTCTCGTTGAACCGTGCGTGACACTCTCGCGTCACACGGCTCCCGCCGCCCAGCCGTCGGGGTAGGCTCCGGCCTTCCAGTGTGCGAACAGCCGGGGTCGCTCGTGTG
>JBBSGM010000234.1:0-4580 GCA_038254065.1 Mycobacteriales bacterium | reverse complement strand
TCTGGTCGGTCGGGTAGGTGGTACTCCTCGACTATCAGGAGCCCGTTCTCCTGCCCGGTACGACACACCACCGTGACCTAATCGCTACCCACCGTCACCTCGGGCAACCCAACCAACACCATTTGCCAACAGGCTCTGAGACTCACGCAGGATGCACGGCACGGCGACAGTCGCGGCGCCACGATCCGGGCGACCCGCGGAACAACGTGAAAGCAGGCGCCTGCCCGCCCTCCGGCTCGGGCACCGATCGGCTATCATGATCTTCCTTTGGTCTCATCCATGGCCTCCGTGGGCTGCTGATGCTGGGTGTTGTCGCCTAACGGCCCATAGCCTGGGAGTGGGTTCGGACAGCGACCCGGAAGAATTTGCGGGGGTATCGCACAACCGAGGGAGGCGTGGACGCGTGCGAGGGAGGATCGAGCCCCTGACCATCGGTGAGCGCGTGGCCTTCTATCGCCGTCGGTGTGGTCAGTCGCAGGAAGTGCTCGCCGGGCTCGTCGGCCGGACCGAAGACTGGCTCAGCCGAGTGGAGAACAACCGGATCGAACTCGACCGGCTCTCGGTGATTCGCCGCCTCGCCGACGCCCTGGACGTGAGCGTGGGAAAGCTGGTGGCCGAGCCCACCGTGCTCGACCGGACCGCCGACAGTGGCACCCGCACCGTGCCGGCGCTGCGATCGGTCCTGATGGACTACCACCAGGTCGCCCCGCTGCCGGTCGGCGCCCTCGGCGAGAGCAACCGCGAGCCGCTCAGCCTCGACGCCCTCCAGCGGGACATCGGCCAGGTCTTCGACGCCTACCAGGCCTCTCGGTACGGCTACGTCACCAGCCGAGTGCCCCTCGTCCTGTCTGACATCTTGCATGCTGCGCAGGCTGCTGACGACGATGACCGGCCCCGGGCGAAGGGGTTGCTCGCCCTGGCCTATCAGGCCGCGGTGGCAGTGCTGACGAAGCTCGGTGAGACCGACCTCGCGTGGGTCGCCTCCGAGCGCGGGCTCGCCGCCGCGCTGCAGGCCGAGAATCCGGTGGTGCTCGGCTCGCTGTTCCGCTCCGTCACCCACGCGCTGCACGCGACTGGCCGCTTTCGGGATGGCGTTGAACTCACCGAAGCCGCGGCCGGCGTGCTGCAGCCCTACCTCAATGGTCGCGCCGATGACGCACTGTTGTCCGTCTACGGGTCGTTGTTCCTCACCGGCGCCGTTGCGGCGTCCCGGGCCGGCGACCGGCAGACGACCGCCGCGTTCCTCGGCGAGGCGCAGGGGAGCGCCGGCCGGCTCGGCCGCGACGCCAACGCGATGTGGACAGCGTTCGGCCCCACCAACGTCGCGATCCATCGGATGACCGCAGCGATGGAACTCGGCGACGTTCAGATCGCTGTAGACCTCATATCGCGGATCGACGCCTCACACATGCCCGTCGAGCGGCGCGTCCGTCACGGGATCGAGACCGCCCGCGCCTACACCGCCCGCAACCGCCGCGACGACGCCCTCGCCGCGCTACTCGAAGCCGAGCAGCTTGCCGCAGAGCAGATCAAACACCATGTGATCAGCCGCCAGCTGGTGCTCTCGTGGCTCCGCAACCACCGCGGACCGCGCAGCGTGGCGCTGGAGCGGCTCGCCCGCCGGCTCCACCTCGTCTGAGCGCGGGCCCTATCCTCGGGACCGTGACCGAACCCAGCAGCACGTTCGCCATACCGCGAGTTGCCGCCGGCGCCCTGTTCCTCGACGCCACTGGGCGGGTGCTGCTGGTTCACCCCACGTACAAGGGCACGTGGGACATTCCGGGTGGCTACGTCGAGCGGGGCGAATCCCCTGCGGCAGCGTGCCGACGGGAACTCGCTGAGGAACTCGGACTTGACCGGAAGCCCCACCGGCTGGTGTCCGTCGACTGGGCCCCGCACGAGCGCGAGGGTGACAAGCTGCTGTTCCTCTTCGACTGTGGCGACCTCGGCACGGACGAGAAGCGCATCCGACTCGACACCGACGAGCTGGACCGGTGGGAGTGGGTCGAGCTTGCCCAGCTGGACGACTACGTCTCCTCGCGCATCGCGCGCCGCATCCGATCAGCCCTCGGCGACGATCGCAGCGCCAGCTACCTCGAACACGGTGAGCCGCCAGCCCGGCAGCCCACAGCGCAGCCGGGCTGACGCCTCGGCTTCAGGGTTGTCCGCGCGCTGGCCGACGGTGCGGTGCACCTGCAGCCGGCCGTGGTGGCGTACCATATCCGGCTGCTCGTGGGCTCCCGTGGTGAGGTGACGGTGAGGCTAGGCGGGTCGGCCAGAACAGCCGGCTGCGCCGGAATCCCAGTGACGTCCGACTTTTGAGGGGTATAGTCCCCCGTATGTCTGACGGCATCGACCACGATGGGCTGTACCGCCAAGCCGAGGCGCAGGCGGGTTACTTCAGCGCGGCGCAGGCAGTGGCGGCCGGCATGGACCGGAGCACCGTTCGCCACCATGCCCACCCCGGCGGGCGGTACGAGCGGGTGCGCCGCGGCCTGTACCGACTGCGGCACTTTCCCACCTGCGCGCATGAGCACGTCGTGGCGGCCTGGCTGCCACTGCGGGCGACCGATGCGGTCGTCTCTCATGAGAGCGCACTGGAGCTGCACGAACTGTCCGACGTGATCCCGTTGGCGGTACACCTGTCCCTGCCAAGGGCCCAGCGCGGGCAACACCCGCGACCCGGCGTCCGCTTGCACACATTCGAGCGACCGCCCGGTCCTTCCGAGATCCGGACGGTACACGGCCTGCCGACGACCACGCCGGAGCGCAGCATCGTGGACTCCCTGCAGGCGGGCACCGCACCCGAGCAGATCGAGCTGGCCGCCCGCCAGGCGATCGAGCGAGGACTGACCACCCCGCGGCGTCTGCGAGAGGCCGCGGCGGGGCGGCCGGATCGGGTCCGCCGGTTCGTAGCAGAGATCCTCGCTGGGGCCACCGCATGAAGTATCGCGACGCCGCGTCGTTCCGCCAAGCCCTCGAGCAGCGACTCAGAGAGCATGCATCCGGCGACGGGGCACGGCTGGCGCGGGACCGCAAGCGCGTGGCGTTCGATCGCCTCCTGGCTCGGCTCATGGCCGTTGCCACGGATCGGTGGCTGCTCAAGGGCGGTTTCGCGCTCGACCTGCGCCTGCCCGATCGGGCCCGCGCGACCAAAGATTTTGATGCCCCTGGCGCGGCGCTCACGGGTCGATGAGAGTCAGCGCCACATCGGTCGCACTAACCACTTCAACCTCATTGGCACCTACTTACATCTCAGACGTCGACCTCGACTGGCGCGACACCGAGGACGAGCTGCTCGAGGTTCTCCTCGATACCGCTGATCACGACGCGGGAGATTTCTTCGGCATCCGCGTCGAACGTGCCAGCCCACCGGCCGACCGGCTCGGTGGCAGCTGCCGCTTCCGCGTCTCCACCTTGCTGGCCGGCCGGGAGTTTGAGACTTTCCTGCTCGACGTCGGGTTCGGCGCCAGCCCTACTCGGGGCATCGACTGGCTCACCACCCCGGAGGCGACCGCCCGAGCAGTCGCACCAAGGACCTCGTGGACCTCGTGCTGATCGCCGAGCTCGCCGCCGTCGACGCCGCCACCCTGCGGGATGCGATCGAGACGACCTTCACCGTCCGCGGCACGCATCCGGTACCGAACGCCCTGCCCGCACCACCCCAAGACTGGAGCATCCCGTTCGGCCACCTGGCCCACGCGGTCGGGATCCCCGCTGGCCTCTCCGCCGCGCACGCCGCCGCCTCGGACCTCCTCGACCCCATCCTCACCGACGAGATCCACAACGGCACTTGGGACACCGATAACCGAGCATGGCGGCACGAACAACGGTCACGATGACCGTCTTGGGCCAGGCGACCTCGGTCGGGAGCTCGCGCTCCCGGCGAGCGTCGGCAGCGATAAGCGGCGCAGCCGACGAAGGATGTGCTGAGCATGTAACGCGTCCGCACGACTGGCCGGACAGCGGGCACGGCCATGGCCCGCAGACGGCACCCCAGGATTCGTCACGGCGCGGAGTCGTAACGTCCACAGCAAGCTGGAATGTCTGAAGTACCAGCACACCCTCGACGTGGCCCGGAAGTTCGGGCGGAAGATCCACCCTGTCGTCTGGACCACTACGGGCGAGGCCCGGGCCACCGGCAAGGGCATCTGCTCGCGCTGCTTCGAGACTGCGGCATAGCTCCTCGCCGCCTCGCCGCCGAACTCAATCCAGACAGCGTCGCTCGCCCGATCCGGCGGGAACGGCCTGTGCCGCCATCGCGGAGCGGCACGCCCTCTCTGCCGAGATCTGACGCTGCGAGGCCGACTTAACGGCGTGCACACCGCGCGGTAATGGCGAGCGCCGAGACTCGGATGAGTGACCACCGGGACCGCCACACACTGCCCGTACTGCTCGTTGCAGTGCGGGATCGTCCTGGCGCGTCGCCCCGGCGGCTCCCTCGAGCTGACCGGGCGGGAGGACTTCCCGGTCAACCGCGGCGGCCTGTGCCGCAAGGGTGCCACCGCCGTCGAGCTGCTCGACCATCCCGAACGGCTCACCACCCCGCTGGTCCGCGACTCCCGCACGGCGCCGCTGCG
>JBBSGM010000233.1:0-4648 GCA_038254065.1 Mycobacteriales bacterium | reverse complement strand
GACTCTGGCTAGAAGGCTAGGTCCGGCAAAGTCGGTAAGATCGAGTCAAGTTTGGTGCTCGCGGGTCAGATCTGACGGGCGTAGCGTGGATGGCGCTCGCACCACAGCGCAACGACAGCGCACCTGACCTGCACACACGCACTTCGCGTCATGGTCAACCTATCTAGGCGTAGCGAGTGGCGGCGGTCGGTCACTCTGACCGCGGGTCCTTGCGCGAGCCTGCCCGAAAACCGGAAGCCGACGAAGGACATGCCTCGTCGGGCTGGGGCAACGCCCCGTTAGTACTACAGAGACAGATAAATGTTGATCACGCGGAATTCGCAGGTTGGGACCTCGTCGACTTGCGTCCGCTCACGGCATCACCGCAGGTCGCACCGACAAGTGTCCCTGTAGTACTAGGACCGAGGGCAACTGCGGTGGGAGCCTGAGTGGCGCGTCCCAAAGTCGCCGCATGAAGCTGCGAAGCGCGACGGGGGCAAGTCGTTCGCGGGCTGGCCTAGCACTGGGCGCGGTTCTGCGCTGAGGTAGAAGCGCGAACGCGCGCCGCGGATGACTTCGCGGACAGGGCCACTGGTGTGGTCGACGTTGATCGGTGGCCAAAGCCGGGTGATGACATCCGGGATCTCCCCGCCCTGCCTCATCGCGGCCACCAAGCGCGCCGGGCGATCGATCGACCGACCGGATGATCGCTGTTCCGGGCGCTCTCTCACCCGGCGTCGTCGTCGCTGCTTTTACCTCGGGGGATCCACGGAATGGGCACGCGGCTTGTTCGTGAACATCATCTCGAACTCGATCACGGTGACGAGCAAATTCTCCCTGGTCGGCCCCTCCTAATCTCTTGTCGCGCCCACGCACTCAGTCGTCGTCCCGTGGATCGTCTACGACAGTCGGTGTGATGTACCAGTTCCGTTCGGTCAGTGGACTTCCGCAGCGTGGGCACGTGCCTCGCTGCTTGCGGGCGGTGCGTACCGCCAACCACTCCGCATTCAGTCTGCGACGCTCCTCGGCCTGCCGGTCAAGCTTGGGTCGTAAGGCCTGAGTGGTCCAGGTCGCTCCGAGCAGCAAGCCGAGGCAGACCAGCAGTACCCCGCTCAGCACCTGCAGCATCAGCGCGCTCTGCCGTGTGTCCCCCCTCGATGTTTCGCTCCCTGGCCACGGCGCGCGGGCCGTGCCTCGGGCAACCGTGTCGCGCTCCGGTGTGATGTTGACGTCATCGCTGCCCTTTTCCCATCTGCTAGCGGCATAGGTGGGGGGCGGCACGTTGTCGGATCGGGCGGTATGGTGTCTTCCGGCGATCACCATCGCCAGCACGAGCAGCAGCGCTAATAGAATGATGATGAGTCGGCGCAACGCTGCGATGAGTGCGCAGAAGGCGGTGGCCGCGATCACTGCGAGCGCCTCGATCGTACCTGACAGTACCGTGGCTGCGATCAAAAACGCGAAGACTGCGATCGCCACGATGAGTGTCGTGGGACTCGACCATGTCGGTGGGTGGTCCGCGGGCGGATCGTTCATGGCTGTAGCGAGCGTGAGTAATATGAACATTCTGGGCTCCTTGGAGCTGGCACTACTGTGCCGGTGACCTGGCGTTCAGAGAGGCGCAGGCACCCCCGGGCGTCGTTGGCTGCGAACCGGGGGTGTCTGCGTTCAAGGACTGGAGTGCGTCGAGCTTCACGGCGCCGGCGTCAACCGGTCGTCCGCGGCTTTGGGGGACGGCTCAAAACCCACACCTCCCCTCAGCGAACCTCACAAAATGTATTGAAGTTCACTAGGGCCGGTGTACTGACCGTACCTGGCAGCATCCTGCGTTTGGGCAAATCCAGGCCCGGATGGGCGCGCCGCAACCCACTCGACGGCGCCGTTATCGCGGCGGGGGTAAGTGGTAGCCGGTGAACCTGGCCATCGGCGGTAGAGACCACCGTGATGCCCCCGTTACCACCAAAGCTGTCAGTGACGTTCTGGCTCTCTGCCGCCGCGCGCAGTTCGTCTTGCGCAAGGGAGGTCCACATGGGGCGGGATTCGTGGATGGTGCCGGTCACCGGCACCACGGCTCGATCGCCGCGCAGGGACGTGGTGTGTATCTGTGTGTGCAGTAACCGTGCGCAGCCGGTGATAGCTAACGACAGGATGCTCGCTGCGACGACGCCAAGGAACGGTCGCGCGGGGACGGTCACTTTAGCTAGCCCGGTGCGCAGGTGGCGCTGGAACGCCGCCTTGGCGGCCGAAGCCTCCGAGCGAGGGGAGGCTCCGGTGAAGAGGATCGGGGCCAGCTGTCTGGGCTGGATGGACTTACGCATCGGGACCACCCTCCCGGGACTGTGCGCCGGCGTGAGGAGGTACTCCTAGCTACGCCATCCCTTCAGACAGGATGCACTATGGGATCCCACGTGACAAGACCCTAACCGCAAGTACGACTTGACGTTCCCATTAGTGTGGTTGCAGAGTTAGCCTTATGGGGTGAACGTTCGTAACTAGAAGGTTGCAGCCTGGGTTCTCAGCATGAGCTCCCAGCTCAGCCCAGTGCTGTGACGGCACCTGGGAGGCGGGACTCACGAGGGAGGTCCGTGATGGCATCGACCAAGGGTCCGATCATGCCTCGTAGGCGTCTGGGGAACGAGCTCAAGCGCTTGCGCGAGGAGTCCGGGCGAACGCTAGACGAGGTGGCTCAGGCTCTGCTGATCTCTACATCGAAGCTGAGCCGGTTAGAAAACGCCCAGGGCAGTCCTCAGGCTAGAGACGTTCGTGATCTTGCCAACTACTACGGGGTGGGTGAAGGCTTAGAGGGGCGGCGGCTTATGGCGTGGGCCCGAGAGGGCCGACGGACGGCCTGGTGGGCAGACTATGAAGACATAATTCAGCGGAGTCCAGCATTCGACGTCTATCTGGCGTATGAAACAGAAGCAACAATTAACCGAGTGTATACTATTCCCTACGTCACTGGGCTCTTGCAGACCGCCGGGTATGCGCGGGCGCTCACCAAGGCGATCTGGCCATGGTGTAGTTCCGAAGAAGTCGAGAGGTTCGTCGGACTCCGCCTCCGTCGCCAGGCTGGCTTGAAACATCGCGAGGCCCTGCCACCCCTTGAGCTCCGAGCCATTATGCACGAGTCATGTTTGACGCAACTCGTTGGCTCCCCTGAGATCATGCGTGACCAGCTCGAAGCACTACTCACGTTGCCATCAAAATTGCCCAAGGTCAGCTTGCGGGTGCTGCCAGCCAGAGCGGAACCACATCAGATGAACACTTGTATCTGGAGTTATTTCGTCTTGCCCGACTTTGACGGTGACGTCGTGAATATAGAGACTCCTGCAGGGTACCGCTACATCGAGGGCAGCGACGCGATCAAGCGCTACGATCGAGCGTGGTCTGAGCTCACAGATCGAAGCCTGGACTCCGACGAATCAGCTAAGCTGATTCACTTAACCATGCAGAACTGGTAAATTCTCCTCTCGTATTCCACAGCCTAAGAAGGCAGGTCTAAGTGTCAAACGAGTTCGTCTACGCAACCAGTCGGTATTGCGGGGGCGGCACCTGCGTCGAAGCAGCGCCGTTGCCCGGCGGTGCCGTCGCACTACGCGATTCCAAAGATCGCAACAAGCCGCCCCACATCTTCACCACTGAAGAGTGGACAGCATTTATTGCGGGAGTCAAAGAGGGTGACTTCGACTTCTTCGACCGCCACTGACCAGCGGATCCAGGTGCCACGTGGACCGTCAGTATCCGGGTTTGTGGCTCCTTCGGTCATCCTGGTCGGTCCCGGATGAAAGTCGCCACCTGCGCCAGCGGGAGATAACCTAGATCGGCGGCTAGTTCCGCTCGCTTAGGCATCACGTTGATACCGGTTGCGTCGGGGCCGCCGACCCTTCGGTGATCATGGTTGTCAGCTTTTGTGGTGATATTCGGGGGGCAGCGCCAGTGCGAGGGCACGAATCAGTGGGGTTCCCTTACTAACAAAGTCGTCGAGTCGCAGCTCAGCGCCGAGGTCGGGGCACACGGCGTGGATCTCCAACTGACCGCTGATGGCTTCGATGTAGCGACGCACCGACGGCGTCGGATTACTTCTCCCAGACAGCACCTACACGCGGCCGAACGCGCAGTGGCGCATGATCAAACCCGCGCGGGCGCCGAAATGCTCGGCGACCAGCTGCCGGAATGCCGCTATCCCGGTCCGGTCGTCCAGGCTGTCACGGCGAGAACGTGCGCCACAGCGCCCGCGGCCCCGGCGCATTGGCTACCTCCGCCGGTCCCGGGGCCCGAAGAAGCTCTCACGCCGGACCACCGGGCCAGCTCGCTCTACCGGGGGGACGAGGTCGTCGACGAGCTCGTCGCCACCCAACGCCAATTCGTGCAAGGATTCTTCGATACCGTCGCCGCCGTCGGCGACGGCCCCACCTCCCATCGCCCCGTCGCCGGCGCAGGATGCATTCACTGTCGCGATGAATTGGGGGTGTCCGGAAGGCCTTCGACGTAGTGCCCGGCATACGTCGAAGGTCTTCCGGTACGGAAGCCCGCGCGAGGCGCTAGAGGCGCTTCAAGCGCTTCCGGTCACAGGGTGACCGGGTCAGGAGAGCTTGCGGTCAGTGGCGTTTGCGGTGACGCGCCCTCGTGTCTTGGGCTCTTCCGTCTGGGTGTTCGAGCGCTCGGTCCT
>JBBSGM010000232.1:0-4663 GCA_038254065.1 Mycobacteriales bacterium | reverse complement strand
GCTTGCGGTGAGGCGCCATCCTGCCCCGGCTCGCGCTGCTGGCCGTGCCGTACGCCGTTCGGCCTACGGAACGGCCCGGTCCGGTCAGTTTGTTCGAAGGCCGGCGACTGTCAGGTTGACGAGCCGTTGCACCGCAGCGTCCGATGGACTGGCCGCCGCGGCGTTGAGCGCGTGCAGGCAGTAGCTGGTCAGTTCGTCGGGGCTGACGTCGACTCGCACGTCACCCGCTGCGGCGGCGAGGGCAATCAGGTCGCGGACGAGGTGCCGTAGCGCGTGCTCGGCATGAGACACATGCTGCTGCTCGTTGTGCAGAAACGACGTGATGCCGGCGTCGTGGCGCCCGTGCGGACGGTGAGCGATGTGTGCGTAGGCGGTGAGGACTGCCTCGAGTCGCTCCATCGGTGTGCCGCGCTCGTCGGCGAGCTGGGCGAGCTGGGCGAGGTGCTCGGCGACCTGTCGCTCGTGCCAGGCCAGCAGGATCGTCTCGATGTCGGGGAAGTACTTGTAAAGGGTCGCCCGGCCGATCGTGGTGCGTTCGGCGATGAGCGACATCGTGACTGACAGCAAGCCTTGTTCGCTGATCAGAGTGGCGGTCGTGTCGAGGATGGCGTCGCGGACCTGCGCGCGGTGCGCGTCGATCGTCTCGGTCCACAGCTTGGGCACGGCCTGAGTATACATTTCGCCCAGTCCGCGACACGTTGTCTTGTTGGAGGCAGAGTGTCTCGCTAAAGTGCGTACGCATGGAGCACACCCAGCACCGCGGCGCGCTCGCGCGTCGACGTCTCACAGGTGAGCAGCGGCAACGGCTCCACGCGATTGCCTCCGCTGAGGAACACGACCAGGTGTTCCAAGACATCCGCCTCGCACATATCCAGCAGGCCCTGACCGACGCCACGGCCGCGGGGTGGCTGACCCAGGGGGAGGCCGAGTCCATCCTCGAACGACTCGAGCGCGGCGCGGACCCACACTCGCTGCGGCGCGAGCTGCGCGTCTCCGGCGTGCTCCTGCGCCGCGCCGACAACGAACAACGCCACGACGTAGGAGACAGCAATGCCTGACCAGCCACAGCCCGACGAGGCCGCACCGTCGAACACGGCACGAGGGATGCCGCCGTGGGTCAAGGGGTTCGCGATTGTTGGAGCGATCCTGGGCGTGTTGATCGTCATCATGCTGCTCACCGGCCACGGTCCAGGACGACACATGCACGGCCTGCCAGCGCCGGACGCCGCGCAGACCGCAGTTCGTGTCACGGGTCAGGTGCAGGCGTGAGCATGTCGCCGCGCGCCCGCAAGGTGTCCCTCGTCGGGCACATCGCCGCGTCGGTCGGCTGGATCGGTTCCGTCGTCACCTCGCTTGTCCTCGCCGCGCTTGCTCTGGCCAGCAATGACGCGCAGCTGGTGCGCGCCGTCTACCTGACGCTGCGAGTGATCGGGTGGTACGCACTCCTCCCGTTCAGTGTCGCGTCTCTATTGACCGGCCTCATCCAGTCCCTGGGCACGACGTGGGGGTTGCTGCGCCACTACTGGGTGCTGGTGAAGCTCATGATGAACATCTTCGCGACAGGCGTGTTGTTGCTATACATGCAGACGCTGGACTACCTAGCCGACCAGGTCCATGCTGCCCCGGACACCACGGTCGCCTCGATGGGCGACCCGTCGCCCATCGCCCACGCCGCCGGGGCCATTGCCCTGCTCGTCGCGGCGCTAGTCCTGTCGGTCTACAAGCCGCGCGGCCTCACCCGCTACGGCCGGCGCCAGGCCACCCCAAAGCCGAGACGCGACCGCCTCTCCGCGTCCACGATCTCGTGAACGCAGCGCGCTGAACATGCCCACCCTCGACGTCTCTGGCGCGACGCTGCACTACGAGACGCAGGGCAACGGACCGATCCTCATCCTCGTCCCCGGCGCGTCGGGCACCGGCGCCAGCTTGATCCCGTTCGCCGCACACCTGGCCGAGTACGCCACCGTCGTCACCTTCGACCGCCGCGGCTTCTCGCGGAGCACGCTGCACGACCCTCAGCCACCGAACCGGCTCGACGCCGACGCCGACGACGTGCGCCGGCTCATCGACCACCTTGCCCCACCTGTAGCGACCGTGTACGGGGCAAGCTCCGGCGCGATCGTCGCTCTCCACTCCCTCACCCGCCACCCCGACGCCATCGCCTGCATCCTGGCCTTCGAACCACCCGCCGTCACGCTGCTGCCCCACAGCCAACGCTGGCTCGACACGTTCGCCGGCACCTACGACCTGTACCGGCAGTCAGGGCCTGCCGCCGCGCTCACGAGTTTCCGCGACACCGCGTTCCCCGAGGTAGACCGGCAGCTCATGCAACGCACGCATCAAGCCGTGACCTCTGACGACACCGCCCTCGCCAACGCCGTCCACTGGTTCGAGCACGAACTACGCCAGTACCCCGCCGTCCACCTGGACACCGCGACCATCTCCGAGCACTCCGCGCGCGTGCGGCTCCTCGGCGGCCGCGCCTCACATGGGTACCCGGCCTACGAATCAACCCTCGCGCTCGCCCGCGCGATCGGCATCGAGGTGACCGAGACACCGGGCGGGCACCTCGGCCACCTCGTCCACCCAGGCGAGGTCGCCGCGGCACTCCAGGCCGCCCTCGCGTGCACCGCTTGAGACCGGACAGAGCCACGGTGTGGTCTGGTCCGGTCCCGTTGGGAACTGGCGGGGTCGGTGAGTGCTCCGTTCCCAGTCCCGTCGGGGTCGCGCCAGCTCCGTGCATGTTTAGCCTCCTAACGGGCGTCTTACGGAACGCCGTCGGTCGAAAGGGCCACGGTCACCGCAAGCGGATCCACCAGCGGGAGGCCGTTGACGGATCGCCGCCGGCGGTGTGTTGCGCTTGCTCAGCGCTGGCGTCTGGTGGGTCTGTCGATCTGCCGGTAACCGGGGTGGACGCCGGGGGTGAGTCCTTGCTGGTCGGCGATGCGGGCCAGTAGGTCGGCGAGCTGGGCGTGTTCGGACTCGTCCAGCGCATGGCAAAGGTCGCGGTCATGGGCTCGGGCGAGTGCGCTAATCCGGCGCATCATCGCCTGCCCGTCCTCGGTGAGGTGCAGGGCGTACTGCCGCCGGTCGGCGCTGCTGCGTTCCCGGCGGACGAGGCCGCGGTCGGCCAGCTCGTCGACGAAGCTGACGACCCTGCTGGGCAACAGGCCCAGCCGGGTGGCGAGCTGTTGCTGACTGCTGCCGGGATCTCGGGCGATCGCGGCGAGCAGGCCGGTCAGCGGCGGGGTCAGCCTGACCTCGGCGACGCGTTCGGCGAACCGGCTCGCGGCGTGCGCACCGAGCTGAGCCAGCAGGAACGCAGCCCCACCGGGCCGCCCCGTAGCCGGGTCGCCGGCGGGGCTGCTGGCCGGTCCAGCCGGTCCAGCGGAGGTCGACACGCCCTGATCCTACCCAACCAGAACCGTTCGTGCTATGAATGATTCGTTCTATCCACTACTGAGGGAAGGGCGTCATGACCGATATGGATGCGAGCCAGCAGGCCGGTGAGGTGGACACCCACCCGGCGCAGCCGAAGCGGCACGCCGGTGGGGCACCGTTGCTGCCCCCTGTCATCGCCTACGTCACGCTGGCGGTGGCCGGCATCATCGCGCCGCCCGTGGTGGCCGGGGGCTCGCCGTACTCCTCCGACGCGAGCCTGCTCGAGTTCTACGCCCACCACGTCGGCGCGGCGCACTTGCTGGCGTTCCTGGTGCTGGCCTCGGCCGTGCCCTACGCGGTGGTCACCGCGATCGCCTCCCACCGGGTCCGCGCCGCCGGGCTGGACGTGCCCGGCCGGGTGATCGCGCTGGTCGGTGGCTCAGCCGCGGCGGTGCTGCTGGCCCTATCCGGGCTGGCCAGCCTGGCGCTGACCCAGCCGCACGTCGCCGAGAGCCCCGCCGTGGTCCGCGCCGTCTCCGGGCTGGCCTTCGCCGCCGGCGGCCCCGGCTACGTCGTCTTCTCCGGGCTGCTGGTGGCCGGGATCTCGGTGCCGGCGCTGGTCGGACACCTCACCCCGCGCTGGGTCGGCTGGTTCGGCCTGGCAGTCGCGGCGGCGTGCGAGCTGGCCAGCCTGTCCGCCGCCACCGACGCACTCACCCTGCTGCTGCCGATCGGCCGGTTCGCCACGATGGGCTGGCTGCTCGCCCTCGCCGTGACCCTGCCCGCCCAGCCCCGCCGGAGGCAGCGGTGACCATGGCCGCCGCCATGGACATCTCCGCCGGCCTGGCCGGGCGGGTCGCCCTGGTCACCGGCGCCTCCCGGGGCATCGGCGCCGCCACGGCCACCCGACTCGCCGCCCACGGGGCGCTGGTCGTCGACCGCATCCGGGCCGACGGCGGCCGAGCGGCTCCCGCGCCGGCCGACGCCAACGCGGCCTCAGACTGCTCGAAGGAGGGCGACTGCCCTGGTCCAGGGCCTACACAGTCCTTGAAGGAGCCCAGGGAACTCTGGGGATATCTCTTAAAGTGGCGGGGACGAGCGGCTGACGGCCAGCCGCGTCGCGCAGCGCGAGCGGGAGGTGGGGGGGTGGCGCAACCTCCCAAGCCCGATAGACGTCCTCGCGCGGCGGCCGGGAATCCTCCGACACCGCCAGGAGCGGGAGTAGGATGATCGGGATCGAGTCCGGTCGGTGATGGCCTCGGTGCGCCGCGAAGCACCATGC
>JBBSGM010000231.1:0-4713 GCA_038254065.1 Mycobacteriales bacterium | reverse complement strand
TGCTTGAACCCCCGCGCATCCGCCAGCGGGGGGCCGCCACCCAGGACCGCCCCCGGCGCCTCGATGTCGGCACCGGCGTCGAGCAGCGCGTCGAGGGCCTCGACGTCGTCGGAGCTGGCCGCCCAGTGCAGCGGTGTCTCCTCGTGCGGGCCCCGGCACCGGGCGTCGACCTGGGCGCCGGCGTCGCACCGGTGAGCACCGTGGTGAGCGTCGGCGGAAGGTCGTCCATGCCCCGGCCCTGCACAGCGGGCACACCGTGACGCAGGCACGCCAGCGCGAGGACCCGGTCCCGCACAACGCTGATCATGTACTCCGCCTGCCACACCCGGCCACGGGCAATGCTCGAACGGGCATGCAGCGCATACAGCCAGCCCATACCGATCAGCTCAGCCGCGGCCGGCCCCGGTGACGTCGGTCGCTGGTTGGCCGTTCCGAACAGGAGCCGGAAGGTAGGGGCGATGGCACCGAACTCCGCCGCCGGCCAGAAGGCAAGGTCGACCTGCAAGGTGCTGGCGAGCAGGAAGACCCGGTAGAGAGTGACGCCCCGGGTCACATCCACGTGATGGACGGCACCATGCTCCCGGTACATCCGGGCGGTCCAGTCGGACAGCACCTGCCCGCGGTCGGCGTCAGCGGCAACGCAGAAAGCGAGATCGATGTCCGACCACCGATCTTCACGACCGACCGCCCCCGACCCGGTCACGGCGGCACCCGTGATGTGGGGGTCGCCGTAGGCCGCCGACACCAGCCCCTCGCGCAGCCGCGCCCGCTCCGCTGCCGTGAACACGGCCAGACCCTACGGGGGCAACCACCTACCACCACAGCGTGCAGCGTTCTCGCCAGGAGCGAATGATCTCGACCCGGAGGTCGTCCGCAGGTACGCCGCATACTCGTCCCATGGTGGCGAGTGAGAGTGCGGTGATCGTCCCGGTGGCGGAGGCCGAGCCGGCAGTCGGGAAGTTCCGGGCGCAGCTGGACCGCACCGCCGCATGGGGTGTGCCCGCGCACGTCACCGTCCTCGCCCCTTTCGTGCCTCCCGACCGGATCTCCCCGCCGGAGCTGGGCAGACTCGGGGAGGCGGTCCGCGCAGTACCATGCTTCGACGTGATCTTCCCGCGCACGGAGTGGTTCGGTGCGGACGTGGTGTGGCTCGTCCCGGAACCCGATGACGGGTTCCGGGCGCTGACCGCCGCAGTCTGGTCAGCGTTCCCGGACTGCCCACCCTACGGCGGCGCCTTCGCCGACGTCATCCCGCATCTGACCGTCGGCGCGCGCGCCGATCTGAGCCGAATGCGCGCCGCGGCTCAGGCGATGAGCGCCCGGCTCCCGATCAAGGCTGCCGTTCGGGCGGCCCACCTGTTCCACGGCTTCGACGCCCCTGGCGGCTGGCACCGGGTTGCCGAACTGCCCCTCGGCTGAGGTAGCGAAACCCGCGCGCCCATCTCGACCCGGGCGGTCCGCGGAAGCCGGCGCCGCAGCGCCTGGTCCTGGCCACCGTCGGAGCGGCGCCTCAGAGCATGCCCGCGAGCTTGTAGGCCACCAGGGAACCGGCCACCGCGACGTTCAGGCTCAGACCGGTACCGATCATCGGGATCTCCACGACCTGGTCCAACAGGGCGAGGGCGTCGGGCGGGATGCCGTCGCGCTCGTGCCCGAGTACGACGATCGTCCGTTGCCGCGCTGCCGGCAGGTCGCCCAGCCGAATCGCCTCGTCGGCCAGCTCCACCCCGAGCAGCCGGCTCCCGGCCGCCCGCTGCGCGGCGAGCCAGCACAGCGGGTTCGAGATCCGGTGCACGCAGCTGCTCCGGCGCAACGTGTTACCGCGGGCGAGCGCCGGGCCCACCCACCGCTCGCGGGGCACCGCGAGGCACGCCCCCACGGCGTCGCAGCTGCGCAGCAAAGTTCCGAGGTTGGCATCGTGGAGCGGCCACAGCGGCGCGATCAGCAGGTGATCCCAGCAGGTGTGCTGGCGAGGACGCCGCTGCCGGCGCAGGTCGGCCCGACTACTGGCCCGCGGAGCGCCGGTCATCTCCGGCCGGCTCGGGACCATCAGAAGCTCACCGCGAGGCGCGGGCCCGAGCGTGCCGCCGGGCCGGGGGCGGCGACCACCAGCCAAGGGCATGTGCCGCCGGAACCCGCCGCCTGCGCCGCCGTACCTGGTCGGCCATCCCTGCGGCCAGCAGACCCACTGCGATGCCGATCAGCAGTTCCACGGGACTTCCTTGTGCTCGACGGCGGCCGACCGGGCAGGACGGGGGGGTCGACCACCCGGCCGGCCACCGCACGCAGTCGGTGATCGACCGCGCCAATCGAGCATACACGTGGATGTCCACAACTCAAAAGCAGGCTCGCACCCGAGTGCTCGCCAACTGTACGGCAATGGCAAGCTTTGCTCCGGAGGTGAGGGCGATGATTCGGACCGACCCGTCCGCGCTGGCCTGGCTGGTCGGCAACGAGCTGCGCCAGGCCAGGGAGCGGCTCGGCGAGACCCAGGCCGCAACCGCGAAGGTGATCGGCTGCAGTACGTCGCGGATGAACTACCTGGAGACCGGGCGGACCGTGCAACAGCCCGACGACGTGCGGGCCCTGATGCGGTTCTACGGCGTGCCGAAGGCCGACGGGGACCGGCTGGCCGCGCTGCTCGACAAGCCCGGCCGGCGGACCTGGTGGACGCCGTGGGAGCCGGTGATCCCGGAGCATTACCGGCTGTTCGTGGGCATGGAGGGCTTCGCCAGCGGCGAGTTCGTCTACACACCACTGATCGTCCCCGGGATGCTGCATACCGCCGGCTACGCTTCCGCGTTGGTCGCCGCCGACCAGGTCTCGCCGCTGCACCACGGCCGGGTGGTGGAACTCCGACTGGCCCGCCAGCAGCGCCTGCTCGCCTCCGAGAACCTGCTGCGGCTGGCGGTCGTGATCGAGGAGGATGCGTTCCACCGGCCGGTCGGCGGTCCGGAGGTGATGCGAACCCAGCTCGACCACCTGCTCGCGATGGCCGGGCGGGACAACGTCACGGTGCAGGTGATGCCGCGGTCGGTCGCGGTGCACGACGGCATCGTCGGCGCCTTCACCTTGCTCGACTTCGCTGCCACCCAGTCCATCGGCTACGTCGAGTATCCCGATGGCTCCGCGTACGTGCCCGAGTACCATCAGGTCGCGGGCTACCTCTACCGGAGGGACCGCCTCCAGGCCCACGCACTGGGCGTGGCAGAGTCGCGCGAGATGATCGCGGCCTGCCGGGCGGCACTGGACTGAACGGAGCACATCGATGAGCGCGTACGGGTGGCGGACGGCCAGCTACTCCGGGGCCGGGCAGAACTGCGTGGAGGTGGCCCCGGCCGAGCATGGCGTGCTGCTGCGCGACACCAAGGACCGCGGCGCGGGCCCGGTCATCGCCTTCACCCCCGCCCAGTGGACCGCGTTCGTCGGCGAGGTGGCCGCCGGCGCGCCCAGCGCCAACGGCGCCGTGACCGTGCGGGCCGTGGGCACCGAGACCCACGTCCACGCCGTCGCGTCGGGGGTGACGCTGGGCTTCACCGCCTCGGAATGGGCGGCGTTCCACGCCGGAGTCCGCGACGGCGAGTTCGACCTGCTGGTGCGCAGCTGACCGATCCGGTCGGCGGTTCTCCCCAGGGGACGCAAGAGGTCGGCGGCCACCACCACCATCCGCAGATCGCGCGCGGCGGTGTCGGGTTCGACCTCGGCGTCGCGCTCGTAGCCCAACCGCTCTCCTCGTGAACGAATCATCCGTCAAGGTGTAAGGATGAATCCTTCATTCGTTCTTTTGTTGGGCCGGGGCGCACCGCAGCGGCTCACCGCGTCGCGAGCAGCTCCACGAGCTCGTCCGCGACTGCGGCGGGTGCAGGCAGCGCGTCGATCTCGCGTCTGACCTCGGCCGCGGCGGCGTCGAGCTCGCCCGCCAGCACGCGACGCACCCCGTCGCGCACCTCGCCCGGATCGGAGCCGGCGTGCACGGCACATCCCCGGCGGGCCACCGCGGCGGCGTTGAGGAACTGGTCGGCGCCCTGCGGCACGACGACCTGCGGGACGCCGGCGGCGAGCGCACAGATCATCGTCCCGGCGCCGCCGTGGTGCACCACCGCGGCGCACTGCGGCAGCGCCGCGGTCAGCGGCAACCACCGGTACGCGTGGACCGACGGCGGCAGGGTGCCGAGGTCGGCCGGGTCGCTGCCGAGCGCGACGAGTACCTCGACCGGCTGTTCGGCGACCGCGTCGACCAGCTCCCGCACGATGCCCACCCCGCCCATCCGCGGGGCGACCGTGCCCATGGTGACCAGCACCCGCGGCCGCTGCGGCGGCTCGAGCACGCCGTCGGGCACCACAGCTCCGCCGGCATAGGGCACCGCCCGCATTGCCCAGCCCGGCGACGGGCTCGGAGCCAGGCTCGGTGGGACGATGCCGATCCCGGCCACCGGAGCGACCGGCTCGGAGTCGGCGAGGCGCGACCACATCGCCGCGACGAGCTCGCCGCTGCCCGCGGCGGGGCTGATGACGTGCTCCACGCCGGGAATCCCGAGCTCGGCGGCCGTCACCGCCCCGGCGCCCTGCAGTGCCCCGTAGATGACGACGTCCGGGCGCCACGTCCGCGCGCAGCGCCGGGTCCCGTCGAGCATCACCCGGCTGACCTCGGCGAACAGCGCCACGGCCTGCTCGCGCGACACGGCCGTCGAACGCGTCGCGCCGAACCCACCC
>JBBSGM010000230.1:0-4727 GCA_038254065.1 Mycobacteriales bacterium | reverse complement strand
CTCAATGCGGACGATGCCGACCTGCTCGCCATTCGGACCAACCAACCTAACCTCAGGAACGCGGATGCGATCATTGATGCGTGTCTCGACGGTGATGTGGCCTCCTCGGTCGTCATACTCACGGCGCGACCGAGCGTGTGGAGCCGTGCCTGCCGGCACCCGGTGTCCACGGACACCCCGGATGCAACGCGGCCCCACATGCCTTCTGGCGTGCGGGGCCCGCAGATCCGACCGATCGACGCGCGAGTGTTGAATCAACACTCGGCGTAACGCCGGAAGCCCCGTAGGGATTCCGGGACCGGACCCGGCCACCTCACGGCGGTTCGGGTGGGAGCGCGGGCTCCACTTGCCGTCTCCACCGGAGCGGAGACTGGTCGCGTGGACAGGGTAACAGACGTTAAACCTAACCTTCACCCATACATAAACTTTACCTTCAGCTATACATCAGCACGTCAGAGCCCCGAGTGGCGCCAGCCAAGGTTAGGAAGAAAGTCAGGTGGCTCGTCACTCACCGCGGTGGGGCCGGCCGGTGTGCCGTCGATGAGTTGTTCGGTACGACCTCAAACACGTACATTTTGTACATGACTGCCGCTGCGCCGCATACGCCGCCGAACCAGGTAGAGGTCACCGTGACCGATGCTCGGGCGAAGCTGCCCGAACTGATCGACACCGTGATCCGTGACGGCGGAGTGGTGTACCTCACCCGTTACGGCCGCCGAGTCGGCGCCGTGGTGCCGGCCGAGGTTGCCGAGCGGTTCGAACTGTGGGAGGACGCCTACTGGTCACACCGGGCCGCCGAGGTGCTGCAACGGGACGAGCCCACTGTGCCCTGGGACCAGGCAGTGGCCGAGCTAGAGGCTGGCGACGCGGGGACCGGTGCCCGCGCCTGATGAGTCGGTACCGGGTCGAGGTCACCCGCGATGCCCTGCGCGCCTCGGCGAAGCTGGACAAACCGGTCCGCCGCCGCGTACAGGCAGCCATCGACGGACTCGGCGAGAATCCCCGGCCGTCCGGCGTGATCGCGCTACGGGGTCTTCGCGGCGCATACTGTCTCCGGGTGGGCAACTACCGGGTGGTCTACACCGTCGATGACAACCGGCTGGTAGTCCTGGTGGTCGATCTGGGCCACCGACGCGAGATCTACCGCGATCTGTGACGGGTCACTGTCGCTATGAACCTGCGGCGACGGTGGCCCGGCGACGCTTCGCCGGCGTTGGGTGTTTCATATCGACGACGGTGCGCAGGAATTGGCCGGTGTAACTGGTATCGATGGCGGCGACCTGCTCGGGGGTGCCCTCGGCGATCACGGTACCGCCAGCCGCGCCACCTTCTGGGCCCATGTCGATCACCCAGTCCGACGATTTGACCACATCGAGGTTGTGCTCGATGACGATGACGGTGTTGCCCTTGTCGGCCAGCTCGTTGATGACGCCGAGCAGTTTGCGGATGTCCTCGAAGTGCAGGCCGGTGGTGGGCTCGTCGAGCACGTAGACGGTCCGGCCGGTGGAGCGCTTCTGCAATTCACTGGCCAGTTTGACGCGCTGGGCTTCCCCGCCGGACAGCGTCGGCGCGGGCTGACCGAGCCGGACATAGCCCAGGCCGACGTCCACCAGCGTCTTGAGGTGCCGGTGGATCGCCGAGATCGGCTCGAAGAACGTCGCCGCCTCCTCGATCGGCATATCGAGCACCTCGGCGACGGTCTTGCCCTTGTAGTGCACCTCGAGGGTCTCCCGATTGTACCGGGCGCCCCCGCAGACCTCGCACGGCACGTACACGTCAGGCAAAAAATTCATCTCGATCTTGATGGTGCCGTCGCCGGCGCACGCCTCGCAGCGACCGCCCTTGACGTTGAAGGAGAACCGCCCGGGCTGGTAACCGCGGACCTTCGCCTCGGTGGTGGCGGCGAAGAGTTTGCGGATCCGGTCGAACACGCCGGTGTAGGTGGCCGGGTTGGACCGCGGGGTTCGCCCGATCGGTGACTGATCGACCCTGACCAGCTTGTCGACGTGCTCCAGGCCGGTGACCCGGGTGTGCCGTCCGGGGACCTGGCGGGCTCCGTTGAGCCGGTTCGCCAGCACGGTCGCAAGGATGTCGTTGACCAGCGTGGATTTGCCCGATCCGGACACCCCGGTGACCGAGACCAGGCAGCCGAGCGGGAAGGACACGTCGATGTCGTGCAGGTTGTGCTCGCGTGCTCCAACCACGGTCAGCCGTCGCGAGCGATCCACCCGACGCCGGATCGCCGGAACCGGGATGCTCCGCCGGCCCGACAGGTAGGCGCCGGTGATCGAGGTGTCGTGCCGTTCCAGCTCGTGGAAGGGTCCGCTGTGCACGACCTGACCGCCGTGCTCGCCCGCGCCGGGGCCGATGTCGACCACCCAGTCAGAGGCACGGATGGTCTCCTCGTCGTGTTCGACCACGATCAGCGTGTTGCCCAGATCGCGCAACCTGGTGAGGGTGGCCAGCAGCCGGTGGTTGTCCCGCTGGTGCAGGCCGATTGATGGCTCGTCGAGCACATACAGCACCCCGACCAGCCCGGATCCGATCTGGGTGGCTAGCCGGATCCGCTGCGCCTCACCACCGGAGAGCGTGGCCGAGGCGCGGTCCAGGGACAGATAGTCCAGCCCGACGTCGAGCAGGAAGTGCAGCCGGGCCTGGATCTCCTTGAGCACCGCGCCGGCGATCATCGCTTGCCTGGTGTCCAGTTGTAGCCCGTCGAGGAACGCCGTGGCGTCGCGGACCGACAGCGCGGACACGTCAGCGATCGACTTCTTGCCTTCTGTGGTGTGCGACAGCGTGACGGCGAGGATTTCCGGCTTGAGCCGGGTCCCACCGCAAGCTGGGCAAGGCACCTCACGCATGTAGCCGTCGTACTTCTCCCGCATGTATTCCGACTCGGTCTGGTTCATCCGGCGCTCGAGGAACGGCAGGACACCCTCGAACGCGGCGTAGTAAGAGCGCTCGCGGCCGTAGCGGTTGCGGTAACGGACATGCACCTGCACGTCGGAGCCGTGCAGCACGGCCTTCTGGGCGCTGGCCGGCAGCCGCCGCCACGGGATGTCCATCCGGAAGCCGACGGTCTCGGCCAGCGCCTCCAGCAGCCGCTGGAAGTACTCCGCGGTCTGCCCGGTGGACCACGGCGCGATCGCCCCCTCGGCCAGCGACAGCTCTTCGTCGGGCACCACCAGCTCGGGGTCGACTTCCTTGCGCACCCCGATTCCGGTGCACTCCGGGCACGCGCCGTAGGGCGAATTGAAGGAGAACGAGCGCGGCTCCAGGTCGTCGACGCCGATGGGATGGCCGTTCGGGCACGCCATCCGCTCGGAGAACCGGCGCTGCCGGTGCGGGTCGCGCTCGTCGCGGTCGACGAAATCGAGCACGACCAGGCCGTCGGCCAGCCGCAGCGCGGTCTCCACCGAGTCGGTGAGCCGCTGCTTGGCGCTCTCCTTGACCGACAGCCGGTCGACCACCACGGAGATGTCGTGCTTGTCCTGCTTCTTGAGCTTGGGCGGGTCGGTCAGCGGGTGCACGATGCCGTCGACGAGCACCCGGGAGTAACCCTGGGACTGCAACTCGGCGAACAGGTCGACGAACTCGCCCTTGCGGGTCCGCACCACGGGTGCCAGGACCTGGAACCGGGTGCCGGGGTCCAGGGCGAGTACCTGGTCGACGATCTGTTGTGGGGTCTGCCGGGAGATCGGCTCGCCGCACACCGGGCAATGCGGCTCCCCCGCGCGGGCATAGAGCAGCCGCAGGTAGTCGTGCACTTCGGTGATGGTGCCGACGGTGGAGCGAGGGTTGCGGCTGGTGGACTTTTGGTCGATCGACACGGCCGGGGACAGACCTTCGATGAAGTCGACGTCGGGCTTGTCCATCTGGCCGAGGAACTGGCGGGCGTAGGCCGACAGCGACTCGACATACCGGCGCTGGCCCTCCGCGAAGATGGTATCGAAGGCGAGGCTGGACTTGCCGGAACCGGACAGCCCGGTGAACACGATGAGGCTGTCGCGGGGCAGGTCGAGATCGACGTTGCGCAAGTTGTGCTCCCGCGCACCGCGCACGACGAGTCGATCAGCCACGTGACTCCCTTCGGTCCGGCCGGTCGCAGCACCCTACGGCCCCATCCATGCTATGCGGAGGCACCGACAGTCGCGGACTCAGCAGTCTCCCGCTGCCAGATGCCCGGGGGCGTAAGCGGTCAACTGGAACCTTTTGCAGGTCGAGGTGAGCCCGGAACGGTCCAATGGAAACCTTTTGCGGCGCTTCCCACGCGCGCTACGGTCGGTGGTTGTGGATGTCGTTGAGAAGTATGACGGTGCGGTCGAACCCGGCGGGCTTGCGCAGCGGCGGACGCTGGACGAGCTGACCGTCACCAAGATCTCGGTCGGGCCGATGGACAATAACGCCTACCTGCTGGTCTGCCGGTCCACCGGCGAGGCGTTGCTGATCGACGCCGCCAACGATGCGCAGCGACTGATGGACCTGCTAGGTCATGGCCCCGACCGCCCCGACCTGCGGACGATCGTCACCACCCACCTGCATGGGGACCACTGGCAGGCCCTCGGTGCAGTCGCCGGTGCCACCGGAGCGCAGACGGTCGCTCATCCGGTCGACGCCCCGCAGTTGCCGGTGCCTCCAGACCGTCTGGTCGACCACGGCGACACCGTGGCAGTCGGTGACGTAGAGCTGGAGGTGATCCACCTGCGTGGCCACACCCCCGGCTCGAT
>JBBSGM010000229.1:0-4731 GCA_038254065.1 Mycobacteriales bacterium | reverse complement strand
GTGCGGCGGCGGTGACCCTCGTGCAGCACCCGCAGCTGCGCGCGGTGCTCCGCGTGCTCCTCGGCCAGCGCGGATTCCACGATGCGGGCCAGCTCGTCGGTCTGGCGGGCGTACAACGCCAGCACCTCACCCGGACCCAGCACGTCCACGTCCACGTCGGTGGCGGGGCCGGCGGGGACGGCACGCAGGTCGACGGCCATCACGACGCCACCAACTGCTGCGCCGCGCGGGCAGTGGCCGCGTAGGTGCTCACGGTGCGCTCGGCCAGACCCAGGCGCTCGGCGACCTGCACGATCGGCTGGCCGCTCTCGACCAACCGCACCGCGGCGGCCGCCAGTTCGTCGCGCGTCGCGCCCGGCTGCCGACCCGACCGCGCGATCCGGTCGACCATGATCGGGTCGATGTCGGTGTCATGCTGTAGGGGGCCGCGCGCGCTGGTGCTGCTGCGCCGCGCGGTCCGGACAGCCGACCGCTCGGCCTCGGTCAGGCCCCCGGCGATGCCGTAGGGCGCGTGGGCCAGTGCGTCAGCCCGGCACGCCGCTACCACCGCGCAACGTGCACACACTGCCTTCGCCGCCGCTACCTGAGCGCCGTACAGCGGCCCGACGACAGCGGTCGGGAAGAAAAGATCGAGAGGCTCGCCGAGACAGGCGGCGCTGGTGCGCCACTGGTGGGGCGAGGTGACGACCGGGTGGGCTGCGGGGCGGGTAGAGACGGCACGATGCCGCATGGGTCCACTCCTTGGGGATCGAGGGCCCGGCCGGCGCTGTAGCGCCGCGTCCGGGCCCCGCCTACTTACGCGGGCTGGATGTACGTGAGGTAGGAAGCGCCGGCGTGGGGCCGGCGTAACGCGTGTACGCGGCTCGCCCGGTTACGGACACGAGAGTCCGTGGAGCCCCCGGTGGTGCGCGGGGTCGCGGCTTCCGCCCCGCCCTGCGGAGCTGAGCGGCCACCTTGGAGTCGACCATCGTCATGTCTGACCTGGTCCTGGTCGGGATGCTGGGGTTGGTGTCGGTCGTCCGCCGCAACGCCCGAGAGGGGACCAAGGTCCTACGAGGGACGGCCGATGGGCAGAACTATACAGCGCGAACTCTGTGAATAGCGATGGGCAAACAAAGATCAGCTCAGAGCAGCGAGCGGTAGTCCCGGGCGACCCGCGCCAGCACCGCGCGAGCCTGCTCGGCGAACGTGGCAGCCGCCTCAAGATCGGCGAAGAGCTTGACGTAGGCCGCCACGTCGTGCGAGTTGGTCAAGAACACCGTGGTCGTCTCCGTCCCGACGATGACGGCGCGGGCGTCGTAGAGGTCGAAACCGTGCATCGGAGCCAGGTCGACGGTCGTGGTCCACGGGATCACCCCCAGCCGCACGTGGGCGAGCTGGCTCACCGTGGCGAGATGGTCGAGCTGCGCGACCATCACGGCCGGACCGCCCATCTGCCACCGCAGCACCCCCTCTGCGAGGACGAACGTGAAGTGGCGGCCGGGGTCGTCGAGCAGCCGTTGCCGCTCCATCCGGGCCGCAAGCGCCTGCTCGACCTGCTCGTGCGGCAGGTCCCCGCCGGAGCTGAACACCGTGCGCGCGTAGTCGGCGGTCTGCAACAGGCCGGCCACGGCGATGGGGTGGAAGTGGCGGATGTGCACCGAGCTGGCCTCGACCCGCCCGACGCGCTGCTGCATCTGGCCCGCGGCGCGGGAGATGACCAGCCGCGCCGGCGGTGCGACATCCTCCCGGAGGTCTGCGGCGAGCTGCCGAAGCCGGCGCCGCACCTCGCCGGGCGCGTGGTAGACGGCGGTGAGCGCGTCCACGTCGTCGGGCGAGGGGACGTAGCGGCCGTTCTCATAGCGACTGACCGACGCCTGGCTGATCCCGGACCGCTTTCCGGCCTCGGTGCCCGACAGGCCGGCGTCGGCGCGGAGCTGGGCCAACGTCGCGGACAGCTCGTCGCGGCGTTCAGGCACCGACGCACCCGGCGGCGCGGCGATACTGCGGGTGCGCGGCCCACCACGCGGTGAACGGCTCAGCGGCGCGCCAGGCGGCGGCACACGACTCCCGCCAGGGTGTGGCGGCGTCACCCTCGGCGGTGTCGGCGTGGGAGAACCGGCCCGCGTCGTCGTAGCGCATCAGCGCGACCCGCTCCTGGTCGAGCATCCACAGTTCGTCCTCGAGGAAGCCGTCCGGGCGGGGCCGTTCGGTGAGGTCGAGGATGCGGATGTCCTCCCCGGCGGCAGTGTTGCCGACGTAGCCCCATTCGCACTCGTAGCGCAGGTAGTCCCCGGGCGGGGCGTGCAGCACGCGGAGCCGGCGCACCGTCGTGCCACGCGCAACCTGCGCTCGGATCCATCCGTGCCATGGCCCGACGACTGAGGGGTCCGGTGCGGGCTCCCCGGCGAGGTAGCGGGCCACCTCGCCGCCGTCGGATGCCACGTCGTAGCTGCTGCGGGTCTCCACCCGCAGCGCATCGTGGTCGAAGCGGTCGGTGTAGTCGTCCATCCCGGCTTCGTCGAGGCGCACACTCAGTCCAGCCGAGCGTCGGCCGGGAGGATCAGCAGGCCCTCCCCCGGGGGTAACTTCCCGACCTCCGCGAGGATCGCCGGGTCGGTCACCAGGTAGCCCTGGACGATCCGCCGGCCGTCGGGCAGGTGCCCGGTCCGTGAACAGCTCTTCCCGTTCGGGCACTCGCGCCACATCCACCGCAGCCTCTTCCTCATCGGGTTCCCCTCCTGGTTGTTGGCTGCGTCAGTGTCCCGGGGGCGCGATCGGCTAGTCAACCGGCACCGGGTGAATCGCTCAACCGTGACCGGTGAAGATCGCGGGCGACCCGAACGGGCTCTCGGTGTACTCCAGCTGTATATCGGCGACGCCCGTCCCCGACGGAGTAGGCGGTCGAAGTCTCGTCGGAGCTGCGCCCCGCCCTGCTTGGTGTCGGCCAGGTACGTGTACGTCAGCCACGCGCGTAGATGTCGAGGCGCTGTGCAAGAGCCCCGGCAGCACGTGCAGCGCGGCGAGGCTGAGCAGCGCGTGACGTTGCTCAGCGCCCCTGCAACGTAGATGTGGCATCCAGGTTGCGGCGTGTCGACGCCTCAGAACGCCGCGTGACCGGTAGAAAGCCTGCATGAACAGCGCTCTGCCTCGTGCGAAGTCCGGTCCCAAGCCCAAGGGCGACCGTGTGAGGACCAGCGTCGCCTTGCCGGCGGAGGTGCGGGTCCAGGCTCAGGCGATCGCCGACCGGGAAGGAGTCACGCTCACAGACGTGATTGGCCGGCTGTGCTCTGAGGCGCTGGGTCTACCGGTGCCGTCCTACTGCTTGCCGAAAACAGAGAGCCAGGAGGAGTTGCCGCTGGCAGACGCCTCGTAACGCGGGCGAGGCGGCCCCCACACGGGGACCGCCTCGCCAAGTCGCGTCGAGCCGGGTTGGCGCCCGTCTCGATGCATGCGCCCGGTTGATGGCCGGGCGGGTTCCTCTTCCTGCCTGGAAGGAGGCGCGCTCTCGCGTGCCCAAGATAGCCCCTGCACACGTCCGCGCGCGAGATGCCACGCCCAGCTCCAATCCGGGTCTCCTGACCGCCGCGGTGCCAGGTTGGTGTCTGCCCTGCTACGAGCAGGGTGCGTTCACCCTGGCCGCTGCCCGCGACGGCACCGTGTGCGGCTTCCACCGCCACCAGAGCTGTGTCGAGCCCTCCCCCGCGGCCACGCCGCCGGCCCTCCGCGGCGCTGGCCCGACGCCCCTCGGGGCAGTGTCTAGGCCCGACCCCGGACCGTCCCGACCACCGCCGACCGCGGATGGCGGGACCGGACCCGGTCGGCCCCGCCGCGGCCGCCGGGCGGTGGCCCGCGCCGTCGCTCGGGCCCAGCACCGCGCCTACGGCCGTGAACGCGCCCGCGCCCGGGTCGACGGCGGCCGGTACGCCCCGCACCCCGGCTGGCGCCACCGCCTCGACGCCGGGCTCGTTGTGCTCACTGACCAGAATGCGGCGCTGGCCCGGGCCGAGCAGCTGCTCGACGACGAGATCTGGCAGGCCGACAAGCGGACCCGCTGGACCGCGATGTTGCGCGCCGTGATCTACCGGATGGACTGGACCACCGGCCTGGTCTGCGGCCTGACCCGCGACACCCTCGCCACCATTGGTGACTGCTCGGTGCGCACGGTGTCCCGGCTGGCCGCCTGGGCCCAAGACGTCGGCCTCCTCGTCCTGGTCGAGCCCGGCGCCTCCGCAACCTTCCTCGGCTCCCGCACCAACCGAGCACCCGCCTACGCCCTCGTCGACACCCCACCCACCACCGACCCCGGCCACACCGCCGATCACGACGCCGAGGCGGGTGCGCCGGCCGCGGCATCAGCCCAGCTCACCGGCCCTGAGGATAACTTTGGCAACCTCCCCCAAAGTTCTGTAAGTAGTAAACCCTCGACAAACAACACACGGCCAGATAATCCACAGGACCCAAAAACCGACTGGGCGGCCTGGCGAATCCCCGCCACCCCCACCGAACGCGACGCCGCGCTCGACGCGCTGCTCCGCAGAATCGGCCTCGACCGGCCCGGGGTGCCCCGCTGGCGCGCCCGCGGGCTACTGCGCAGGTGGTGGGACCACAACTGCTGCATCGCCGGACTCCTGCACATGCTCGACCACCACCCCGACCACCACACCCCCCGAGGCGACGCGCTGCGCGGCGCCCTCGACCCCATCCGCGTCCTCGGCCACCGACTCCAACCCTGGATCGGGCGACTCGACG
>JBBSGM010000228.1:0-4733 GCA_038254065.1 Mycobacteriales bacterium | reverse complement strand
GGAACTCGACCCCGCTGCACCCGGAGGCCCTCGCCCGCGCCGAGGCGGCGCCCAGCGAGTCCCATGACAGGTCGATCGCGGTGATCTGGGCACCAGGACTGCGCCGGGCGATGGCGACGGTCTGGGCGCCCACTCCGCAGCACCGGGAGGCACCTCCTTGGACCGCGGTCGTGCCCTGGTCACGGTAGCTGAAAATGCGGGTTGAAGATGAGGCCGAGCACTGTGCCGTGGGGCGTGCGCACGGTGGCGGTGACGATCCCCTGCCCGACATCGCTGACAGCGGCGTGTTCAGTAGCCCCGCCCGCGACCGCGCCACGGACAGCTACGGCGACGTCGTCGACTCCCCAGTACGTCAAAGCACCGTCGGCTGGATCGGCGTCGGGCAGGAGCCCGAGCTCGTAGCCCGCGACAGAGTACCCGACGTAGAACGGCTGATCGAAGTAGGGGGCGACGCCCAAGATCACCGTCCACCACGCCTTGGCCGCGCCGAGGTCGGGTGCCGGGTAGATGACTGTCCGCAAACCTCGCAACATAAGTGTCATTCCCAAGCCAACCACCTGGGGCCTGACATCGGTTAGTTGGTATGACGATCTGCATTACCGGCCGGCGCGCGATGAGGATGGACCTTGCGACGATAACATAGCGTGCTATGTTAGAGGGATGGTGCCCGGGCTGGCTCACGACCTGCACGTCCTCATCACCCGGCTCGACCGGGCCGCGGACCGGATCCTGCGTGCGGGATTCCACCTGTCCTATCGCCGGTTCCTGGCGCTGCTCATGCTGGAACAGCTCGGTCCGGCGACCCAGCGAGCGCTGGCCGAGCGGTTGGGAACGACCGAACCGTCGGCGAGCAGGATGGTCGGGGTGCTCGCCGACGAGGGCTTGATTCACGTCGGTCCCGACCCTGCGGGGGGCAACCGTCGCCGGGTGGAGCTCACAGCCCGCGGGCTGCGGTTGGTCGCCTCGTGCCAGGAGCGACTCGAAGAGCGATTCGCCGCTCTGGTGAACCGCAGCGGCGTCTCCTACACCGACTACGCACGGTTGACCCGACAACTGCTCGCCACCACCGCGAGCGAGCAAGAAACCAGGGGGGCGGCATGACCGTGCTGATCGCCACACACGCCTTCACCGCGTCTGTCGGACTGCCCCCTGGGGCCTATCAGATCGTTCGACGGGTCAAGGGCGACCGGCGCCACCGGCTGGTCGGATGGACGTTGGTGCTGGCGATGCTCTTCGTTGCCACGAACTCCTTCGCTGTTCGAAAGTTGCGCCAGGGCCAACTCAGCCTGCTCCATGTGCTGTCCGCGGTCACTCTCATCGGCGCTGTCGCCGTACCCCAACGAGCCATTCCCACGTTCGCGGTCACCAACCCGTCTGGTGCGATGACCGTGTTGTTCGCGGTCGTGGCCACCGCTGCGGTCGTGGTGGCACTGGCACTGGTGTTCGACCGCATCGCCCACTCGGTTGGTTCCGGCACCACCGTGGCCCGGTCGGGAACAACACCGTTGCACCGCGAACCACGGCGGTCGTGATGGTTCTGGGAGGCACCGCGCACGGCGTGTTGCTCGGCGCGCACGTTGCCGTCGGGACGCTGGGGCTCGGGCTCGGCCCGATCGTGATCGTTGCGGAAACCCGCCGTTTGGTCGGCGGTGCGCTGCGTCCGGCAGGTTGGCTCAGTGGGGCCTACGACGCCGCCGTACTGCTCGTTTGCGTGTCGGCGGTGGCACTGGTCGCACTGGCCCGACCCGAGCTGTGGTGGCTGATCCCGGTCTCCGCGTTCTCGTTCGCGTTGGTGCTCATGGCCCGATATGCCAGTAGCCACCGCCGGCGTGGCTGGCTCCATGCCTACGCGCACGGCCGGGGAGGCTCCTACATCGCGCTGGTGACCGCGTTCGTCGTGATCGCCTTGACCGTGGACGGTCCGTTGATCGCAACGGCTGCCCTGGTCCCGTGGCTTGCACCCACGCTCATGGGCACCGCGCTCATTGAATGGTGGCGCCGACGCCTCGCCGTGGTGCTCACCAGGAGGGAGCGCACAGCGGAGTCGGCCTCCTGACTCAGGTCCAGGTCGGGCCCGCGACCTGCCGGGTGGCGGCGTTGAGCCGGTTCCACGCGTTGATCGCGGCGATGCTGATCAGCAGGCCGGCGAGCTCCTTCTCGTCGTAGTCGTCCGCCGCGGCGTCCCAAACGTCGTCGGGCACGGGGTCGGACCGGTCGGCCAGACGGGTCGCCGCCTCGGCGAGCCGAGTGCGGCGCGCTCGCCTTCGGTGTAGTAGGGCGTCTCCCGCCACGCCGCGACCGCGAAAATCCGCTCGTCCGACTCGCCCAGCTGCCCGAGCTCGCGGGCGTGCATGTCCACACACACGCCGCACCCGTTGATCTGGCTGGCACGACATGTTCGACGTGCCCTTCGACCAGATCGCCCCGATCGTCGGACGAATCCCGGCGGCGTCGCGCCGACCGGCGAGCCGGGCCCGGCACCGTGTCCGGGCCGGCACCCCGCCGCCCGACCGCGACCTCGCTCGGCAGCACGAGGTGGTCGACGCCTGGCTCGCGGCCTCCCGGGGCGGCGACTTCGACGCCCTGGTTGCGCTGCTCGCCCCGGACGTCGTGCTCCGCGTCGACGGCGGCGAGCGGGCCGCCGCGCTCTCGAAGCACGTCCGGGGGGCGGCGCAGGTCGCCGGTCAGGCACTGATGTTCGCCGACCGGGCCAGGTTCGCCCGCCGCGCTCTCGTGAACGGGACTGCCGGGGTCGTGTCCGCTCCGGACGGGCACGTGGTCGCGGTCATGGCCTTCACGATCGCCGACGGCCGGATCCACGAGATCGACATCCTGGCCGACCCCGACCGCCTCCGCGCCCTGCAGTTGTGAGCTCCCCTGGTCAACAACGAGGGGACAGTGCTGGTGACGGTGGCTGGAGCGGTCATTGGCCGTACCGGGTCGAAGGCATGATCAGCACCGTCGCACCAGCGGATCCTGCTGCGGCACGCGACATACTGCGGGTCGATTCGTCCAGCAGCCGCGGCTGCCGCCTGGATGACGATCTCGTTCTGATGATGTGCCGCTGGCGCCCAGGGTGGGATGAAGCCGCAGTTGACGAAGGCAAAGAAGTTGTCGCTTGCCTGCACCCGGCGTCACCCGTCACGACGATGAGCTCGGTCACGACGTCATTCTGTCTCTCGCCGGTTCTGAGCAGATCGCCGTCAGCCGGACTCGGCGACTGGACCGGCGCGCAGGCCGCCTTCCCTCAGGGCACGGTGGGCATAGCCGGAGCCGCATCGGAAGCTCGCTGGGCGGCCGCGCGTGCGAAGGGGGCGCATGAGCATTCGACGGGCAATGCCGATGGTTCACAGTGCGGACCTCGAAGCCAGCCGAGCCTTCTACGTGGGCTTCCTCGGGTTCGACATCGGCATGGATGAGGAGGGCTTCACGGACGAGCCGTGGGGAATCCGTCGGTTCTTCGTGCGCGACCCCGACGGTGTGGTCGTCAACGTGGCCAGCCATTCCGCCGGCTGACCAGCCCTGGGTCGTGGGACCGTTGTTGGGCGCGGCGATCCACCTACCCGAGCGAGAGGAGACCGCTGATGCCGGCATGGATCTGCGCCACCTGCGGTGTCCAACATTCCGACACCGACCGGCCCCCAGCCCGCTGTGTGGTCTGCGACGACGAACGCCAGTACGTCGGCTGGGACGGCCAGCAGTGGACCACCATGGCCGAACTCGCCCGCGACCATGCCGTGGTGCTGCACGAGGAGGAACCCGACCTGATCGGCGTCGGGGTCGAACCGGCCGTCGCGATCGGGCAACGCGCGCTGCTGGTGCGGACTCCGCACGGCAACGTGCTGTGGGACTGCATCTCGGTGCTCGACGACACCTCCCGGCAACAGATCACCGAGCTCGGCGGAATCACCGCGATCTGCATGTCCCACCCGCACTTCTACGCCGCCAACATCGAGTTCGCCGACGCCTTCGACGCCCGCGTGTTGATCCCGCGCGCCGACCAGGAATGGATCCGCCGCCCGTCACCGCGGATCGAGCTGTTCGACGACAACGTCGAACCGGCGCCGGGCGTGACCCTGGCCCGGATCGGCGGCCACTTCGACGGCGCCGCCGTGCTCCACTGGCCGGCGGGGTCAGACGGCCGCGGTGCACTGCTCACCGGCGACACCATCACCGTCGTCCAGGACCGTGATTGGGTCAGCTTCATGTGGAGCTACCCCAACCTCATTCCCCTGGACGAGGCCACGGTGCTCGACATCGCCCGGCGCGTCGAACGGTTCCGCTTCGACCGTGTGTACGGCGGATGGTGGGGCCGGATCGTCGTCCGGGACGGCGCGGGCGCCGTGCGGCGCTCTGCCGACCGTTACGTCGCCCGACTTCACGGTGAACGACCAACCCCCGAAACAGCGCAGTCCCAGTAGCCGAATATCTTACGGTACAGCCGGGAGACTGGTGGGCGCGTGTCGGTCCAACGTCGTATCGCTCACGGAGTCCTGCTTCCTGTGGGGCCATCGACCCATGCTCGCCCGATCCGATCTGCCGTCGCACCTGCGCCGGTGGGCCCGCCCGCCAGGTGACAAGTAGCGCCGCCGCACTAGGGCGTGTCTGCGGGATCTTGATGTTCGGGTGCGGTAGATCTTGCTCATGCATGCTCGTCATGATCTGACTGATGTTGAGTGGGCGCGTCTGGAGCCGTTGTTGCCGGATCGCACGCCGTGTCGGGGTGGGCGGTG
>JBBSGM010000227.1:0-4774 GCA_038254065.1 Mycobacteriales bacterium | reverse complement strand
TCTGGTCGGTCGGGTAGGTGGTACTCCTCGACTATCAGGAGCCCGTTCTCCTGCCCGGTACGACACACCACCGTGACCTAATCGCTACCCACCGTCACCTCGGGCAACCCAACCAACACCATTTGCCAACAGGCTCTCAGCGCGACGTCCACATCGCCGAGCGGCAACGCTCCGGAGATCCGGGAGTGCGCGACGTCGACGACGTTGGCGCCGAGCGACCCGACGTGCGCGAGCAGCTCGGCCAGCGCACCCGGCCGATCGCCCACCCGGACCCGCAGCGCGAGGTATCGGGCGGCGGCGACCATGCCGTGCTGGATGACATGCAGCAGGACCAGCGGGTCGACGTTGCCGCCCGACAGCACGGCGACCACGGGGGTCGGCCACCGCGCCGGCTCCTCGAGCAGCGCGGCCACCCCGGCGACGCCGGCGGGCTCGACGAGCAGCTTGGCGCGTTCCAGGCAGTGCAGCAGGGCCCGGGCCAACGCGTCCTCACCGACCGTCACGATGTCGTCGACCCACCCGGCGACCTGCGGATAGGTCACCTCACCCGGGGTGCCGACGGCAATCCCGTCGGCGATCGTGCGCATCGCCTTCAGCGGGGTCGGCGCACCGGCGGCCAGCGAGCCGGGCCAGGCGGCCGCACCGGTGGCCTGCACGCCCACCACGTGCACGTCGGGGTGCAGCGTCTTGACCGCGGCCGCCATTCCGCCGAGCAGGCCGCCACCACCCGTCGGCACGAGCACGGTGGCGACGTCGGGTACCTGGTCGAGAATCTCCAACCCGACGGTGCCCTGCCCGGCGATGATGTCGCGGTGGTCGAAAGGGTGCACGAAGACGGCCCCGGTGCGCCCGGCGAGCCCGACCGCCGCGGCGATGCTGGTCTCGATCGTCTCGCCGACCAGGTGCACGGTGGCGCCGTCACCGCGGGTCGCATCGATCTTGGGGATCGCGGCTCGCACTGGCATGACACCGTGGCGTCGATCCCGAGCAGGCGCGCGGCGAGCGCGACGCCCTGGGCATGGTTGCCCGCGCTCGCCGCGACGACGCCGTGCGCGCGCTCGTCGGCGCGGAGCCGGTACAGCCGGGTGTACGCGCCCCGGATCTTGAAGGATCCGGTCCGTTGCAGGTTCTCGCATTTGAGCCAGACCGGGCCGCCGAGCAGCTCGCTGAGTGCTCTGGACCGCGTCACCGGCGTCGACCGGATGACCCCGTTGAGGAGCTCCGCGGCGGCGACGACATCGTCGAGGCCGACCGGCGCGCTGCGGCGGGTGGCCATCCCGGCATCCTGCCACCGGCACCGGTAGCCTCGGGGGGAGCGGAGCCGGGGAGGTCGGATGGCATGGCTGCGGGCCGTCGTACCGCTGCTGGGCGCCGCCGCGCTCGCGGTGATCGCGGTGGTGACCGTGCGCGGTGCGGGATGCGACGACCCGGGCCACTACGAGCGGCTCGGCGACGGCTACGAGCTGGTCGGCGGGTGTATTGCGGCCGGCGACATCGTGTTGCCCGCGGTCCCGTCCCCGCCCGCGCCGCTGCCACCCGACGCCCGGCCGGCGCGCAGCTGATCCCGCCCGGCCTCAGCCCGCCGCCAGCGCCCGGTGCAGGTCCTCCAGCAGGTCCTCGACGTCCTCGATCCCGACCGAGAGCCTGATCAGCGAGTCGGGCACCTCCAGCGCGGAACCCGCCACCGACAGATGCGTCATCCGGGCCGGGTGCTCGATGAGCGACTCCACCCCGCCCAGCGACTCGGCCAGGGTGAACAACCTCGTCGCCGCGCAGACCCGCAGCGCCGCCTCCCGACCGCCCGCCACGAGGAACGACACCATTCCGCCGAAGCGGCGCATCTGTTTGGCCGCGACCTCGTGGCCGGGATGCTCGGGCAGCCCCGGGTAGAGCACCCGCTCGACGCCCGGATGCGCACTCAGCGCCTGCGCGACCCGCTCGGCGTTGTCGCAGTGCCGCTCCATCCGGACCGCGAGGGTCTTCACCCCGCGCAGGGTGAGCCAGGCGTCGAACGGGCCGGGGACCGAGCCGACCGAGTTCTGGGTGACCGACAACCGCTGCGCCAGCTCGTCGTCGTCGGTCACCAGCGCGCCGCCGACGACGTCGGAGTGCCCACCCACGTACTTGGTCGTCGAGTGCAGCACCACGTCGGCGCCCAGCGCGAGCGGGGTCTGCAGGTACGGCGAGGCGAACGTGTTGTCCACGACGAGCCGGACGGGAGGGTGCGCCGACGACGCCGTGCGCGCGACATCGGCCAGTGCGGCGATGTCGGCGACGGCGAGCAGCGGGTTCGTCGGCGTCTCGCACCAGATGACCCTGGTGTTGCGCCGCAGCGCGGCGCGCAGTGCGTCGAGGTCGGACAGGTCGACGGGGGTGTAGGTGACGCCCCAGGGCGCCAGCACCTTGTCGACCAGCCGGAACGTCCCACCGTAGGCGTCGTCGGGGATGACGAGATGGTCCCCGGGCCGCAGGAGCACCCGCAGCAGCACGTCACAGGCACCCATCCCGGAGCCGAACGCGTGCGCATGCCGGCCGCCCTCGAGCGCGGCGAGGCATTCCTGCAGGGCGGTGCGCGTCGGGTTGGCGCTGCGGGAGTACTCGTATCCCCCGCGGGTGCCTCCGACACCGTCCTGGGCGAACGTCGACGACGGGTGGATCGGGACGGTCACCGCCCCCGTCGTCGGATCCGGCTGCTGGCCGGCGTGGATCGCGTTGGTGGAGAAGCCTGGCATGCGCACACGCTACCCGCCGGCCGATCCGCCGGCTCAGCCGTTACCCAGGAACGCCAGCACGTCCGAGCGGGTCACCACGCCCGCCGGCTTGCCCTCGACCAACACCAGCGCGGCGTCGGCTTCGGCGAACGCCGTCATCGCCGTGGCCAGCGACTCGCCGGCGCCCAGCGTGGGCAACGCGGGCGACATGTGCTGCTCCAGCCGGTCGGTGAGCGTGGCGCGACCGGTGAACAGCGCGTCGAGCAGGTCGCGCTCGGCCACCGACCCGGCGACCTCGGCCAACATCACCGGTGGCTCGGCCCCCACGACCGGCATCTGCGAGACGCCGTACTCGCGCAGGTAGTGCACGGCGTCGGCGACCGTCTCGTTCGGGTGGGCATGCACGAGCGCCGGGATCGCCCCGTCCTTGCGGCGCAGCACGTCACCCACGGTGGTGCCCTCGGTCGGCGGCAGGAACCCGTAGCTCGCCATCCAATGGTCGTTGAAGACCTTGCCGAGGTAACCCCGGCCGCCGTCGGGCAACAGCACGACGACCACCGCCGCCGGGCCCGTGGCCGCGGCCACCCGCAACGCAGCCACGACGGCCATCCCGCACGATCCACCGACGAGCAACGCCTCCTCGCGGGCCAACCGCCGGGTCATCTCGAAGGAGTCGGCGTCGGAGATCGCGAGGATCTCGTCGCAGATGTTCTTGTCGTAGGTGGCGGGCCAGAAGTCCTCGCCGACACCCTCCACCAGGTACGGGCGTCCGCTCCCGCCGCTGTACACCGAACCCTCCGGGTCGGCGCCGATCACCTGCACCCGGTCGCCGGAGACCTCCTTGAGATATCGTCCGGCGCCGCTGATCGTGCCGCCGGTGCCGATGCCCGCGACGAAATGGGTGCAGCGCCCTGACGTCTGCTCCCAGATCTCCGGGCCGGTGGACGCGTAGTGCGACGCCGGGTTCTCCGGGTTCGCGTACTGGTTGGGCTTCCAGGCGCCCTCGATCTCACGGGCCAGCCGGTCGGAGGTCCGGTAGTAGGAGTCGGGGTGGTCGGGCTCGACCGCGGTCGGGCACACGACGACATCGGCGCCGTAGGCCTTGAGCACGTTGCGCTTGTCCTCGCCGACCTTGTCCGGGCAGACGAACACGCAGCGGTAGCCCCTGCGCTGGGCGATCATCGCGAGCCCGACGCCGGTGTTGCCCGAGGTGGGCTCGACGATGGTGCCGCCGGGCCGCAGCTCGCCCGACGCCTCCGCCACCTCGATCATCCGCAGCGCGATGCGGTCCTTCACGCTGCCCCCGGGATTGAGATACTCGACCTTGGCCAGCACCGGCGCCGGGATGCCGGCCGCGACGGATCCGAGCTTGACCAGCGGGGTGTTCCCGACCAGCTCGGCGATGTGCTCGACGTAGCGCATGGCGCCATCGTCGCACCTGCTCGCCGCTGCACGGTCAGCGCTGCGGGCCCTCGAGCCGGCGCAGGGTGAATCCCCCGCCCCGGGTTCGACGACCGGGTTACTCCCGCTCGACCCGTCGCCGGTGGTCTCGCCGCCCAGCTCGCCGCGGTACACCGCGCGACCCGCGACCTTCGCGTCGCCGGTCCAGCCGACCCGAACGTCAGCTCCCCACCCTCGAACGCGATCTCGATCCCGCTGATCCGCGGCGAGCCGTCGGCGCGCAGGGTGGCGATGGTCTTGTGCTTGTGCGCGTCGAGGATGCGACGGACGCGGGCGGTGAACTCAGGCTCGGCGGTCTCGAAATCCTTCCAGGTGGTCATCTGTCCATGATCCCGGTGAACGTGCGCTCACGGTTGTCCCGAAAACCTGAGCGCACGTTCGCGACACCCGACCCGCCCGGGACACGAAACCCGCCGCCGGCACCTCGATGTGCGCCGGCGGCGGGAGTCGAACGCTGCTGCGGTTAGGGCGTGTCTGCGGGATCTTGATGTTCGGGTGCGGTAGATCTTGCTCATGCATGCTCGTCATGATCTGACTGATGTTGAGTGGGCGCGTCTGGAGCCGTTGTTGCCGGATCGCACGCCGTGTCGGGGTGGGCGGTG
>JBBSGM010000226.1:0-4923 GCA_038254065.1 Mycobacteriales bacterium | reverse complement strand
GTGCTGGGCGAACACGCCCGTCTCGATCCGCTTGGCGAGATCGACTTCCTGTGCAGCCGTCAACAGCGCAGTCTTTCCGATACCGTTGAGGTACACCCGAACGAGGTCGGCGGCCGGGCTCTGGGCGTCGAGGTCCTCGGCAGTGAGCTCGACGGCGGTGGCCGGGGCTTCCTCGTCGGGCGCGATCCGCTGCCCGGGAATGGTCTGCGGCGCTGTCATCTGCGTTCCTCCCCTACGCGGCCCGGGTGATGCGCTGATAGCGCCTATCCGCCGGGGCTCTCAGAGAGTTGAACGCCCGCCTGCCGGCAAACGTTCCCGGGTCGGCCACCCGGGTCAGGGTGCGGGGAGTCGCGGGGTGTTGCGCGGGTCCGCCACGGCCCGGCCCGCGGACCGTCCACCGGTGTCACCGTTCACCGTCCCGCCGGACTGCGGCGCGGACAGCCCGTACACCGCCTCGAGCAGCGGCGGCCAGTCCCCGCGGAGCGCGTCGCGGCCCATGAACAGCCCGAGGTGGCCGCCGACGGCTGTCCGCATGACGATCTTTGCGCGCGGGGTGCCGACGGCATCGGCGATCGCGAACAGCTGCGCCGGCGGCGTGATGTGATCGGTGGACCCGGCGAGCAGGAACAGCGGGCAGGTGATGTTCGCCAGGTCCGCGCGCCGGCCGTCGACCACCAGAGTGCCGGCGATGAGCTCGTTGCCCCGGAACAGGTGCTCGACGAGCCACAGGTAGAACGCGCCAGGAATGTCCTGGGTGTGCTTGAACCAGTCCTCGAAGATCCGGTAGCGCTCGACGTGCGCCGGGTCGTCGATGTTCTCCAGCAGCTGCAGCTGCCGCGAGATCTCGGACTGCGGCTGGATGCCGACGAAGTTCGCCAGCACCGCGCTCCCGGGCATGTTGCCCCCGGCCGCGGCAACGAGCGTGCGGTAGGGCGCCAGCCCGAACGCGCGGGTCATCGCGATCGTGGTCGCCGAGATGACCGACTCGCCCGCGTGGAAGTCGATCGGCGCCCCGGCGAGGGTGAGGGTGTGCACCCGGTCCGGGTGCAGCGCCGCGTAGATCGCGGCGAGCCAGCCGCCCTGGCAGTCGCCGACGATGTTGGCCCGACCGCCCATCCGGGTGACCGAGCGGTCGATGACGTCGACGTAGTCGGTGATCGAGACATGCCTGGTGGCGGCCGTCGCGGCCCGCCACTCCAGCGTGTACAGGCGGGTCAGGCCGGCCGCCCTGAGTACCGCCAGCTGGCTCTGGGCGGGGGAGAAGTCGACGACACTGGAGGAGTGTCCGGCCTGCGGCGGGAGCACCAGGGTCGGTACCACGTCATCACCGCGATGGCCGGCACCGGTGAAGTCGCGCAGGTGCGCGAACGGCGTGCTGAGCACGATCTCGTTGGGCAGGTGCCACCGGGGGACCCGCCGGTCGAGCATGGTGCTCCACCACAGGAGGCCGCGGGCGGCGAGGTCGACCGGGGTGGCCGCCCTGGTGAGCGTGTCGACCCAGACGGCGCCGGCAGCCCTGGTGAGCTCCGCCAGGCTGCGCGCGTTGTTCACCGCGAGGTAGCCGAGCAGGAAGCCCACCGGGTCGACCGAGGCATCGCCGCCGGCCGCGGCACCTGCGGGGCAGTCCGCGACAGTCATCATGCGTCGTCTCCCGTCGACGTCGAGGCCCGAAACTCGGGACCAACAGTAAGGCCGCTACCCATCCCAAGCAACATTCCGGTTACGCGCCGGTAGCGTTGACTTTATCAAGCAGAGGTGACACGACGTACGCCTGACCGGGTAGCACGGCCTACTCTCGGGTACATCATCCGCTACCGGGACGTGGCCGCCGGGGCACGACGTCCCACATGGATGCGGGAGGCAAGACCGTGACCCAGGCGAGCAGCTCCACCGAGTCCGCCGCGACATCCGTCCGGCACGCCGCCTCCGAGCTGGTCACGGGTCTGCATGAGCTGCTGGGGCCGGATGGCCCGCACCGTGACGGTGACCTGCCCGGTTCGGGTGGCCGGTCCGGTCCGAACCTGCTCGATCCGGAGGCCACCGCGGCCCGAGTGGACCCGATGGCGTTCGGGGACGCGCTCGGGGAGGCGGCACGCTCGCTCGCGGCGAGCCCGCTGGCCGCTGCCCGCGCGACCCTGGAGTTCGGCGCGACCTCCGGGCGCGCGATCCTCGCGGCGGCGCTGCGGCAGGCGGGCGCCACCACCGAGGGCCCCGCGGAGCTCCCGGCCAATGACCGTCGCTACTCCGATCCGGCCTGGGAGCAGAACGCCTGGTACTACCTGTGCCGCCAGCAGCACGCGCTGTTCACCGACTGGCTGCGCACGCTGTCGGGTGAGCTGGAGCTCACCCCCGTCTCGCGGCGGAAGATCGACTTCCTGGTGCAGCAGACCGTCGAGGCGACGGCTCCGGTGAACTGGCCGTGGTCCAACCCGGCGCCACTGAAGAAGGCGTTGGAGACCGGCGGCCACAGCGTGGTGCGCGGTGCGCGCAACATGCTGCGCGACGTCGTCACCAACAAGGGGATACCACGGCAGGTGACGCCCGGCGCGTTCGTCGTGGGCCACGACCTCGCCGCGACGCCGGGGAAGGTCGTGTACCGCAACCGGCTCATGGAGCTGATCCAGTACGAGCCGCAGACCGAGCAGGTGCATGAGCTCCCGCTGCTGATGAGCCCGCCGTGGATCAACAAGTATTACATCATGGACCTCGCACCGCGGAAGAGCCTGGTCGAGTGGGCGGTGCAGCACGGGCACACCGTTTTCATGATCAGCTACCGGGACCCGGACAGTGCGCAGCGCGACCTCACGATGAGCGACTACCTGCGCGAAGGCCCACTCGCGGCGCTCGACGTCGTCCAGGCGATCACCGGCGCCCCGAAGGTCAACGTGGCTGCGCTGTGCCTCGGCGGTACGATGGCGACGACCACCGCGGCGTGGCTGGCGGCGCGCAGCGAGAACCGGATCAACTCGCTGACCCTGATGAACACCCTGCTCGACTTCAGCCAACCCGGCCAGCTCGGCGTGTTCACCGACGAGAAGACGGTCGCGCGGCTGGAGCGCAGCATGGCCCGCGAGGGGTACCTGCCCGCGGAGAGCATGAAGACGACGTTCGACCTGCTGCGGGCGACCGACCTGATCTGGAACTACGTCGTCAACGACTGGATGCTCGGCGAGGACCCGGCACCGTTCGACATGCTGACCTGGAACGCCGATTCCACCCGGATGCCGGCTGCGATGCAGGTCGAGTACCTGCGCAAGTTCTACCTGGAGAACCAGCTCGTCGAGGGCAAGCTGGAGCTGGCGGGCGAGCGCCTCGACCTGGCGGCCGTCACGCAGGACACCTACGTGATCACCGCGGAGACCGACCACATCGCGCCGTGGACGTCGGTCTACGCGGGCGCCCGGAAGCTCGGCGGTACTGTCCGGTTCGTGCTGTCGAACTCCGGGCACATCGCCGGCGTGGTCAACCCGCCGTCGGCCAAGTCAACGCACTGGTACGGCGAGTCCGCGCAGTTGCCCGACCTTGCACACGATTGGCGCGACAAGGCGAGCGAGCACAAGAAGAGCTGGTGGGAGGACTGGACGCCGTGGATCGCGGAACGGGCCGGCGGCCGCCGGACCCCGCCGCCGATCGGCGACACCGAGCACCCGGTGCTCGAGCCCGCGCCGGGCAGCTATGTGCTGCGGGGATGACCTCCGATCGTCCGGCTACCGCGGCACCCGGGTGCCGTCGCCGCAGCACACTGTCGCCGCGGGACACTGTGGTCATGAGCACAGCTGAGCCCGGGGATGCACGGTGAGCCGGGCGGCGGGCGGCGAGCCCCGGCCCGGGTCGGCCTGGTCGACGCCGATGAACGCCCTGGGCGGCTTCATCCGGGCGCAACGGCAGCTGGCCAACCTGTCGTTACGGGAGATGGCCGCGCTGACCAGCGTGTCCAACGCCTATCTCAGCCAGGTGGAACGGGGGCTCCACCAGCCCTCGCTCAAGGTGTTGCACGCCATCGCCGACGCGCTGCAGCTGTCGACCGAGCAGCTGCTCAAGCAGGCTGGGTGGATGTCGGGGATGACGCACAGCCATCCCGCGACACCCGCACCGGAGGCCGGCGGCACCGAGGATGCGATCCGGGCCGATCCGCGCCTCTCCGCGGAACAGAAGGCGGCCATGCTCGGGGTGTACCGCAGCTTCGTCGAGGGATCGAGCTCACGTTAGTCGCGCTTGACATACTTATCGAAGTCGCCTAGTTTAGGTAGCGCAATCGACATCCGAGTGAGAAAGGACGTGTTGATGACCGCGCCCACCGACCAGTTCGTCGACATCGCCAAGCGCAGCCAGGAGGCGGTCACCCAGGCCGTCCGTACCTGGGCCGACACCGTACAGACCTACGCGGGCAGTTTCACCGGTCAGCAGTCCCGGCTGCCCGACGCGCACGCCGTCGTCGACAACACCTTCGACTTCGCCGAGAAGATGTTGGCCAACCAACGCCAGTTCATGCACACGCTGTTCAGCACGAGTGCGCAGGCCGTCGAGGCCGTGACCGACCAGACGGCCCGGGCCGCCGAGTCCGTCACCGCACACACCGTGAACGCTGCCGCTGCCGTGGCCGAGAAGGCCGCGGAGACCGTGGACGACGCCGGAGTCAGGGCGGCCGCCAACGCCGCTGCCGCGCGCAACGCTGCGGTCGCCGCTTCCCGGAGCTGACGGACACCGAGGCACCACGGCCCCGTCCCACCCCCACGAGGGGCGGGACGGGGCCGCTTCTCATTCCGGGACCCAGGCGCAGGTCTAGCCCGAGTTTCCCGGCTAACGGGATCTAGGTTTGTGTTCCCGCTGGTCACAGTGGGTTTTGATCTTGCGTGGTCCTATGACCTAAGTTTTGGGTGCCCACCGGTTGAGGTCGAAGATCTTGGTGAGTTGGTCTTGGGT
>JBBSGM010000225.1:0-4985 GCA_038254065.1 Mycobacteriales bacterium | reverse complement strand
GGCTCGGGGAACGCGAAATCCACAGTGAACGCGCCCACCCCGGCCTGCACGGGTGCCGACGACGTCCCGCGCGGACGAATGTTCCAGGCGCCGGGCACGGGCTCCCACAAGTACTCCTCGTCGGTCAGCCCGTCGAGCTTCGGGCGCACCCGCTCCATCCAGTGCCGGTCGAGCTGCCGAATGAGCTGTTCGGTCCAGTCCATGTGCGGAAGCGTAGGACGGACCCCCGACATTCCTGCGCGGCGGCGAGCCGGCCAGGCACGACCGGCCGGCGAGGCACCCGTATCGCCGGTCGGCCGGTGCGTCAGGTTCGCGGGACGTCGGTGCCCCGGATGGACGCGTCGAGCAGTTGCACGGGGTGCAGCAGCGGCAGGTTCTGCCCCAGGTGTCTGCCGATCTGCAGCAGGCACCCGGGGTTCGCGGTGACGATCACGTCCGGCGCCACCGCGCGCACGGTCGCCGCCTTGCGGGCGCCCAGCTCGCCGGCCGCCTCCGGGGCGAGCAGGTTGTAGATGCCGGCCGAGCCGCAGCACAGCTCGGTCTCGGGAAGGTCGACCAGCTCCAGGTCCGGGATGCTGCGCAGCACCGTCCGGGGCTGGGCCCGGACCTGCTGGGCGTGCCCGAGGTGGCAGGCGTCGTGGTAGGCGACCCGGCACCGGATGGGGTGCCGGGGGGCCCGGGGCCCACCGTCGTCGAGCAGGTCGGCGAGCACCTCGTGCACGTCGCGGACTCGCGCGCTGAACGCCGCGGCGCGCCGGGCCCACTGGGGGTCGTCGGCGAGCAGGTGACCGTACTCCTTCATCGACGAGCCGCAGCCTGCGACGTTGGTGACGATGTGGTCCACGTCGAGGTTCTCGAAGCAGGCGATCGTCCTCCTGGCCCGCGCCAGGGCGCTCGGCTCCCGACCCGCGTGCAGCTCCAGGGCGCCGCAGCACTGCTGGCCGCGCGGCACCACGACGTCGCAGCCCTCGGCGGCGAGCACCCGCACGGTGGCCTCGTTCACCCGGTGGAAGAACACGTCCTGCACGCAACCCGACAGCAGGGCGACCCCGGCCCGGCGCTCGCCGGTGGCGGGGGTGTGCACCGGCAGCGTCGCGAACGCCGCGCGCAGGGTCACCGGCGGCAGCAGCGACTCCAGCGCGGCGAGCCGCGCCAACGTTGCGGCACCGAGCCGCGCGGACATTGCGGCAGTGAGCCGGCCGGACAGCGTCGCGGCGAACCTGCGGACCGCGGGAACGGAGCGCAGCTTCTGGTAGAGCGCGCCGGGGACGGCGGCTGCGCGCAACCGCCGTCGGTAGGGGAAGAGCGCAAAGACCGCGTCCCGGAAGAGGGTGTCCGCGCGGGAGCGTTCGACGTTGCGCTCGATCTGCGGGCGCACCGACTCCAGCAGCCGGTCGTACTGCACCCCCGACGGACACGCGGTCACGCAGGCCATGCAGCCGAGGCAGGCGTCGATATGCTCGGTGAACGGGCCGTCGAGCGCGATCTCCCCCTTCTCGGCCAGGTCCATCAGGTAGATCCGGCCGCGCGGGGAGTCCATCTCCTCACCCCACAGCTGGTAGGTCGGGCAGGTGGGCAGGCAGAAGCCGCAGTGCACGCAGTCGTCGAGCAGCGCACGCTGCGGCGGTCGCTGCGGGTCGTAGGACGTCGCGGGGCCCGGGCTCTCGGGTCCTTCCGGGAGGTTGGTGTGGGCGGAGCCGGCGGGGGTGCTCACTGGGCGGTCACATCCATGGGTCGAAGCGGCGGGGACCGAGCCTGCCGTCGGGGTCGAGCGCGGTCTTGACGGCCTTCAACACGGCCAGCGCGGACGTCGCCGGTCCCCAGGCCGGGGCGGCGAGCCCGGCCGGCCGGTCGCGCAGCACCGAGGTGCCGCCGGCGGCGTGCACGACACGGTGGGCCTCGACGACGGCCTCGGCGTCCGCGGGCAGCACCGCGGTGCCGACGCCGGTGCCCAGACCCACGGTCAGCGCGGCGGAGTTGCCGGCCGCGCCCGGCAGGGCGGCGAGCAGCCCTGGCAGCGTCGAGGGCCGCACACCGACGCGGAGCACGGCGTGGCCCCCGTGCGCAGCGCTGGCGGACCGCGCATCGACAGCGTCACCGCGGACCCGTTCGGCGTGCGCGGCCCACTGGGCATCGTCGGCCTCGGCCGCGCCGGAGCCCAGGGCCGCCCGCAGCCGCCGTACCCGGGCTCCCAGCGCGTCGTGGGCGCCTTCGAGGCGCACCAGCAGCCACCCGGCCTCGGTGGCGCCCGGGCCGGAGCCGGTGCCGTCGCTGCTCGAGCGCCATTCCAGCGCGACCGGCTCGTAGGGTCCGTCGAGCGCGCGGCGGGCCAGCCCGGACACCTCGGTGAGCGGGCAGTCCAGCGCGAGCGTCGCGGTGCGTTCGGGCACCGGGTGCAGCCGCAGCACGACCTCGACGAGCACGCCGAGCGTTCCGTAGGAGCCGTGCAGCAGCTTGGCCAGGTCGTAGCCGGCCACATTCTTGATCACGTGACCGCCGCTGCGGGCCACGGTGCCGTCGGCCAGGATCATGGTGACGCCGATGACGAGGTCCCGCAGCGAGCCGTACACCAGCGCGGACGGGCCCGCATCGGCCGTCGCGACCAGGCCGCCGACGGTGGCGCCCCGGTCGACCCTGGCCGCGTCGAGTGACACCTGCTGGCCGTGTTCCGCGAGCTCCGCGGCGAGCTGGCGCAGCGGGGTGCCCGCGCGCACCGAGACCGTCATGTCGCCGGGGTTGTGCGCGATCACCCCGGTGAGCCCGGTGGTGTCGAACACCGCGTCGACCGGGCCGAGCGGCCCGGCCCAGGATGCAGCCGTGCCCGAACCCGCGACGGCGAGCGGGCCCGCCGAGTCGAGCACGGCCTCCCGCGCGGAGCGCAGGTCGGTCGGGCGCAGCATGGTGGGGAACGTGGACGTACTCACCCAAGCGCTCCCATCCGTCGCTGCATCCGGCATCCCGCAGGATATGCCGGCGACCGGCCCCTACGTTGCGCGTCGTCGCCGCGAGCGGCAACTCGGGAAGGCGTCAGCCGGCGAAGGGGTTCAGCAACCGGACGCCGGTGTGCTCGAAGTCCTTCGTGTGGCGGGTGACCAATGTCCAGTTGTGGACCTTCGCGGTGGCCGCCATGAGTGCGTCCACGACGGGAGCTCCCCGCGCCCGGCTCTGCGTGCCCCACTCAGCGCGGCGTCGAGCGTGAGCGGGACGATGCGGTTCCCGAACCCCTCAATGACCTGGCCGAGCCGGTACGGCGGTCCGAGAAGGTAGATCTTACAGCCGCTCGATCAGGCCCGCCTCCTCCAGCGGATGTGGCCGGTACTTGCCGGGGCGCTCCCCGCACAGCCGTGGGGTGGGCAGCACCTTGCCGGGGTTGCAGATGCCGTCCGGGTCGAAGGACGCACGGACCCGGCGCATGACGTCCAGGTCGTCCTCGGTGAACATCATCGGCATCGAGCACGCCTTGTCGGTCCCGATGCCATGCTCGCCCGACAGCGAGCCGCCCATCTCCACGCACAGCTCGGCGATCCGGCCGGAGAGCTTCTCGGCGCGCTCGGTCTCACCCGCGGCGGCGCTGTAGAGCACCAGCGGGTGCAGGTTGCCGTCGCCGGCGTGGAAGACGTTGGCCACCCGGATCCCCGCGTCGCGGCCCATCGCGGCGATCCGGTCGAGTACCTCGGCCAACCGGGTCCGGGGGACGACGCCGTCCTGCACGAAGTAGTCCGGGCTGATCCGCCCCACCGCGGCGAACGCGGCCTTGCGGCCCTTCCAGATCTTCGCGCGCTCCTCCGGCGAACCTGCGATGTGCAGCCGGGTGCACCCATGCCGGGCGCAGATCGCCGTGACCTGCTCGAACTGGACGCCGCACTCCTCGACCGGGCCGTCGAGCTCGACCACCAGCGCGGCCGGGGCCCCGACGGTGTAGCCAGCGTGCACCGCCGCCTCGGCGGCCTCGATCGCGAGGGTGTCCATCATCTCGACGGCGGCGGGCACGATCCCGGCCGCGACGATGTCGCTGACCACATCGCCCGCCGCGGCGATCGACGGGAAGTCGGCGAGCAGCGTGCGCACCGACTCGGGGGTGCGCAGCAGCCGTACGGTGATCCTGGTCGCGATGCCCAGGGTGCCTTCGCTGCCCAGGAACACCCCGCGCAGGTCGGGCCCGGACTGCTCGGGAGAGTCGCCGCCGAGGGTGATCACCGAGCCGTCGGGCAGCACGACCTCCATCGACAGCACGTGGTGGGTGGTGAACCCGTACTTGAGGCAGTGTGCCCCGCCGGAGTTCTCCGCGACGTTGCCGCCGATCGTGCAGACCTGCTGGCTGGACGGATCCGGGGCGTAGTACAGCCCGTGCGGCGCCGCGGCCGCGGTGACTTCCAGGTTCGTGACGCCGGGCTCCAGCACCGCGCGCCGGTTCACCGGGTCGACCTCGAGCACCCGCCTGAGCCGGGCCAGCGAGATCACCACGCCGTCGGCCACCGGCAGCGCTCCCCCGGAGAGCCCGGTGCCCGCACCCCTGGCCACGAAGGGCACCCGGTGCTCGGCGCAGACCCGCACCGCGGCGACGACCTGCGCGGCGTCGCGGGGGAGCAGTACCAGCTCCGGGACGACGCGGTACCCGGTGAGTCCGTCGCATTCGTAGGACCGGCATCGCACCGGGTCGCTCAACACGTCCTTCGGGTCGAGGACGCGCTCGAAGGCCGTCCGCACCACGCCGTTCAGCGCCATGCGGACAAGACTACGAGATGCCGCAACCATCGGTCCGGGTAGCACAGGTGTCCGCCTCTTCCTGGCACAGTCGTCGCGGTGCTGGCGATGCGGCGCAGCGCGGCTGTCGTCAGCCGGTCCCCGGTCGAAGCGTTCGACCGTATACACCTGGGTCTGCGGATCGAGGATTCTCCCGAAGATGTCGGGTACCGACGCCGCCGGGACCAGATCCACCGTGGGCACGTCGAGCCCTGCCGCACTCGCCCAGCGCATCATGAGGT
>JBBSGM010000224.1:0-5064 GCA_038254065.1 Mycobacteriales bacterium | reverse complement strand
CTAGTAGTAGCACCAGCCACGCCACCATGGCCGGCCCGCTCATCACTCCTCGACCGCCCGCAACCGAGCGGTACCGCGGCCGGCGTCCACGCCGGGCGGGGAGGGTGCGGCGCCGTCGGGAGATTCGACGCTGAGCGCCTCGGCCTCAAACGCCTCCAGGTCCGCGGCCGCGGCGGCCAGCGCGGCGCGGGCGGTGGCGCCGGCGGGGGCGTCGAAGTAGTCCCGGGCGGCGATCTTGCCCAGCCAGGTGCGGAACCGTTCCAGGTCGGCCTCGTTCTCCTCGACCTCGACGTAGCTGGCCCGGCCCTTGGCCCGCTCGCTGGCCAGCTCGTCGACGAACGACGGGAGGCGTTCCAGCACCTCGCCGTACTCCTCGTCGCGGGCGGCGTTGAGCTCGCCGATCACCCCGGCCCGCTCGGCCGGATCGCTCAGCGCGACCTGCAGCACCCGGGCGGTGCCGCCTTGGTGGCGCACCCGATCAGCCAGCCGCCGCACCTCGCGGATCACGGCGGGGCGGGCGGGCAGCAGACACACCGACTGCTGCACATACAGGGCGCCGAGCGAGCGCAGCTTGCGCCACACCTGCACCCGCAGCGTCCCCGGGGCGCCCGCGGTCGACACCCCGATCAGCAACCAGCCCTCGCTACCGCCCTCGGAAGTCACAGCCTCATGTTACGGGAGTAACAGCCGGGGAGCTCCAGGCAGGTCGGCGAGTGGAGGCGCCGTGCCCGGCCGCGTGGTCAGAGTTGTTCGGGCAGGCGCAGTGTGCGGCTGAGCAGCACCGCGACGGCGGTGGCGATGATGATCACCGCGGCGATCGGGCCCAGCGCGGTCACCGGGAGCGCGCCGAGGTGGATCAGTGCCCCGACCGGGGTGAACGCGGCGAGCAGCCCGACCAGGGTGGCGGTGGCGGCCCAGGCGGGGAAGGCGGGGTTGGCCCGCCAGGCCAGGCCGGGCCGGGCCCGCAGGGTCCAGGCGATCAGGGCGTGCCCGGCCAGCCACGCCAGCACCGCCGCCGCCCGTGCGGCGTCGATCTCGTCGTCGCCGGCGGTGGCCAGCAGGTAGGTGGGCAGGGTGATCGCGGTCAGCGCGGCGGCGACCAGCGCGATGGTGCCCAGCATGGCGCGGTCGAGGAACCGGGACCCGGGTGGGCGGGGCGCCCGGTGCATCGCGGCCGGTGCGGCGGGTTCGGTGACGAACGCGACCGACGCGCCGAGGTCCATGAAGATTTCCAGGACCACGATGTGTACCGGCGCGAACGGCACCGGGTGCCCGGTGGCCAGCGCGGCCAGCACCACCGCAACGAGGGCGAGTTTCGCGCCGAGGTAGAACGCGACCGCGCGGCGCAGTTGCGCGCTGATGTTGCGCCCGGTGGCCACCGCGGTGGCCACGGTGGGGTAGGTGTCGTCGGTCAGGACGAGGTCGGCGGTGGCGCGGGCCAGATCGGCGCCGCGGGCGCCCATGGCGATCCCGACGTCGGCGGCGGCCAGGGCGGGGGCGTCGTTGACGCCGTCCCCGGTGACCGCGACGATCTCCCCGCGCCGCTGCAATATTCCCACCACGCGGTGCTTCGTGGTCGGGGTGGCGCGGGCGATGACGGTGCCGTGGACCAGCGCCGCGGACAGCTCGGCGTCGGTGCGGGCGGCGACGTCGGCGCCGGTCAGCACCCCGGCCGGGGGCAGTCCGGCCTGGGCGGCGATCGCGGCCGCGGTGAGCGGGTGGTCCCCGGTGACCATGATGGTGGCCACCCCCGCTGCGTGCAGGGTGGCCATCGCCTCGGGCACCCCCGCGCGCAGCGGGTCGTCGAACACCGCCAGCCCGCAGAAGCTCAGCTCGGTCTCCGCGCCGTCGCGATCGGATTCGTCCCGATCGGATTCGGTGGGATCGGACTGGGCTGGATCGGGATCACCGTGAGCGGCTGTCCCGGTCGTTGTGGGGGCCGACCCGGTGGTTCCCGGGTGGCTGGTGTCGTGTTCGAGGCCGGGGTTGGCGGGCAGGTCGCGGCGGGCGACGGCGATCACCCGCAGGCCACGCCCGGCCAAGCCGGTGATCTGGGCGGTGAGATCTGCGTGGGCGACGTCGTCGAGCCGGCAGCGCGCCAGAACCGCCTCCGGCGCCCCGGACACGGCGAGCCAGGTCCGGGGTCCGGCCTGCCAGGCGCGGGAGACGAGCTTGCGGGTCGGGTCGAACGGGTAGGCGGCGATCTGGTTGCCGCGCTGGGTGATCCCGGCGCGCCAGGCCGCGGCGGCCAGCTCGGCCTCCATCGGTTCGCGGCCCGGGCCGTGCGGGTCCTGACACGCCAGCGCCACCTCCAGCACGGTGTCGCGGTCCCCGATGATCTCGCGCAGGTGCAGCTGGTTCTCCGTCAGGGTGCCGGTCTTGTCGGTCAGCACGATGGTGACCGCGCCGAGGGTTTCCCCGGCCCGCAACCGGCGCAGCAGCGCGCCGCGGCGGGCGAGCTGCCGCCCGCCGACCGCGAGCAGCACCACGACCAGGATGGGCAGCTCTTCGGGGACGGTGGCAAACGCCACGGTCAGCCCGGACAGCAGCATCTCCCGCCAGTCCCGACCCAGCGCGATCCCCAGCACGGTGACCGCGACGCTGGCGGTCACGGCGAGAATCAGGACCGCGCGGGCGAGCTGGCCCAGCGCGACCTGCAACCCCGTGGGCGGCTCCACGGCGTCGGCGACCAGGGCCCCGAGCCGGCCCAGTTCGCTGTCGGTGCCGGTGGCCACCACCACCGCACGCCCTTCCCCGGCCACCACGGCGGTCCCGGCGTGCAGCACACCGGAGCGCTCGGCCAGCTCGGTCTCGGGGTCCACCGCGCGGGGATCCTTGCCGACCGGGACGGATTCCCCGGTCAGGGTGGACTCGTCGGTGCGCAGCCCGCGCGCGGACAGCACCCGCGCATCGGCGCCGATGACGTCGCCGGTGTCGAGCACCAGCACATCACCGGGCACCAGCTCGGCCGCCGGCACCGGCAGGATCCCGCGCGGGGTCAGCACCCGGGCGGTGGGCGCGGTGAGGGATTTCAGGGCGTCGATGGCGCGGGCGGCGCGCAGCTCGGTGAGCGTCTCGACCACCGCGACCACCGCGATGACCGCAGCGATCGCGATCGCGTCACCGATCTCGCCGAACACCGCCGACAACACGGCGACCGCGATCAGCAGCAGCTGCAGCGGCTCGGTGAACGCCTCGGCCAGCTCCTTCCACCACGGGTCACGGCGGCGTTCGCGCACGGTGTTCGGGCCGTGCTCGGCCAGCCGCCGGGCCCGCTCGGCCGGCTCGAGCCCGCTGGGGGAGGCGCGCAGGTACTCCAACACCGCCGGGGCGCCCAGGCCGTGCCACGCCACCTCCAGCATGGTGCTGTCCGCCGGGTGCGGATCGGTCCGGGTCATCGCAGCGGTCCGTCCGGCTCGCCGTCTCCGGGTCGCGACCGTGGGACCGGCCGGGGCACAGCGGGCGGGTCGGCAACCGGGCCGGGAGCGGCGTCGATGCCGGGCAGGGACCCGCGGTCGGTGTCGAGGGCACCGATCTCCTGGGCGCCGGCCTGCAGCCCGCGGATCTGGTCGCGCAGGTCCTGTTCGAGCACCTCTGAGCCGAGCGGGCTCTGTCCCAGCACCAGCGCGGTCCGGCGCAGCGCCGTGGCGTCGTTGCACAGCTGCTCGACACGCTCGCGCACCACGGGCAGCACCTGCGCAAGGTAGGACTGGTCTGGTTCGCCTTCCAGCAGCCGCAGCCGCGCATCCAGCGCGGCCACGGCCGGGCGCAGCTGCTCCAGCAGCCCCTGCGCCGCCCCGTGGGGGGCGAGGTGTGCGGCCTCGATCACCCGCTGGGTCTGGGCCAGGTGATCGTGCAGCGCCACCCGCAGCCCGGCGAGCTCCCGGCGTGGCCTAGGCGGCAGCGTGGCCGCCCGCAACTGCGACACCCCGCGTTCCAGACGGCCGCTGCGCCGCACGCGGCGCCACACCAGCCATGCCGCCACCAAGGCGATCAGGACCACGACCAGCACGGCGATCACGGCCGCGAGGACCAGGCCCGGGGTCAGGGTGACCAGCCCGCCCACCCCGTCGCCCCCGTCGGCCCACCACGTCACGGCGGACCCTGCGGTGTCCGACATCTCCACACTCCTCATCAGCCATCAGCCATCGGCGCCGGGACCCGCCAGCAGGCCCCGGCTGATCGGCGCCCTTCGCGACCGTCGCGGCGCACCTGCCTGCCGCCCACTGCGCCTCCTTCGCTATGTTACGGGTGTAACGAACGCTTGTGACCGAGGGTCGATCGGTGGCGGGCGTGGAGTTCGCCACCGCGATGCCTCGCCGGCCGGTCCCGGCCGGGCGATCGTCCAGACCTGTGCCGGTCGCAACAGGGAGGGGTCCTCACCCGTGAATCCGACGCCGCCGATGGTGAGCGGCGCAGTTCCTCCCGCCCCGGACCAGGCCGGCACCAATGCAGTGCTGGGCGTGCCGCAGTGATCGACTGGTGGCAGGCGGTGGTGCTGGGGCTGGTGCAGGGGCTCACCGAGTTCCTGCCGGTGTCGTCCTTCGCGCACCTGCGGGTGGTCGCCGCGGTGTTGGGGTGGCCGGACCCGGGGGCGGCGTTCACCGCGGTCACCCAGCTGGGCACCGAGACCGCGGTACTGATCTATTTCCGCCGCGATATCGCCGCGATCCTGACCCGCCTGGGCGAGATCGCTGCGCCGCCCGGCGCGGCGCGGCGATCCGAACGCGCGGCTGGGGTGGTATGTCATCGTCGGCACGCTGCCGATCGGGCTGCTGGGTCTGGCGTTTCAGGACGTCATCGAGACCGCGCTGCGGGATCTGCGGATCGTGGCCAGCACCCTGATCGTGTTTGGGCTGGTCCTCGGGCTGGCCGACCGGGTCGCCCGCAACGCCCGCCCGCTGGGGGAGCTGACGTTGCGCCACGCGCTGGTGTTCGGGTTCGCCCAAGCGCTCGCCCTGATCCCGGGGGTGTCGCGGTCGGGCGGCACGATCAGCGCCGGGCTGCTGCTGGGGTATCGCCGGGTCGACGCCGCCAAATATTCGTTCCTGCTGGCCATCCCGG
>JBBSGM010000223.1:0-5105 GCA_038254065.1 Mycobacteriales bacterium | reverse complement strand
GGCGACGTCGACGCTGGTCTTGAGGGCACGTTCCTGCTCGTCGGCGTGCTTCGCGGCGTCGGCGAGCCGGCCGGCGGTCACGGCGCCGACGGCGGCGAGCGCCCGGGCCCGCTGCTCCTCGTCGCCGAACGTGTCGGCGAGAACCTTGCCCAGCTCGTCGTCGGCGAGGCCGACGAGCTCGCCGACGAGGCTGAGGCTGTCGAACATCCGGCCTTCGAGCTGGTTCGCTGCGGTGACGAAGTTCCCGAGCAGGACCTCCAGCACCGCGCCCTCGCGGGTCTCCGTCGCGATGAGGTTGTAGAGCTCGACGTCACGGGTCTGTCCGACCCGGTGGATGCGGCCCATCCGCTGCTCGAGGCGCACCAACGACCACGGGATGTCGTAGTTGACCAGGACGTGCGCGGTCTGTAGGTCGATACCCTCGTTGCCGGCGTCGGTGGACACGAGGACCTGGAACTCCCGGCGGGCGAACGCGTCGCGGGTGTCGTCGCGGATGTGATGGTTGTCGCGCCCGGAGTACCGGCGGGCGGTGAACCCGGCGTGTCCGAGCCGGTCGACGAGCCAGTCGGCAGTGTCGGCGTACTCGGTGAACACGACCGCCTGCTCGCCGTTGCCCGGCTTGATCCTGTTTCGCCCGAGACAGGTGCGGACGAGCGGATCCCATTTCGACACGGGTAGGCCCAGCTCACCGACGAGTGGCTGGAGCCGGGCGAGCATCGCGTCGATCTCCTTGCGCTCGGCCTTCGCGGCTTTCGAGCCCTCATGGATCACCCGTGCCTCGTCGGCCTTCGCGGGGTCGGCCCCGTCCGGGTCGGCCTCGACCGCGGCGGCGGACGGCATCGCGGTGCCCATCCTGTCGCGACGACGCTTGAACGTCGCCGCGAGCGCATACAGGCTGGACGCAGCGCTTGCCGTAGACCATGCGGCCGAGCGGGACGGCGATCGCCGGGAAGTACCGGTCGACCAGGTCGAGCGCCTCGGCGTAGAAGTCGGCCTCGACCGGTGTCAGAGGTACGCTGTGGTTCTCTGCGCGCCGGCCCTTGAACAGCGTGGTCACGCCGTCGAAGTCGACGAGGTCCTCCTTCATCCGGCGCAGGAAGTGGACCCGGCCGGGTTTGATGGTGCGTGTCGGCTCGGTACTACTCTCGGCTGCCGGGTACACATCTGGGTCCACCAGGTGCAGCAGGGCCCGGAACAGCCATTCCTTGCCGCGGTGCGGCGTTGCCGTCATCAGCAGTGCTCGAGGTGTGTTCAGCGCGAGCATCTGCCCGGCCTGGTAGTACGAGACGGCGGTCGGGGTGAGCCGGTGGGCCTCGTCGAACACGACCGCGTCCCAGCCCATCCGGTCCGGGTGCACGGCGTCCTGCACGGCCGGGTTCACCGACAGCAGGTCCAGGCTGACGACTCACAGGTCATGACCGCTCTCCAGACCGTGCTCCCGCACGGTCTGCGCGGTGATGGCGCGCAGGCCTCCGCCGAAGAACCGCTCGAAGTCGGCCTGCCACTTCGTCACCAGGTGCGCGGGGACGACGACCAGAGCGCTGCGAATGAACCTGAGTCGCTGCATCTCCCGCAGGTACAAGCCAGCCATGATCGTCTTGCCGGTTCCCGGCTCGTCGGCGAGCAGGAACCGCAGTCGGGGCTGGGGCAGCATCGCGCCGTACACGGCGTTCATCTGGTGCGCATAGGGACGCAGCGGCGACGACGCCAACGCTGCCGAGCGAGCGGATGAACCGGCGGCACGCATCCACGCGGTCCACAGGCCGGCGAGCAACGCGTGGCTGTCTCCTGCGCCGTCCTCGACGAGGATCTCACACGCTGCTGCTTCCGCGGCTGTCAGATCGATCTTGGCGAAGGTGCCGGAGCTTATCTCGACGAAGAGCTGCCACCCGTCGTCGGCCCGCATCGCGACCTCGACACGAACGTGGCCAGGCAGGTCGGGACGCTTCGGAATGCGTACCCGCTGGCCCTGCTCGAACGTCACGCCGCAGACTCTAGAGACACCCCAGATCGAGCGCGCGAACCAGTCATCGTCGCGACGGTCGCGCTCCGATACCCGGCACCACCATCCGGTGTCCGGGCCACCGGATGGTGGTGAAGTTCTTCTCGGGCGAAGCGACGGGCAACATCCTCGACCTCGGCTTCGGTGAGCCCGTTCCGGGCGTGCTCGTGTACAGCCTGCCGGAGCAGCCGGCGGACCAGCGCGGCGGTGGGGATGTGCTCGGTGGCGGCTCGCCGGCGCAGCTGCGCGTCCAGTTCCCTGTCGATGCGCAGGTGCACACCTGACCAGTCACCCACCGGCGCGGGCAAGTCGGCGATCTACCAGGTTCCGGCGCTGCTGCTGGACGGGCCGACCGTCGTGGTGTCCCCGCTGATCGCGCTGCAGCACGACCAGCGCGACGGCATCGCGGACAGCGGCGCACCCGATGCCGTCGCCGTCAACTCGGCGCAGACCAGCGGCGAACGCGAGCACGCCTGGCGGGAGATGCGCGAGGGCGACGCGGAGTACGTGTTCCTGTCGCCCGAGCAGTTGGCCCGTGACGAGGTCGTCGACGCGGTCGCCGAGCTGGGCGTCTCGCTGTTCGTGGTCGACGAGGCGCACTGCGTCTCCGCCTGGGGGCACGACTTCCGGCCCGACTACCTTCGGCTGGGCCCGGTCATCGAGCGGCTCGGGCACCCCAGGGTGATCGCGTTGACGGCCACCGCGGCGCTGCCGGTGCGCCGCGACATCGTGGACCGGTTGGGGATGCGCGAGCACCATGAGGTGATCGCCGGCTTCGACCGGCCGAACCTGCACCTCGCCGTGCACCGGTACACCGAGGACGCCGACAAGCGCCCGCGCGGTGGTCGAGCGAGTCCGGGAGACGGCGGGGCCCGGGCTGGTCTACGTGGCCGGCCGCCGCGACGCCGAGTGCTACGCGAGCGAGCTCACCGCCCGCGGGATGCGCGCCGCCGCCTACCACGCCGGGATGAAGTCGGCCGAGCGCGAGCGGGTGCACGAGGAGTTCCTGGACGACCGTATCGACGAGTGCGGGATCGACGTCGTGGTGGCCACCTCGGCGTTCGGCATGGGCATCGACAAGCCCGACGTGCGGTTCGTCGTCCACGCGTCGGTCCCGGACTCGCTGGACTCCTACTACCAGCAGATCGGGCGCGCCGGGCGAGACGGTGCGGCCGCTTGGATCACCCTGTGCTACCGGCCCGAGGACCTGGGCCTGCAGGCGTTTCTCACCGCGGATAGAGCGCCGCAGGATGCCCTGCGCGAGGTGGCCCACGCGATCGAGGAGCACGACTAACCGGTCGCGGTCGCGCAGCTGCGCGACGAGGTGGACACCTCCCCGGCGAAACGCACCAGAGCGGTCAACCTGCTCGAGCAGGCCGGGGTGATCGGCACCACGGCCGACGGCAGGCTCGGTCGGCTCGATCCCGACCTCACTGCCGAGCAGGCGGTGGGACGGGCGGTGGACGTCGCGGAGAACCACCAGCGGCTGGTCCGCTCGCGGATCGAGATGGTGCGCGGTTACGCCGAGACGACGGGCTGCCGCCGGCAGTACCTGCTCGGCTACTTCGGCGAACGGCTGCCCCGCCCGTGCGGCAACTGCGACATCTGCGAGGCCGGGACGGCCCACGAGCAGCCGGCGGCCGACGGCGAGTTCGGGCCGGGCAGGTCCGTCCACCACGCCGAGTGGGGCCACGCCGTCGTGATGTCGGTCGAGCAGGACCGGCTGACCGTCCTGTTCGACGATGTCGGCGACAAGACGCTGTCCCTGCCTGCGGTCCGGGAGCGTGCCCTGCTCAGCCCCGACGACGGCTGAGCGGGAGCCAGGTTTTCGGGGAGCCCTACCGGGGTAGCGCAGGGTCCCGCTGCACCAGCCCGGCGGGAGTGCCGACGAGGAGATGGTGCCCATGGGGGACGGGGAGTTCTGCCATCCGCGCGGGCTGCTCGACGCATGTCTGCTACTGCTGATGAGGGAGCGGCCGGCGCACGGATACGAGCTGCGGTCGCGGCTCGAACGGTTCGGGTTCGGCGCGCAGGCCCCCGGCTCGGTCTATCGGGCACTGCACCGGTTGCACGAGGTCGGGCTGGCGCGGGGCAGCTGGCAGCCGTCGGACTGCACCGGCCCGGGACGGCGGGTCTACGCGATCACCTCCGAAGGTGAGCGGTCGCTGAAGCTGGCCCGGGCGTCCGTCAGCGACCTGGTGCACACACGCGACACCTTCCTCGTCCGGTGCGACTGCGTCGAGTCTGACGAGGGTGGCAGCCCGGTTGCCGGAAACGTCGCGCGGCTGGAGGCCGTCGACTGGATGCCTGAGCACTTACCCGACGCTCGGCGATTTTCCTAGGGTCGACGGACCCGGCGCCCATGCAATCGGCGCCCGAAGCGGAGTACGGAGGGCCAGACGGTGGGCAACCCGGTGAGGATCGAACCGGCACCCGACGACGAGGTGCGAGCCGGCTTCGAGCGGGTGCGGCCGGTGGCCGACGCCATCCTCTACGAGGGCTACCTGCTGTACCCGTACCGCAAGTCCTCGGCCAAGAACCGGGTGCGCTGGCAGTTCGGTGTCCTCGCGCCCCGGAGCTGGGTCGAGGCGCACGGTCCACCGGTCCCCGGTGTCGCCGGCTCCGTCGAGTCCTGGCGCCAGCAGACCGAGTGTCTGCTCGAGGCATCCGGCGACGCCGTGGTGCAGGCCCGCGTGCGGTTCCTGCAGCTGCAGGTGAAGACCGTCGAGCGCAAGGAGGCCGGCGGCCGGTACGTGCCGGTGGAGTCCCTGGACGTCGCCGGGGAGACGCAGCTCAGCTTCGACGAGGCGGTGCCGCACGAGTCGGACGTCGTCGTCGCGCTGGCCGACCTGCTCGACGGCGATCGCACGTTCGAGGTCGGCGCGCCGGGGGGTGAGGAGGTGGAGCAGCTTGCCGGCGGCGTCGGGCGGGTGGTCCGCCGGCGGTGGCCGGTTCCGGCGACGATGAGGCTGCGCGCGCAGCGCCTCGACGGGCCCCGCGCGCCGTACCGGCTGCGGGCCACCACCGAGAACACCGGCACGGAGGACACGCTCACCGGCGACACTCGCACCGGCGACACTCGCACCGGCGACACTCGCACCGG
>JBBSGM010000222.1:0-5109 GCA_038254065.1 Mycobacteriales bacterium | reverse complement strand
CTAGTCTCCTCGACGGCGAGAGGAGCCGCCCATGTCGTCGACCGCGTTGCTCGGCACCTACCTCAATGATCACCTGGGTGGCGCGAACGCCGGGGTGGAGATGGTCCACAGGCTGCACAAGAAGGCCGGGAACGGTCCGGACGCCGCCGTGCTGGGCCCGCTCGCCGAGGACATCGAGCAGGACCGCGACGACCTGCGGGCCCTCGTCGACGCGCTCGGTGAGTCCGGCCATCCGGTCAAGGAGGCCGTCGGCTGGATCGCGGGCAAGGCCCAGCGGCTCGCACTCGGCGAGGTGCTCACCGGCGACGAGGATCTCACCCTGCTGCTGGAGTACGAAACACTGGCGCTCGGCATCGACGGCAAGCTGGCGCTCTGGCAGGCTCTGCTCGCGGTGGCAGCCGCCAACCCGCAGCTCCACGGCGACGACCTCGCTCGGCTGGCCGACCGCGCCCGTGACCAACGCAGCCGGATCGAGGCGGTCCGCCTCGACGCCGCCCGCCGGGCCTTCGTAACGGCGGGCTGAGGAGCGAGCGTACCGTCACCGTTGATCGCCAGAGCGGCGCTGGAGTCCGACATCTCCAGGGTTCGGGACATCTATGCACACTACGTGGAGCACGAGGTCGGCACCTTCGAGGAGGTGTCGCCGGACGTCGGGACGCTCACTGAGCGGATGCGGATGGGGCTGGTCGCGGGCGGACAATGGTTCGTCGCCGATGCCGGCGACCAGGTAGTCGGGTTCGCCTACTACGGGCCGTACCGCCCACGCTCGGCCTACCGGTTCACCGTGGAGGACAGCGTCTACGTCCGCGACGACGCCCGCGGCACGGGGGTGGGCACCGCGCTGCTGGCGGCGCTGGGCGGGCACGCCACCGTGGCCGGGTTCCGGCAGATGATCGCGGCGATCGGCAGCTCGGACAACGCAGGCTCGATCGCACTGCACGCCCGACTCGGGTTCTCCCGCGCCGGGGCGCTGCACGACGTCGGGTTCAAGTTCGGCCGCATGCTCGACGTAGTGTTCATGCAGCGCGCCCTGTTCAACCCCCGTTGAGGCGGCGCCGAACGTGCGCTCATGGTCCTGGGCACGACCATGACCGCACGCTCAGTCCCGGCAGCAGCCGTCTGCACCCGGCAGGAACGTCAGGTGCTCGGTCGGAGCGGCAGTTCGCTCTCCGCAGCGACCGCAGCGGCGTGCAGCGACACGTCCCGCACGTCATCCATCGTGAGCTGCGGGAACTCCTCCACGATGCGCTCAGCGCTTGTTCCCGCAGCCAACAACTTGATGATCGGCGCCACCGGTATGCGGGTACCCCGGATGCAGGGGACGCCGCCCATCACCCGTGGGTCAACTGTCACGCGGTCGAGGGCCACCGCAGCAGTGTAGTCAGCCGGCCAGTGTCAGCCCGTCAGTGTCGCCGGCCGGTCAGTGTCGTCAGCCGGTCAGTGTCGCCGGCCGGTCAATGCGCTGCCTCGTCCCAACTGCACCCGTAGCCCACCGACACCTCCAGCGGCACGCTCAGCTCGTACGCCGCGCCCATCTCCCGGCGCACCAGCTCCTCGACGGCCTCGCACTCGCCCGCAGCCAGCTCGAGCACGAGCTCGTCGTGCACCTGCAGCAGCATCCGGCTCCGCAGCCCCGCGTCGGTCAGCGCCCGGTGCACCTTCAACATGGCGACCTTGATGATGTCAGCGGCGCTGCCCTGGATCGGGGCGTTGAGCGCCATCCGCTCGGCCATCTCGCGGCGCTGCCGGTTGTCGCTGGTGAGGTCGGGCAGGTAGCGGCGACGGCCGAGGATGGTCTCGGTGTAGCCGTCCTTGCGGGCCTGCGCGACGACGGTGTGCAGGTAGTCGCGCACCCCGCCGAACCGCTTGAAGTACTCGTCCATCAGCCCGCGGGCCTCCTCGGCGGAGATCCGCAGCTGCCCGGACAACCCGAACGCGGACAGCCCGTAGGCCAGGCCGTAGTTCATCGCCTTGATCTTGGCGCGCTGCTCCGGGCTGACCTGCGTCGGCGCGCAGCCGAACACCCGGGCCGCGGTCTCGGCGTGGAAGTCGAACCGGGAACGAAAGGCCTCGATCAGTGCGGCGTCCTCCGAGAGATGCGCCATGATCCGCATCTCGATCTGGCTGTAGTCGGCGGTCATCAGCTCCGCGTACGTGGGGCCGACCACGAACGTCTCCCGGATCCGCCGTCCCGCCGCGGTGCGGATCGGCACGTTCTGCAGGTTGGGCTCGGTGGAGCTGAGCCGGCCGGTGGCCGCGATCGTCTGGCTGTAGGTGGTGTGGATGCGGCCGTCGTCGGCAACCGACTTGAGCAGCCCATCGACGGTGACCTTGAGCCGGGTGGCGTCGCGGTGCAGCAACAGGTGCGACAGGAACGGATGCTCGGTCTGCTCGAACAGGCTCGCCAACGCGTCGGCGTCAGTGGTGTAGCCGGTCTTGGTGCGCTTGGTCTTGGGCATTCCCAGCTCGTCGAACAGCACCACCTGCAGCTGCTTGGGCGAGCCGAGGTTGATCTCCTTGCCGATCACCCCGTAGCAGTCCTGCGCGGCCTGCCTGACCTGCGCGGCGAAGTCGGCCTCCAGCGCGGCCAGCGCGTCATGGTCGACGGCGATGCCCGCAGTCTCCAGGTCGGCCAGCACGGCCGCGAGCGGCAGCTCCAGGTTCGCGAGCAGTGCGGTGCCGCCCCGCTGCGCCAGGTCGACGTCGAGCGCGTCGGCCAGCTCGGCCACCGCCGACGCAGCCACCATCTCGTCCTGCGCGCGCTGCGCATCGGCCTCCTCCTCGCCGCTCGGAGCGTCAGCGGAGAGCGCATCGGCACGGCCCAGCAGCGAAAGCTGGCCGCCCGCGGCCTCGCCCTCGGCACGCAGCTCACGGCGCAGGTAGCGCAGCGCGAGATCGGTCAGGTCGAAGCTGCGCTGGCCGGGCCGGGCGAGGTAGGCGGCGAGGGCGGTGTCACTGGTGAGCCCGGCCAGCGTCCAGCCCCGGGCGCGCAGCGCGTGCAACGCGGCCTTGGCGTCGTGCGCGGCCTTGGGCAGCTCCGGGTCGGCCAGCCACTCCCCCAACGCCGCCTCGTCGTCGGGGGTGAGCACGGTGACTTCGAGGTAGCCGGCCTGGGGTACCCCGGCGGTGGCACCGCCGGCACGGGCCTCGATCGTCGGCTCACCCGCCGCCAGCCCGATGCCGGCCAGATCGCGTCCGGTGACCCCGCCGGTCAGCCCGTGGAACGACAGGCCGACGCGGCGCCCGTCGCGGGCGTGCGCGTCGAGCCAACCGCGCACCGTGCCCGGCACGATCGCACCGCCCTGCACGTCGAAACCCTCGTCGGCCTCCGGCTCCGCGCTCTGGAGCGTCGCGAACAGCCGCTCGCGCAGCACCCGGAACTCCAGCTCGTCGAACAGCCGGTGCACGGCGTCGCGGTCCCACGGACGGAGCTCGAGGTCGCCGGGTCGGGTGTCCAGTGCAACGTCGCGGATCAGCTCGGTGAGCTGCCGGTTGAGCAGCACCCCCGCGAGGTTGGCGCGCAGCGCGTCGCCCGCCTTGCCCTTCACCTCGTCGACCCGGTCGATCAGCGCGTCGAGCGACCCGAACTCGCGGATCCATTTCGCCGCGGTCTTCTCCCCGACCCCGGGGATGCTGGGCAGGTTGTCGCTGGGGTCGCCACGCAGGGCCGCGAAGTCGGGATACTGCTCCGGGGTGAGCCCGTAGCGCTGGTTGACCTCGGCCGGGTCGATCCGACCGAGGTCCGACACCCCGCGCCGCGGATAGAGCACCGTGACATTGTCGGTGACCAGCTGGAACGCATCGCGGTCACCGCTGGTGATCAGCACCTGGTAGCCCTGCGCCTCGGCCTCGGTGGCGAGGGTGGCGATCAGGTCGTCGGCCTCGTAGCGCTCGACGGCGAACACCGGGATGTTCAGTGCGGCGAGCACCTCCTTGATCAGGTCGACCTGGCCCCGGAACTCGTCGGGAGTCGTCGTCCGGTTGGCCTTGTACTCCGCGTAGCGCTCGGCACGGAACGTCTTGCGGGAGACGTCGAAGGCGACCGCGAGGTGCGTGGGCTGCTCGTCGCGCAGCAGGTTGATGAGCATCGAGGTGAAGCCGTAGACCGCGTTCGTGGTCTGCCCGGTGCCGGTGCGGAAGTTCTCCGCGGGCAGCGCGAAGAACGCCCGGTAGGCCAGCGAGTGCCCGTCGAGCAGCAGCAGGCGCTTGTTCGGCGACGCACCGCCGGGCGAGGCGCGGCTGGGCGAGGCGGGCCTGGGCGAGGCGGGCTGGAGAGAGCCGGCGGCGGGCTCCTCAGATGCACGGGTTGCGGGGCTCATCGTCGTGGAGTCTAGAACCGGGTACCGACAGTTCCCGGCCGGGCGAGGCATCAGCCTTCCGAACCGCTTCCACAGCAACGACCACGACAATCATGATCACCGTTTAGGCAGCAGCCGCCGCGGAAACCGCGGCTGCCGGCTCCCGATCGTCGATCATGGAGCCGCGCCGTCCGGGCCAGAAGGTCCCAGACTGCGGACCCGAGGTCGCGGTCAGCCGCGCTCGTCTCGACTGTGCTCCTCGTTTCGACTGTGCTCCTGGCGCTCGTCACTCGACCGAGCTGTGGCGTCGTCCACCATCTTCCGGAACTTGCAGGCTGCTGGTTCGTCCGGGAATTTCTGCTGCAACAGATCCGTCATCTCCGACGCGACCAACCGCAAGGAAGGCTGCGACTTCCGGTCTATCGAGAACGCGTCGTGACCGTATTCGAGAGCGCTGTCGAGATCTCCTGCCCGTGCGGCAACCACGCCCAGCGTGAGGATCGACTCGGCCCGCCGCATCGGCGAGGTGACCCGCCCGTCAGGGGCGACAGTCTTACCGATGGTCTCGCGGGCGTACATCTCGGCCAGTGGATCGTCTCCCATCAGCCGGTAACAATCCATCGCGTAGAAGTCGAACTTCTCGGGGTCGACCACGAAGTGGTTATCGGGTCGTTCCGGATACGGCAGCGAGTCGAGCAGCACCCGCCCCTTCTCCAGCGCGCGGGTGGTGTTACGCTTGTTTCCCATTCGCGCCCACGCTTTCGCTTCCTGCGCGAGAAGCTGAACCGAGACGGAACGGTCATTCGCCGCG
>JBBSGM010000221.1:0-5141 GCA_038254065.1 Mycobacteriales bacterium | reverse complement strand
CGCCTCACCCCGGAAGTCCTCGACCGGCTGCGCCGGCTCGCCTGCCCGACCAGCGCCGCCGCGCTGATGCTGGCCTTGGCCACCGATGCCGAGGCGAGGAGCGTGGCCAGCTGCTCCGCCTACTGGATCAGTCCGACGGCCTGGCGTCGTCGCCGCCGAGCCCAACCGGGCCGTCCCGACGAGATCACACGCCCTGGCAGCTGTCGCCTGACCCGGGCCCTTCCGTTCCTGCCCTGCAAGCCGCTCCGACCAAGCACTCTCATTCTCGTGGCGCCGGGCGCGATGCTCGTGCAGACCCGCCACGAGGTCGCCGCCCGCTACGGCGGCGTACGCGGCACCCCCGCCGCCGTGCTGATCGATACCCGTGGCCGCATCGCCGCCCGCCCGGCCAACGGCGCCGGCGAGATCCGCGAACTCCTCGCCGACCCCGCGCCCGCCCACACCTGAGAGCGCTACGAGCCAACCGGCATCACCACACACCGACCCCCACCCACCGCCACGGAAAGGTCCGACCATGAGCAGGGAAATCCACGACAACGTCGACTACTACAGCTGCGCCGGCAAGGCAGACGGGAGGGCGCCTACCGCTACCAGCCCAACCTCGAACGCCGCCACCACCTGCTCAAATCCGTCCAGGACGCCGCCCCGGTACTGCTGCGCAGCCCCGCCCGCATCGAGGCCCTATTCTGCTGCCAGTTCCTCGCGCTGCTCCTCGGCGCGCTGATCGAACGCCAGATCCGCACCGCCATGGTCGCCGCCCACGCCCACGACATCCCGCTCTACCCCGAGCTGCGTGCCTGCGCGGCACCCTCCACCGAACGCATCGTGGAGATCTTCGCCGACCTCACCCGCCACGAGCTCCACCAGCGCGGAACCCTCGTTCAGAACTTCGAACCCGAGATCAACCCACTCCAGCAGCAGGTCCTCGACCTGCTCGGCGTCCCGGCCCACACCTACACCCTCACCAAACCGCACTAAAGATCATGATCGTGGGGGCCCATATAGTCGGCCAGAAGTGCGGAACGTCAGCTTGAGGCAGCGAATGAGATCGAATTGACCTGGCCCCTGTTACTCCACCCAACCCGGAGAACCAGGGAGTTTCACGAGCGCGGAACCCGCCGCCCGCTCCCCTCGGTGGTGATCCGCCTCCGTTCCCCCATTTTTCGCTCAACCGGGGGAACGTCTCGGAGAGTGGAATCCCGGACTGACCCCCGAGATCTCGGCCGGGATTCCACTCTTCCCACTTCTCACCACCCCTGTAGCAGGATTGTGTTTGATGTGCCGAATTCGGCGAGGCACGCGGTGACCACCGGGCACCGCCTGCACACAGCGGTTGCCGCGGCGACCTGCGCCCGGTAGGCCGCCCCCGGTGCTGCCGGGCGGGAAAAACAGCTCGGGGTCGGTGCCGAGGCACGCGGCGTCACTGCGCCAACCGCGCGCGCTCATGTCCCCTCCTCGGATGCCAGCAGCCCGAGGACGGCGGTGTGCCCGTCGCCGCTGAGAGATCCCTCGCGGCGCTGCCCGTCGGCCCACGACGTAAGCCCGGCGACCACCTCGTCGACGTCGAGGCCCATCGCGTCAGCGACCTGGCGGAGCGTCGCGCCGTAGGTCAGGGAGTCGATGACACACACCCAGCGCGGCGCGAGGACCCGCTCGGCGAGGGCGTGCGCGGTGGCGAGCGCCGCGAGGGCATGCCCGGCGAGTTGCCCGGCGGGCACCAGGTCGCCGAGCCCGTGGCGGGAGTCGACGAGGGTCGACCAGTGATCGAGCACGGCCTCGACGAGCTCGCCGAGGCTGGCATCGGGCGGAACGTCGGACGGGCGGGCCGGGAACCCGCTGGGCGTGGTCGGTGGCCGGCTCATCGGGCACCCGCGGCCGCGTCGAGGGGGTCGCACCATCGGGGGTGGTTCGGAACGTGTTGGATTCGCATTCGGGTCAGCTCCTTGTCAGCTGATCAAGTCCCCGGGGCGGTGATTCCGTCACCGCCCCGGGGGCGCCTACTGGGTGGCTGGGGCACCTCGGCAGGCTGGCGGGGAGCGTGCTCGATCCGCGCGAAGTCCGCACCTGGTCCGCAGAAGGGCAACCCGCTGCCACCAACGGCCGTCAACCGCAACTAGCGAACGTGCAGGTGAGCGCGGGTCCCAGGACCATCGCCGCGGGTATGAGCGACGCACGAATTGCACTCGTAATGCGTAGGTCTGGGGTTCGACTCCCCAAGGCGGCTCGTTTCGCAGGTCAGAATCGTGATCAAAGAATCTTGGTCAGGTTGTGGGCTGTCGCGTGGCCTGGTTTGAGCCCGTTTGTGCAGCTCAACCGGTTAATTTCGTGGCCTGGTCGAGTACGCGTCGCTCACTTGCTCACCGCGTCGCAGCGTCTCCGGTGCCTTCGGTCGCGAATGATGGGTGGGCCAGGCAGACGGCATGGCGCGGGTGGTGGAGCTCTTCGTAGGACGGCGAGCTCCATGCGTGCGTGGCTTGACGGCGACGCGTCCAGGACGACGCGCCGCGAGTGTCAGTGGCCGCGGCGCCGCGGACTGTGCCATCGTCAGGTCATGACCGCAGATGCCCCGGAGCGTGGCGAGGTGCATGAGGAGCACCTGGCGGTGACACGCGCCGTTGCGGCGCGGATCGCGGGGCTGACCGAGCGGCAAGTCGACTACTGGGCCAACACTGGTTTGATCGAGCCCACCGTGGACACCAGGCTCAGCCCTGGGCGCCGTATCCGGCTGTACGGCTTCATCGACCTGCTGGCCCTGCTGATCGCTGCGGAACTGAAGGGCCGCAACGTCTCGCTTCAGCATATCCGCGCGATCGTGGCCCACCTTCGATCTCGCGGCTACACCAGTCCGCTGACCCAGCTGACCTTCGCGACCGTCGGCCGCAACGTCTACTTCATGCACGAGGACGGCAGTTGGGAAGGTGATCTCCGGCCAGACCAGGTTGTCATCCACGAGGTGCTCAACCTGAGCTTGCTGCGAAACCGCATCGCTGCCGGAGCACGCCGCGACGAAACGCTGCGCGGGAAGGTTGAGCGGCGCCGCGGTGCCATGGGCTCCAAGCCTGTTCTCGCTGGCACTCGCGTGCCGGTCGAGACGGTGAAGCGCTACCTGGACGCCGGGCGCACCGTCGAGCAGATCCTGGAGTCGTTCCCGGCCCTCACCGCCGAGGACGTCGAGGCCGTCCGGCTGGGCGCCGCCTGAGGTGCGGTTCGTCTGCGATCACGACGTCGACGCCGCGGCGCCGGTAGCTGGCGCTGGTATTGGCTGTCGCGGGCGCGGTGCTGATGACGGCGGCCCGGTGTGACCAGGCCTCGGCGCAGGCCAGGGCCCGGCCAGGCTCGCTGACGTAGATGGTGAACAGTCGGCGGACCTCGCAACAGGTCAGCGCGATCAGCCCGTCCGGTGCGGACCGGTCGGTGTGCTCGTTCGCGGTGATCACCGCGAGCAGGGCGTGGGCGGTCACCGCGAGCAGGGTCCGTCGGCGCAGGAGGTCCAGCGGCGGACACAGGCGGCCAGGATCGGAGGACCTGGTCGAGTCTGCGTTCGGCACCGTTCGCTCACACCGTGTCCGCGGCAGTCGTCGAGTAGAAGCTCGAGAGCCGGTGCAGCATCTGTAGTACCGAGACGAAGGTGACCAGTTCGACGATCCCTGCTGGTGGGATCGCTCGGGACGACTCGACCACGCTGTGATCCACCTCGGCCGGGCTGGGCGAGATGGCACGGGCCAGGGTCTGCGTCGGCGAGCCCTGGGGGTCGTCGTCAGCAAATTGCGTCGGTCGCTGAGGATGGCGTCGGTAGCCTGCTGACGTGGTGGCCACCTCGATCACTTTCGAGCCGTTGCGACGGGCCGACTTCCCGCTGCTGTCGGCCTGGCTGGGTGACCCGCTCGTGGCAAGGTGGTGGAACCACGAGGTGTCGGCGGAGGCTATCGAACGCGACTTCGGTCCCAGCGTCGACAGGACCGACTCCACGACGATGTTCCTCGCCGCGACCGCGGGACAGCCCTTCGGTCTGATCCAGCGGTACGAGATCGCCGCCTACCCGGAGTACGTCGAAGAACTGTCGACGGTCTGTGTGCTGCCGCCCGGGGCGCTGAGCATCGACTACCTCATCGGAGATCCGGCCAGCCGTGGTCGTCGGCAGGGGTCGGCAATGATCGCCGAGTTCGTGGCCGCGAGTTGGGCGGAGTACCCGGGCGCGGCCGCCGTCGTCGTTCCGGTCAGTACAGGGAACCGGGCGTCGTGGCGGGCCCTGGAGCACGCCGGCTTCCGCCGGATCGCGACCGGCGACCTGGAACCGGACAACCCGCTCGACCCCAGGGACCACTACGTGTACCGGATCGACCGCCCTGCCGGCGCGTGAGGGTTGACACCGGTGTCGCCGGCCCGCGCCCGGGCGAGGGCCCAGCCCTCGTCGTCGTCGGGCCTCGGGTCCGCGGTCTGCGTGACGTTTTCGCTCACGCGCGATGATTCTGCCCCACGGCGGGAGTCTCGTTTCCCGACCGAGCACCACCGCCTGTTCCAGGAGGCTCTGATGAACCACACGACGACCGCCACCGCCGGGTCCCTTGAGGTCCCCGACGCGCGACTGCACTACGAGGTGCGGGGCCAAGGGCCCCTGGTGGTGCTCGTCGGCGCCCCGATGGACGCCTCGGCGTTCGCGCCGTTGGCCGACTTGCTCGCCGTCGACCACACCGTGCTCACCGCCGACCCGAGGGGTATCCACCGCAGCATCGTCGCCGATCCGGACCGGGACTCGACCCCGCAGATGCGCGCCGAGGACCTGTCCCGGCTCCTCACCCACCTCGACGCCGGCCCGGCCGCGGTCCTCGGTTCCAGCGACGGCGCCGTGAGCGCCCTGGCCCTCGTACAGGCCCACCCCGAGCAGGTCCACACCGTCGTCGCCCACGAGCCCCCTGGTGGAGCTGCTCGACGACCGCGAGCAGCTCCACGCGCAGACTGAGGACATCATCGCCACCCACCTCGCAGGCAACGTGCCGGGCGCCTAAGTGGTCGCGCCCGTAAGTTCGTCGGGGGTGTGGTGGCGTCCGCCCCTGGCTCAGGGGTCGGTGTGGATCAGGTGCAGATTGCAGGCGCAGTCGAGTGCGTCCTGGGGGCTGCCGGCGAAGGCGCCTGCGGGCAGG
>JBBSGM010000220.1:0-5182 GCA_038254065.1 Mycobacteriales bacterium | reverse complement strand
GCGGTGAACGCGGATGCGGCGGTGAGTGCCGCGGCCAGCACCCCGCTCCGCGTCCGGGCGCGGGTCACGGCGTCTCCCGGTGGTGGCGGCCGAACTGGTCTGCCACGTGCGCGCCCAGGGTGAGGGCGGCGTCGCGGGTGGGTTCGCGGAGTTGGTCGAGCTCGAGGACCCCGCCGGTGGTCAGGTGCGGGTCCTGGGGTATTTCCACGACCGCCCGGCAGCGGGCGGCGAAGTGGTCCAGGACCGCGGCGCGGGGGATCTGGGGGGACGACCGGTCACACGACAGGGCGACCACGGCGCCGCTGACGAGGTCGTCGTAGCCGTGGGCGGTGAGCCAGTCCAGGGTTTTGCTGGCCCGCGAGCCGCCGTCCACGGTGGGTGCCCCGACGATCACGAGGGTGCGGGTGGCGTCCAACGCACCGGCCATCGCCGAGTGGATCAGCCCGGTGCCGCTGTCGGTGATGATGATGTTGTAGAAGCGCCGTAGCACGGCGAGGATCTGCTCGTACTCGGTGCGGTTGAACGCCTGCGACATCGCCGGGTCCTGCTCGGAGGCCAGCACCTGCAGCCGCCCGGCCAAGGACGTGTAGCGGGTGATGTCGGTCAGGGACTCGATCGTGGCGATGTTGTCGAGGAGGTCCCGCACGGTGTAGAGCGCCGGTGCGCCCAGCACCCGGTCGGCGAGGGTCCCGGCGTCGGGGTTCGCGTCCAGGGCCACGACCCGGTCACCGCGGTGCTCGGCCAGCACCAGCCCCAGCAGCGCCGCCACGGTGGTCTTGCCGACCCCGCCTTTCATGCTCGCGACGGTGATCGTGTGCCAGCCACCGAGCTGCGTCGTGATCCGGGCAACTTTCTGCCGCCGGTCGAGCTCTGCTGGTGACAGGCCGGGGTTGATCCGGCCCCGGGTCGCCGTGTAGATCACCGCTCGTAGACCTGTGGTCGGCCGGCTGTGTCGGCTGCGCACCATCAGCTGGTTCGACAACACCTCCGCCGTCACCGCCACCTGCGCGGAGCCGGCGGGTGGCCGCGCTCCGGTGTCGGCCCGGCCCGGCTCAACCGTGGCCAGGGCACGGCCCGCCGCCGGCGCAGGTTGGGCCGGCGGACTCGAGTTCGCCGGTGGTGATCCCGGGCCCGACGGCGGTGCTGAGGATGGCCGGGTTGAGTCGTGCTCCGGGGCCGCGGTCGGGCTCCCCATTCGTCCTGGTTCCGGCGGTGGGGATTCCGCGCGCGCGGCTGCGGGGTGGGTGGGTAGTGGGGGCACCGCTGGTGGCGGCGGGTCCTGGGGCCGCCACGGCGACAGTGCGGGGTCGGCCGCCCACACGTCGGGCGCATTGTTGGTCTGCATGAGGGGGGCCTCGATCCGGCTCAGTGGTGGTCGTCGGAGTAGGGAGGGTTATCGACCAGGACCGCCAGGTGGCCGGTGTGGTCGCGGGTGATCGGGGGTGCGATTTGTCTCCAGTGCGCCGCGCCGGCCTGCCAGTCGGGGGCGTGAGGGGGCGGTGCGCAGGACGGGCCCACCGCGGTGAGCGGAGGGGGCGCTGGTTCGGATGAGGCCTCGGTGCTGGTCGTCTGCGGACCGATGCGGTGGTAGACGACGACGCGTGCGGTGACCTCGACGACGATCACGTCGTCGGAGGTGCGCATGGTGCGGCCCGCCAGCACCAGGTCGGCGCGTTGACGGCCGCTGCCCGACCAGCCCAATGTCGCGGCGGCGGGATCGGTGAGGTAACCGCGCAGTACCTCAGCACGTCGGGTGGGGTCGTCCTCGTCCCAGGACAGGTAGTCCGCGACGAACCGGGCGGCGAACGCGACGGCCTCTGCTTTCCCGATCGGGTCGCGCGCCGCGATCGACCGTTCCAGCAACGCCGAGGCCGAGCGGTGCACCTTCGGAGGCGACTGTCCGTTCAGCGGTACGGGCAACGCTCGCCGGTCGGGTGCGGCGTCGGGCCGTTGTTGTGCTGCTGCTGGGTCGCTGCGCAGGTGCCCGTTGCGCGGCCGCGGCTCGCGCCGCACCACAGACGGAGGAGGGAGCCACAGCGGCGTGCCGCCCTGGGCGGCCAGCCGGGTCCCGGGATGCAGCGGGACCATCAGTGGTGGGAGCGGTTGCTGCTCACCACGCGCCCGGCGCTCGGGGTGAGGGCCTGGAACCCCCCTCGTCGGGGGGTTCGGAGGGCTGACGCGGCCCGCGGTATCGGTGTCGGTCGGTTCCCCCGGGTCGTGCCCAGCCGGGGATTGCCGGGGATCAGCTGCTGCTGGCCCGTGGCCCGGGCCGCTTCCGCCCGCCGCCACCGCGTGTACGGTGCCGGCGTCCTCGTCATGACCGGTCCCAGCGGTCCTGCGCTGGGTGGCCTGCGCCTCTTCGACGGCTAGAACTACTGGGACACTTGCATGATCCAGAGCGCTGGCGGGGTCGGAAGGGTCATAACCCGGAGCAACCAACCACGCTGGTCGTTGGTTGGTCTCCCGGTCAGAGCGACGCCTGAGCCGTCGAGTCATGACCAGCCCACCACTTGAGCGCATGACGGACTCGTCTGCGCGGCGTCGGCATCCCACGTCCAGCGGCCCGACAGATAACCGGTATCGACCATCCCGAGATGGGCAGTGACGCCGGTCCCCCTATTAATGATCATGGCAAGGTTGTCATTGCCGACCATTAGGCAACCTGTTCGATCAGCCAGAGGTGGGTCGTCGACCACGCCGGCTCCACGTCGATCCCGGTCGGCTCCGAGGTACCGCAGGTCTGTGATCGTCACCTAGCGTTGCTCCATCTACTAGCGGATCCAGCCTTGTATCAATATGCTGGCATGTGTCTACCATGTCAAGCCTCCCAGCATCTTGAGATCATGGAGCAAGTGGTCTCCCACAGTGGTCGTGGATGACTTGCTTGCTGGTGACCGAGAGGCCACGCTGACCGGGAGCACCCCTCCCGCAGCAGGCGCGATACTCGCCTACCCTGGCGGAGTAGCCCGCAGACAAGCCTGCCAGCGTGGAGACTCCACCCGAGAGCTGCTGGCGCAGAACGGCGATCGACAGTGCAGTCATCGCAGCAAGGAGGAGCACCGGTCGTGGCCGACGAGAACTCGACCCTGGCAGCACGGGTAGATCACCTGCTGGCGACCGTGCACCCGAGCGGACGCGGACCATACAGTTACGATGAGATCGCCGACGGCATACGGGCGCAAGGTGGCCCCACCATCTCCGCGCAGTACCTCAACCAGCTCCACCGCGGGCGGCGAGACAATCCGACCAAGCAACACCTTGAAGCGCTCGCGAAATTCTTCGGAGTTCCAGTAGCCTACTTCTTCGACGACACACAGGCCGCGCTCGTTGACGAAGAGATTGCGCTGCTCAGCGTTATCCGCGACAAAGAGGTCAAGGATCTGGCGCTACGCACACTGGAGCTGAGTGCCGAAGCTCGTCGTTCCGTGGCGGCGATCATTGAGGAACTTAGCCAGTATGAGGGGCGCACGAGTCACCCGAACAGGCGGCGTCGATCCGACCCCGACGCCGACCCCGATCGGTGATCGCAGCGCCACGATGACGTTTGATGATGGCATTATGAGCCCCCTCACTCACCATACGTGCGCACGTCTCGCGTCGACGAGTACCACCACAAAGAATGTTGTCGGAAAACGGGGACCTAAGGAGGCGACCAACATGCGGTACAGTGAGCTGCACCGGCAATGTAATGAGAGGGTTCGCGAGCTCGATGAGACGGTTGGCATCCCACGTCCCTTCGACCTCAACGCACTTCTTGATCGGCTGGAACAGCATCGAGGCCGACCAATCGACCTGCACGAGACCGCAAAGATCGCCAGCGGTCCCTGCGGTCTCTGGATCCATGAACGCGACCGAGACGTCATCGTCTACGCGGCGCATACCAGCGCCGTACACCAGAGCCACATCATTCTGCACGAGATCGGACATATGCTCAGCCACCACCGAGGAGATCATACCCTGGCCATCGAAACTGCGCAGAGACTCGTGCCGACGGTGCGGCCCGAACTGATCCAGCATATGTTAGCGCGATCAGCTTACACGGCCTGTGACGAGCAAGAAGCAGAGCTGATCGCGTGCCTAATTCGGCTAGCCGCAGCTGAGAACCGTACCAGCCAAATCACTTCTCGGCTTCTGCCACCAGCAGGAGTGGAATATTGCGTGCGGATCGAGCAAATTTTTGGAGGCGGGCTCTCGTGATTAGTCTGCTTTTCTTCGCGGTGGCTGGGATAGCAGTGTTCGGGGCGTTGCCCCGCGTCATCCGATGGCGCCGGGACCACGACGGCGGTAGCGGGGCGATCGTACTTCAACTCGTGGCTGTCGCCCTCGCGTGCGTCTTTATCGCGCCGGCTTCCCAAGCGCTCACCAACGTGATAGTTACCAGTCTGGGTCGGCTGCTTTCAAATCTGTGTACGTTGATCGGCGCCTTCGGTTTGGTCCAACTTCAGCTGTATGTCAGTTACCCCCCTGCTGAGGCGAGACAGCGACTTAGGCCTCGTGTCGTGTGGCTCGCGTCGGTTCTGGCCGGTCTGGTCATTACCTTCTTGTTCGGGTCACGTCCTGCCATCGGTATCGGAGTGTTCGACTATCGCGGTCAGACCTGGTTGGTGATCTACGCGCTGATCTACTCGCTTTATCTCAGTGCCGCGCTGCTCGATCTCGTGGGACTCGCCGTTCGATCGGTGTTGAACACTCGCGGGTCTCTTCGGGCTGGTATGGCGGTGATGGGCGTTGGCTACCTACTTGGGTTGCTCTACACCGGGAGCAAGATCCAGTATGTGATCCGCTCGGTTCTCGGTCCCGTCCGTGCCGAGCCGCTCTGCTCCGGGCCGTTCTCTACCCTTGTCTGCGCGCTGTCTGTCGGTCTTCCAGCCCTTTCGGTACTGGTTATCGTGTTTGGCCTGTCCATCCCGGCAATCGATAGTCGCGTCAGACGACTTTCCGAGTGGCGAGGTTTCAGTCGCGTCCATGACGGATTGGCGCCGTTGTGGGAGGCGTTCTCCGCGGCTATGCCTCAGATCGCTTTGACCTCACCGCAGGGCGTGGAAGGGCAGGTGCCACGGCGGGACGTAAACATTCAGGTGCCGGTTCCGGCCCTGGTCGGGGCATGATCGGGGCCGCCGTGATGGTTCGGCGGTGAGGGGGTGTCGGGGTTTCGGGCTCAGGTCGGGGCGAGGGCGGGTGG
>JBBSGM010000219.1:0-5417 GCA_038254065.1 Mycobacteriales bacterium | reverse complement strand
GCTGCCCCGTGCGGGGTACAACGAGACCGGACAGGTCCCTATCCGTCTGCGCCGACTTGATCACGCGGGCAAGCTACCGGCACCACCACAGCACAGCGTCAGGAGCTGCCCAAACTCGACAGTTAGTTCGGTCAACGGGGCGTTGGCGTGCGGGCAACTCTTTTGCACCGGCAGGCCGCAGTAGCCGTTGGGCAGGGTCTGGGTGGCGATGCCGGACCGGGTCTTTGCCCACTGGGCCTGGGCAAGCGGGCCCTCCGGGTCGAGCGTCACGTGCTCACCCTTGATGTTGACCTTGGTGGCCTGTTCCCACCGGCGCCGGACCGTCTGGTCAGTGATCCGAGCGTAATGAGCCGTCATCTCGGTCGAGTCGTGGTCGAGGAGGACCCGGATGACTTCCTGGGGCACATCCCGGTTGATCAACCGTGTGGCGAATGTGTGCCGCCACTGGTGAGGAGTCAGATGGGCCGGGCGACCGCGCTCGTCGCGGACATCGCAGTCCGCCAGCCACCGGTTCAGCATCTTACGGTAGCTGCCGGGGGTGAGGGGACGTCGGCCGTTGGCGTTGGCGCGCGGTCGGGGGAACAGATTCGGGTTGCCCGCGGGCCAGCGCTCAAGGACACGGGCCTGCTGCGCCCGGATCTCGGCCTGGAGTTCTTCGTCGATCGGAACGGCGGCTTCCCTTTTCATCTTCTGGTTGTAGTAGCGCAGGTAGGGTGCGCCCTGGCCGTCGTGGAGAAGGCAGTCGAAGGGCAGGGTGCAGCCGTCGCAGGCCCGCAGTCCGCACCGGATGAGGATCAACGTCAGCAGTCGGCCTTCGGGACTTGACCAGCGGTCGAGGTTGACGGGCCGCTCGACCTGGGCCATCACGTGTTCGGCAAGGTGTCGCGGTAGCCGGGGCCTTTGACGTGGGACATCGCCGGTGAAGAACACCGCGGTGGTGGGCAGGGTCTCGTCCCAGCGATGCCGGCGGATGTCCTGGAAGAACACCTGAAGTTTGCCGACCCGTTCCTGGCGGGTCGTCGCCGCTCCCGGCAAGCCGCTCATCCAGGCCAGGTAGCGTTCCAAAAGTTCACGATCGATGTCGGCGAGCTTGCCGACGTCCGGCGTCACGGTGCGCAGGAACTCGCTGAAGAGCGTCAGTGCCCGGATGTCGTGTGTCGCGGTTCCGATGGCCAGGCCCGAGGCTACCCGGAACCGCGCCCACCTCTTTGTCAGATCCTTCAGCCACGGCTGGCTGATCCCTCCGAAGCGCAGGTAGCTGCGGGCCCGTGGTCTTGAAGGATTGATGGTCACGCCGGGAAGCCTGCTGACTCTCCAATCGTCGCGTGGATATTCCACCTCCCAGCCTTCGCCGACATCAAGGACCTCGATCAGATCTCGCGCGTAGATCAGGAACGTTGTCGCCTCGGCCAGTCGCCGCGCGTTCAGCCGGGCCCGCTCCGCGGTGGACACCCACTCGGCCCTGGAGAGATCGAGCAATGAGGTGGCGCCGGTGCCCGCTACCAGACGGACCACCCGCCGCACCAACTCCACAGACAAGACGGTGGCCTGCTCGTCCCAACGAGACTGAACGGCGTACTGGAGTTCGAGCTTAACCCGCGGGCCAAGTTCGCTGAAGTCGATGAATGCCACACCAAGATGCGCCGCCTTCCCGCGGACCGCGGGACCTGGATCAGCGAGGAACACCGCCCGATCGGGCTTGCCCTGGCTCCTCCAGCGTGCGTAGTGCGGATCGCACATCCCGCCGTTCCTCTTCGGCCTGCCGCAGCCCTCGGCGATGCAGGCCTTCCAGCCAAGGACCGGATCATCAGCGGCAGGCGTCAGGAGATCAGCGCGGAACTCCGCACGAACAGCACCTATCAGCTTCTCCAGCGGGCGGCCCCCGCCGCGCGTCCGCGGAACGGCAACCCCGATCACAACCGAACCTCCCGGCCAGTGAACCAGCCAGCGGCTTCCAAGGTCTGGCGAGCGTCCTCGACCGTGAGATGACCATAAGTATCGACCGTGCTGGTGATCGAGGAATGACCGAGTAGTTCCTTGACGCTCTCCACCCCGGCACCCTTGCGCAACAGCCACGTCGCGTAGGTGTGCCGGTACTGATGGGGCTCGAAGTCGATGCCAGTGCGGCGGCGAAGCCGTAGCACCAGGTCGTAGACGGCGGCGTAGGTCAGCGGCCGGCCGTGCGGCTGCGCCCAGAGATTGACGAACACATAGTCGGAGTCGAGCGAGCCGTACTCGCGGGTGAGATAATCGACATACAACCGCATCAGCTCGGCGCTGCACGGGATCGTCCGCGAGATACCGGCCTTGGCGCGGGCCCGGTTGTCGTTCGGCCGCGGCAGAACGGTGATGGTCCGCTCAGCGATCTCCAGATCCTCGTGCCGCAGGCCCAGTGCCTCGCCGATCCTCACCCCGCAGTCCAGCAGAAGAGCAAAAAGTAGGCGGTCCCTCAGGTGGTCGCAGGCGTCCAGGATCGTCTGCGCCTGCTCAGCGGTCAGCACCTTCGGCCGCGGCCGGGACGTCTTCAGCTTGATCGTCCGGTGGCGCTGCGGCGCGTCCTTGCTGATGTGGTGCAGAAACGGCTTGTAGGACGTTGCGGACCCGCGACGCCCCGCGGGCTGCATCGTGACCAGCAGCCCGGCCAAGGCGACCCCGTGCCGGGCGTGGAATTCACAAAACGAGGTCAACGCCGCGAGCTTGCGGTTCACGCTGGACGCCGAGCAATAATGCTCCACAGTCGGCAGCACCGCGACCTTCCCGGCACGGGCCTCCAGCGGGAGCCGCAGCCACGCCACGAACCCGGCGACGTCCTCCAGCGTCGCCCGCCGCCAATCGAGCCCATGGCCGGCCAGGTAGGTGAACCAGTCCTTCAGATCATGGGCGTAAGCCTTGACCGTGTTCGGTGACTTCTCAATCGAGGCCAGATAGGACAAGAACCGCTCCACCGACTCGACCGGACCGTGATCCTCCGCGAGCAAGGTCCACGACTCTTCCTCCGAGTCCCCCATGACCACCCGCTGTACGCGCATCGAACCTCCCACTCCGTGATGGACAGCGGAAGGTAACCGCATCCACCACGATGATCGGGAAGGACTCAACCCAGGTCATGCACGTCATGGACAGACGCTTGAGGACTCCAGATAAGCGGTGCGGGTCGGCTTGCCCTCGACAGCCGAGCTCCAGCATGAAGTGAGTTGGCTTGGTCGGCGAGTTGGTGACGCCGAGGGGCCAGTCGCGAGGCGGAAGCTGCCCTCGGGTCGTCGTCATCGGGAGCGACGGGGACGTCTGCGTTGGGAGTGCCGTTCAACAATCCTGGTCACGGTCGATCACCGCCGGTCAAGGCCACTTCGTGTCCCTGCGGGATCACGCTGCGCGTGAGCCTGGACCGGTGGCGCTCGCCCGTAAGGATTGGCCTCTACGAAGGCAGGCCCTCGGAATGATCCTCCGGGTTCTCCGGTGGGGTGATCAGCGCCAGATACGCATGCTCCGCGGTGACCTCGGCCGTATACGCCGCGCCGAGGAGCGCATGAGCCAGCTGGTTTCCGCCGTTGGGCTCGGACAGCCACGACGCCGCGGCATCCACCAGAGCCAGCCGTTCCAGCGCGGAACGCATGTGCAATCTGTAAGATACGGCGGACGCGAGCACCTGGAGGAAATACCTTGGATCAATTGATGAACATCATATTTGGCCTAGTTGGTGTTGTCGGCTTCGGGTTTGCAATTTGGCAGTGGCGACAAAGTGAAAAGGTTCAAGACCTGTTTGAGAGGACGTTGGAGGCTATAGCTCAGAACGCAGGGGACTTCGCCCAGGAAACCGATACCATGGAAGGTCGCATATTCGCGCGGCAGGTGCAAAGACAGTGTTACGCGCTCGTGCGCATGAAGTCGCGGATGAGTCGATATTTCGTACGATTTTATCCCGCAGAGGAGTCATCGAGCTGGCAGACTTCAGTGGGAGAACGCAAGACGCAAACGGTTGAAAAAGCAGGAACTTCGCTTTATCGACTGGTTCTCTCGGGAACCGCAGCATCGGATGGCTATGACCAGCTTGTATATGGTCCATATGAAACATTACCAATGGCAGGAACGTATCGCGTTCGATTCAACTTAACGGCAATGCCACCAGAAGGTGTGGCCGAGGACATACCTATACTTCGATTAGACGTCAACGGCTCTAATCAGCAACTATCCGAGCGCTTCTATTCAGTAAAAGAGGTCATCGACACTGCGACGTCGTACGAATCAGTTTTTCGATATAAGGATACCAGCGAAAAGCTGGAATACCGCGTAGCGTTGCTCAAAATGGGCACGTCGGCAACAGTCTATGACGTAATCGTTGAAAGAATTGGACGATAACCGGGGGCTTTATGTAACACCAACACCCACAGCTGCCCCACCGACGACCCCGCATGCACCGGCGGCAGCTCCGACACAAACTACCATGATCAGCACACCCACACAGTGATCAAGCCGACACGCCGCGAAAATCCACACCAGCGCTGATCCGCACTCACGCTCGGCCTGACAGGTGGTGAATAGCTACACCGGCAAGCTTTACGACTTCTTGGCCACCACATGGCTGATCTGGAAACAGCGGGTTCTGGGTTCCACTCCCCGGTAGCCACTGATTGGTACGGCGACTACGCCCATGTCGAGGTCGACCATGTAGCAGCCGTGTAGCAACGACCTCCGACGGCAGCCATCGCTCGCAAGCTTCGCCACCGCATCGGCGCAGGTGCTCGCGCTAGTGCACACCACCGCACACGGCCTGCCGAGGCTTTGGGAGCGAGGGGCCGTGGGTTCAAATCCTGCCACCCGACCAAGCACGACAGGTTAGATCAAGCTCATAAATCCCAGAAAATCTTGTCAATCTCAGCGACCCGTGCCCTCGCCGGGCGGGCAGGTCTCGGGGATGGCCAGCCGCCAGAAGAAGTGCCGTGGTGGGTCGGTGGGCAAGGGTATGGCGTCCCCTCGACCTCCCTCAAGGACTACCACACGCCAGCCCGGGGGCAGAGCGGGATGGCGCACGTTCCGGTTCCGTCGAGGGCTGCCCCCGGGCTGGCGTGTGGTCGGGCGATGCCAGGTCGAGGGGACGCCACGCAACCCTCAGCATGCAAGTTCGTCGGTGGTCACGTTGAGCTGATGATCGTTTGGACACTTTATGGTCACAAAACCCATCCAGATAACCGAAAATGACCACAGATGACGAGCGTTTGCAGTCGCGAAAGCCGCAGGTAACCGGTGCTATCCACGAACAACCACGGCAACGGTCCGAGAATCCTTGGGTTCTGGGTTCGACCCCCAGGCGGCCCACAAAACCGCAGGTAAGCAAGCTGGAACATGCAAGCGTGAGATCATCTAAGGAGATCTTGAGGGTTGCCCTTCGGCCGTTGGACTCGAACACCACCACCTGACGC